>JAFMDM010000043.1 GCA_017857195.1 Methanobacteriota archaeon
AGCTTAGCATGGTAGAGCGCTCGGCTGATAAGGCGCGCTCAGAAACCGAGAGGCCGAGGGTTCAAATCCCTCCGGGCCCACCTTTCCTCGTTCTCAGAAAATTGATGATAGAAACGACATAGAGTATTATGAGCACCACGGAAATGATGGCGAAGACCCAAAGGAATGGTCCAAAGATGCTCCTGGCGCCTGAACCGAAGAGTATGGGAAAAGGTCCTATGATCACAGCTCCAGCGAAATTGGAAGGCGTTGACTCCAGAACAGCACCTAGAAAGACTATGAGGAAACCAACAAAGGTCAAGATAATTCCTAATGTTAGGACCCTCATACAATGGTTATGGCATGTAACCGAAATTAACTTTTCTACAACGATAAGAAACGCTTTAAACTTGAAACGGGACCTACATCTGGGCCGGTGGCTCAGCCTGGAAGAGTGCTCGGCTCGCACCCGAGAGGTCCCGGGTTCAAATCCCGGCCGGTCCATGGTGGGGCGGTTGCCCTACCTCAGCCAACGTAACGGAAAACCAAGAAGTATTACTTGAGGAACTTAGGGAGAGTCACTCCCCTTTGGCCCTGATACTTTCCCGCGTAGGGACTTTCGATCGGTGTCAATGTCTTGGCAAACACCAAGTGGAGGAATCTGGTGCCGGATTCTAATTCCACGGGGAAAGCTGATCCAACAACCTCAATGGTTAGTTCGCCATGAAACCCGGCATCTACTATGGTGGGTGGGATGAATAGTCCCAGCCTGGCGAACGAGGACCTCAAATTCACGAACGCCATGACATCGTTGGGCAGCTCAAGATACTCCATTGTGGTGAGCAGCACGTGCTCGTTTGGTTGAATGAGAAAGGAGTCACCTTCCTTGACTGAGAAGAAGTCTGAGACGTCATCGCCCAGTTTAAGTGGCCGACCTGGGCTCCTCATTCTGGCTATTTGTTTTCCAACCCTAAGGTCAAGGCCGTTCTCCCTAACGGTGTCGCTCAGGAAAGGCTCCACCTTTATGAGACCTCTGTCTATGAAGTATCGAAGATCTCTATCTCCCAGTATCACACATACACATTTGAGAAGGAATTAAACATTTGTTGTTGGGCTCAATATTACCCAGACGAGAAGTAGGATCACAAACTAAGACGCCCTAAGAAGCCTCGCCCTTCAGGGCGGGGAGCCGTCAGTTTTCCCAAAAGTTTTTACCCTTGAATTCCATATAAAGCGAAATCATGCACCCGAGCCTCGAGAACACGGGCAAGATGGATGAAAAGACCTTGGTCATGGGAGTTGACATCGAGGCCGGATCTAGTCCCAACGCAGTGAGGGAAGCAAAGTATTCCGTTGCTATTATAGATGGAAGGGATAGAATTGTCGCCAAATACGATAATGTCAATACGCCTCGTCTAATAAGGCTTGTATGGGACTACAGGCCGCGGGTACTTTCGTTAGACAACGTCTTCGAACTTGGAGGAGATGAAAGGGGCCTGAAGAGAATAGTTGAGATGTTACCTGACAACTTGCAGGTAGTGCAGGTAACATATATCGATGGTGAGTTCATTGACATTAGGGAAGTCGCAAGGAGGGCCGGACTGGAGGTCAGGGGAAAGCCCGATTCTTTGGATACTGCCCTATTGGCTGCCAGGTTAGCGTTGAGGAACTATGGAACAGGGGTGAAAGTGGTTGAGAATAGGACCAAAATAGTGATCTCCAAGGCAAGGAAATATGGTCCAGGAGGGATGAGCCAGAACAGGTTCAAGAGAAGGATTAGGGGACTGCTGCTCCAAGCCACCAAGGACGTTAAGTCCAAGCTTGATGCCCACGGCTTCGATTACGACGTTTTCATAAAGAGGTCTAGGGCCGGACTTGAGGGGGCAGTATTCGTGGTTTACTCCCCCAGGGAGACATTGTATGGCATAGTGAAGAAAGCGAAGACCCATGACCTTTCAGTGGACGTGAGGCCTGTCTATACTACCAGGGTTAGATTCGGAAACGGCAGGAAAAGGAGCGATAGGCCACTTATTGTAGGTATAGATCCTGGGTTGGAGGTGGGGATCTCAGTCCTCGACCTTAGAGGCAATCCAGTGCTTCTGACCACGAAGAGAAGTGTGGACAGGGAGGAGGTATTGAGTATAGTGTCCCAATACGGGGTCCCAATAATTGTGGCTACAGACGTTAATCCGGTTCCAGAGGCAGTTAGGAAATTTGCGGCTCAAGTGGGTGCGAGACTTTACGTACCAGAGAGATCAATGAGTGTTGACGAGAAGCAGAACATAGTATCGACCCTAAGCTCAAGGTTTGGATTGAAGATCGATGATCCACATGTAAGGGATTCGGTGGCCTGTGCGGTGAAAGCGTACAATGAAATGGAGCATAAGTTGAGGCAAGTGGAGGGCTATCTCAACAGGATGGAGCTTGACGTGAACCAAGATAGAGTGATGACCTGTGTAGCAATGGGCCATCCCACCATGGAATGTGTAGAGAGGGAGATTGAATCCATGCTTAGTCCAGCCGAGAGGGAGGAGGTGAGGTCTAAGCCACAGGGACAAGTCCAAAGGACCAATGAGCAACTTGTTGATTCTAGGAAGGAAATAGAGTACCTTAGAGGAAGACTGAAGCAGGTGCTCAAGGAGAGGGATGAACTTGAGTATAGGCTTGAGGAGGAAAGAATAATGCATAATAGAGAAATCATGAGCGATAGGACGATCTATAGGCTGAGTGGGGAGCTTAACGTTAGGAACAGAATACTGGCTGAATTAAAGGAGGAACTAAACCTGAAGTTCCGTGAAATAGAGAAATTGAAGGGAGTGGTGGATTCCGTGGTACGAGGGAAGCTGAAACTGATTCGAGATGATGGAAAGCTCAAGTTCTCCGCTGGGGTCCTCACTGTACTTGGAATGCCTTGCTCCACCGAGTTGGCAGAGTTCATCGGTGATGACTATGCATTGGTGAGTGAAGAGCTACTCAGGGACGTGGAAATCCTCGCAAAGGAGAAATCCATAGAAGAGGCAAGGCAGATGGACCTAAACAGGATTCTTTCAGACTATAGAAAACAAAGAATGGAAAGGAAGGGCTAGAACATCCTTGCGTTTCTCTCCAATATGGCGTCGGTGAGTTTCTGGAAGTCACTGAGAGTCTCGTCCACTATTCCCTTGATTTCGTTTTTCATTTCAGCGGTGAGTTTACTGTCCACGGCGATTGCATCCACGTTAACTATCATTGGATCGTCTATGGGCCTGCCTATCTGTCCCAACACCTCTATTTGGACTGACTTGACTCCCTTCACTTGATCGACTATTTTCTTCGCCGCCATGTTGGCCAGCACGTTGTATAATTTACCTACGTGGTTCACGGGGTTTTTGCCTGCTGTTGCCTCCAAGGACATGGGTCTCATTGGCGTTATTAGACCTGTAGCCCTGTTCCCCCTCCCCGTCATACCGTCATCTCCATGCTCCGCCGAGGTACCAGTAACTGTGAGATAGAATATTCCTTTCTCTGGTCTGTCTCCTGCGTTGACGTGCACCCTCACTGTGTGGTTTGGTGCGATCTTTGACGCTAAGTCCAGTACCTTCCCCTTGACCTCCTCCTTAACTGCCATGTAGTGATTGGGATCGCCCACCAGAGACGATATTACGGCCATAGCTATGGTCACATCTATTTCCTTTCCCTTCCTTAGACCCATCACTTTGACGTCTTCTCCCACCTCAGGGACCTTGGATTTGAATTCCTTACCGTTGAGAGTCCTCTCGGTCTCAAAGACCAGGTTTTCGAGGGTGGAGAAAGGAGCAAACCCAACTCCGAAGCTGGTATCGTTGGAGAGAGGAGCCGACTTTCTATTGTTGAATATGCCCACTAAATCAGTGGAGCCCTTGCCTATCTTATAGTCGATTATGACATGTCTATCCGGATTCAGGTATCTGAAGTTCTCCTTAAGCCAATTTCTGACACTTTCAATAACGATCCTTCCAATGGGTACACTCTCTGAGCCGTCTTGGGTCTTAACTTCAGTTGTAGCTCTTCCCGACACCACTATGTATATGGGGTGTATGACTTCCCCTCCACCGAACCTCGGAGATGCTTGTCCGCCCACTAGAAGGGTCTTATCCAAATTGTGATGGAGAATTGTGCCAAATTTCTTCAAGTAGTAGAGGGAAAGCTCCCTGCTCGCTTCCTCTGAGGCTGAATCGGCCACGAAATCAGGATGCCCGGTCCCTTTCCTCTCAACCAACTCCACCTCAAGCGAGTCTACGTCTTGATAACGACTCTCCTGTACGTTAATGTTCTTCATAGTGAATCACACGGCATAGCAGAAGTCGCTTTTTATAGTTTGCCTCCCTCTTTCCCTATTACCGTTTCATAATCTATGCTCACGAATAATATGTTACTTCCTCTTATCAAAACCTGTCCGTACTTTGTTATTACATCGCTACTATTCTCCCTGATCTCACTGCAGTCCCTGAGCACTAGGTTCATTGTCCCGTCGCTTTGATCGAGTCTACCAATGTACTCAGTGCCGTCCTTTAGTTTTACTAAGACCAGCTTATTGGTCGCCATCTTGAGACTCTTTAACGGATTTTCAACCTTTGCCTGCAAGATATATCAGCCTTTACGGAGTTAAGCTATCAAACAGGGTATATTTAAGGGTTGTTGGAACTGGGGGTCTATGAACTAGGGAATTCCCAAATAGAGATAGAGGTGGGTAATTCTGAAAGAACTTCCACATACTGCAACTGCATCGCCTACGATTCCAATAGAACCCATGGAAAACATTAGAGTCTAGAACCAAGACAAGTGTATGAGAAAAACATATAAATCATATTCGAAGGGTCATCCCAATGCGAAAATACATAGCGTTATTGTTGCTAGGTACTCTTTGTGTCACCCTCATTTCGACGTTTTCACTATCATTTTCAACGGTAGGTGTAACGTTTGTTGAGTATGGGCTTCCGCAGGGAACCAATTGGTCAGTGACGTTAAATGGAACCACAATGAGCTCCAATGGCAACAAGATAACTTTCCAGGTCCCTCCTGGACAATATGTATATAACGTTTCAGAAGCGGCGGGCTACATTCCCTCACCGTCCTTTGGTGAGCTAGACGTGGTGAATTCCACCACGGTAAATATCACCTACTCTCCGTCTAACCTGAAGATTGCGCTTGGAGGATTGAAAATAGTGGACCAGAGTACAGGAGCCTCGGCTTCAGTATTGACGGCAGGACAAACATATGAAATAGGAGTCGGCCTAATCAATGAAGGAAATGTTGAAGCTAAAGTATTAACTACTTTCATAATATCCAAGAACTCGACCACCTTTGTTAATGAGACAACTTACACCACAGTGAGTCCAGGGCAAAGTGTCACCCCTGGAGTGATATGGACACCAAAAGCAAATGGAATCTACAACCTGTCAGTCAATGCGGTTGCTCTCCCAAACTTTTCTGTGAGATCAACTTACGACATTTACGTGGGAGTGCATCCTACAGTCAAGTATAATCTCACCTTTGTTGAGTATGGGCTTCCGCAGGGAACCAATTGGTCAGTGACGTTAAATGGAACCACAATGAGCTCCAATGGCAACAAGATAACTTTCCAAGTGAACAATGGAACCTTTAGATATGACATAGGTAACCCGCCTTACTTCCAGGATCCCTATGCGATGGGGGAGATCAACGTCCAGGGGAAATCGATAACTGTACCGGCAGTTTTCCTACCCTTGGTGGTGAAACCCTCAGTTAATGTCAAGATAATGAACTCCACGGCGGGATTTATAACGGCACTGCAGGTGAATTCGTCATACTTTGCTCTGATTACCTTAACCAACACTGGAAATGCCACAGGGACAGTGCAGTTAACTGTTCAAGTTTTCCTCAATGGTTCTTCTATACTGACCAAATCAATACCAGTGGAGGTTGGGGCCAACGGAACAGCTTACCAAAAAATCCCCCTAGTCCCAAGCTCTCCAGGATCATACACGGTCATAGTCAACGCCACATGGACTGGACCGTTGGGGAGCTACGGATCTAACACATCCATTAAGCTAGAGGCCACTTCTCCCATAAAGACTCCCACACAATCTAGTTCCAGTACCAACAGCACCACGGGAAGTACAGGTAAGTCTAACTCAACCAGTTCAACCAACTCTACTTCACCTCCTGTAGGTCAACAAAAGACAAGTTCAGGGATCAATCCCATCATATACGTGGCTGTGGTAGTTGTAATTGTAATAGCGGTGGTGTTGCTGCTACGACGAAGGTGAGAAATTTAGCCACCTTCTCCAGTGTGAACAAGTGAAGTTCATAGCCATAGAGGGCATAGACGGAGCTGGAAAGACGACTTTAGCCTCCTCCATAAAGGAAAAACTACCTAACCTTAAGGTAGTTGTGACGGCGGAACCATTCGATCGCACGTTCTCTTCCCTTATATCCAAGCATGGATGGGACGATCCGATCTTGCTGACCCTACTATTCGCTGCAGATAGGGCGATCCACCTCAAATGGATGAGGTCCCAGGAGGCTGACCTGGTGATTACAGATAGATATTTCTTCTCCTCGATTGCATATCAATCGGCCCTTGGAATAGACCAGGAATGGATAGAGAAGGTGAACTCCAAGTTCCCCTTTCCAGACCTTACAATCCTGTTGGACATCGACCCCTCAGTGGCCCTCTCCAGACTGAGCGAGGATAGCTACAGTTTCCCACAAAAACTTAGGTCACTTCCTGAGGTGAGGAGAAGGTATCTCGATATGGCCAAGAGGTACAACTTCCTAGTGATCGACGGCTCAAAGTCCAAGGAGTGGGTTCTCTCTCAGGTTCTTCCCCACGTGATTAACCTAGTTGGGATGCCCCAAGGAGGGTCTTTGAGACCCTGAGTATGCTGGATTTACCAGGAAGCAACTTGAGGATTTCGTCCTTTAAAGCCCCTGCCCCCTTAACTTCAGCTCTCCTGGAGAACACCTTGACCAACCTTTCTGCCAACCTCTCCAATTCGTCTCCTGGTCCCAGCACAACATATATCTGTGTTCTAGATGATATGGCTTCCTCGCTGCCCACTATCGGTTTCCTCTCCTCACCCTCTAGCCCCAGTGATAGCTCCAGTTTGACTCCCTTCACGTAATTCTTCTTACCATAAATCATAAAGGAGCCCTTTGGAAGATATTCTCCAGCCGGAGGAGTCTTACTGACCTGAGAGCCTGGAACCCAGAAGACGTCAACGGCGCCAAGGCCGGCTTTCCAAGCCCTGGAATAGGAGGCCGCAAGAACTGCCGCATCGTAGATGTCACCCTCTGATGGCTCCTTGCCTTGAGTGAAGAGTATAGTGGATGGGGCTCCCTGGACGTCTGTGTGAAGGTAAATATCATTCTCTCCTAGGTACCTCTTAACTACACTTTCGTTCTGATCCGAGTCCTTACCTGCAATAACCAGGAACCCATTCCTGGTGAAGGTCCATCTATATCTCTCATACCACTGTTTGGTCCTAACACTTAACCTGACCTCCTCCTCCACATCTGTTACTTCCTCTCCCAATTTAGAGAGCCTGCTCTTCAATTCCTCAACTGTTTCAGCGGCCCTCTTAGCCTTGGTCTTCAGCTCTTTCGCCCTATCGAAGAGGAGCGAGGCATTTCTCTGCACGGATAGGGTAGGGTCAAGCTCAACTTTCTCTGTACCCAATTGAACTTCGACCTTTCTCCTACCTTCGCTCTTAGCCCTAGACAGAAGTTCCTGTATCTCATAATACATTAAAAGAAGGGAATTGGCCGTTTTTGTGAGCCTCTCCGATTCCTCCATATACTTCTCCGCAGCCTCCTGGACCTGTTTCATGGAGGCCTCTATTCTGGCACGCTCCGCCTCCACCCTCTCTTTGGCCCTTTCAGCCGCTCCGCTACGTTCAAGTTCATTGAAGTATTCCTCAAGTGCGTCATTGAAGCTTTCCTTGGATTCGCATCCAGGAAATTCAATTGGAAGCGCTGTGAAGCCCGCCCTAAGGCAGGGACTTAATTTTCCATTGGAGACTCTTTCAATCAATTGTTTCAATTTCTCCTCATCAATTTCCCCCACGGCCTCTACCAAGTCCCGCGGCGGCCTGAAGGGAGACTGAGGAGGGGGATTATAGTATTCTCCTGGTTCCAACACCCTATCTTTGAACTTTCTCCTTTCTGACACGTATAGTATCTTTCCCTCCCCATCGGTTACCAACATGATGCCCTTTGGGAGGAGCTCTAAAATTAACCAATTGCCGTTGGAGAGTTCTATCCTGAGGATCCTTTCATTCCCTAAGCTTCCCAAGGACCTCAGAAAGGCGGACCTCACCAACTCCCTTAACCTTATTATATTCCCGTCAACTTCCCTTCTTCTCTCCATCTTGGTGAGGTGCACCCTCCTCCCAGGTTCCAGCAACAATGTTTTATCTCCGTCCCTGCCATGCAGCTTAAAGAGGAATATGTCAGTTCCCCATGCCCTATACACATTTTCCACCACGTTGCCCGTAAGCGACGTGCCCACCTCGCTTAACCAAGCGAGGAGGTCAAGGTAGCTCATAGAGGTCTTCATGTGCAACCGTTATTACCTCCACCTGTTCAGTCTTGACCGTGGATAGGGGAGACTGGGTAATTATACTTAGAGGGATTATGGGCGCCATTGTGGGAGCTGCCAGTTTTCTGAGCTACTCCTACCTTTCAATATATACATTCATCCTCCCCCTCGTGTTTTACGTAGCTTCTATAATTGTGGTCAGATCAATCTACCCTGACAGCGGTAAATGGCTCCTATTTGGGAAAGGCATATCGACATTCATAATAGCCTGGTTACTACTTTGGATAATATTGGTGCAGTGAATGGGAACAAAATTCATTGTTGATGCCATGCTGGGAAGCGTTGCCAGATGGTTGAGACTATTGGGTTATGATACGGTGTACGAAAGAGATATGGCGGATTGGAAGATCCTCAAGATATCCCAGGCAGAACACAGGGTGTTGGTGACAAGAGACAAGGGCCTATATCATAGGGCTAAGAAGAACGGTGCTGAATGTATATTCATTCAACCTGGTATGAACACCTTGGACACCTTAGCTCTGATCGTTAGAACTTACAGACTTGAAATAGATACGGAACTTAACGGAAGCAGATGCGTCAACTGTAATGGTACACTGAATTTGATAGGTAGTAACAAGTGGAAGTGTAGCAAGTGCGGTAAGGAATATTGGAAGGGCTCTCACTGGTATACCATGAGGACGACGCTTATAAGGCTAGAGAGGTTAGTTGAGCAAGATGGAGACTCTGGACCCTCAAGAACTGGACCTAGAGGCTGGAAGGGAGCTGGTGAGGGTAGCCAGGGAGTCCATAGAGATGAAGTTAAATGGAAGGAAGGGGGAGATAGAGATCAAGAATCCGCTCCTCCGCAGGAGAGGGATGGGATTCGTAACTCTGGAAACGTTTTACGGAGACACCACTGAACTGAGGGGTTGCATAGGATACCTCAGGCCCGTGGCCGAGATTTGGAAAGTCATAGCTCAGGCCGCAATTGGCGCAGCCCAGGGCGATCCCAGGTTTCCACCCCTTAAGAGAAACGAGTTGGATTACGTGATCATAGAGGTCACTGTGCTCTCCCAACCCTCGCAGATTCGCACAGAGGATCCCTGGGAGCTGCCTAAGTTAGTGAAAGTGGGACGGGATGGGGTTTTAGTGGAGAGGGATCCTTGGTATAGTGGGGTCCTTCTTCCTCAAGTGGGGACGGAGAACAAATGGGACTCTCAAACGTTACTGGCGGAGACATGCATGAAGGCTGGACTTTCTCCAGAATGTTGGCTAGATCGTAGAAATAGAATAAGTACATTTACAGCGGCAATATTCAGGGAAAGAAAACCGAAGGGTGAGGTCTTCAAGGTGGAACTTTCGCAGAGCGAAGGGGACTTGATGAGGAAAGTCTAAAATATTTAAGCTAAATTGAAATAAAGAAACCTTTAAAATGTGCCGACAAGGATCACTTCTACAGGTGCACAACTGTGGAAGAGTATGTAGAACTATTTAACGATGAAGTGAAGGAGGCCTTGAGGGACGCTCTCAAGGACATGAAGGGCGAGGTAGACGTTTATGTCTTCACGTCCCAGGGAGATGATTGCCAATACTGCGATCTAACCGTGAAACTCATGAACTTCATAGGGGAGGCCACTCCCAAGATCGATGGAAAGAGTCTGCTTCACGTCCACGTCTTCAATAAGGGAAAGGATGATGAGGTTTTCAAGAAATTCATGGTGGAGAGAACCCCCACCGTAGCCTTCCTGGACGGCCTGGTGAGATGGACGGGCGCCCCAGTTGGAGAGGAGCTCAGGGCGCTGGTTGAGACCATAGTGAGACTTTCAATGGGTGAGAGTGGCCTTAGCCCAGAGGTAGCTCAGGCAGTGAGAGAGAAAGTTAAGGGTAATGTAAAAATAGAAACCATTGTTACTCACGCATGCCCCTATTGCCCCTACGCGGCGCTCATGGGTCATATGGTGGCATTTGAGGCATACAAGGCGGGGAGGAAAAACGTGGTCTCTGACGCAATTGAGGCCTACGAGAATCAGGACGTGGCTGAGAAGTATCAGGTCATGTCGGTTCCCACAATGGCCATTAACGGTTCTGTGGAGTTCATAGGAGTACCCACTGAGGACAACCTCATAAACAGTATTCTCGATAAACAGAAGATTGCTTGAGATAGGAAGTTTCAAGGCCCCATTGTTTAAATTTGAGGGCTCAGATGTTTAGGTTGGACAGTCCTTGAAGTATCTTACTCTGAAGTTAACGGAAGAGGAGTACAAGGAGTTGGAGGAAAGAGCGAGAGCTGAGGGCTATACGTTAGTGGCGGACTACGTCAGAACAACTATCCTTGGAGGAAGGGGAGAGAAGAACGTAGATCTAAGCGAAGTCACAAATACCATAGCTCAAAGGTTGGAAAGGAAACTGCAGGACGTGCTGAACCCTTTCACAGGAAAGATAGATGACCTTGCCAAAAGAGTGTCAGCCTTGGAGGAGAAGGTCTCAGGGGCGGAAGAACAGAGGCCACAGAAACCTCAGTCCGAGCCTAAGCCACAACAACAGAAGCAGGAGGAGCAAAGGAGAACTGCTATTGATATACTTAAACAACAGGGCGTCATGTTTGAGAGTGAGTTGAGGTTAAGGAACCCGGACGCGTTCTTCAGCAAATTGGACAGGGAAGGAGCTAAGATAATTACAACAGATAACGAACGGATAGCGATAGATCAGGACTTCCTGAGATCCTTCAAGGAGAAGTTGGCCACCATAGATTCTGACGACATGGAACTGGCACAGAAGAAGTTAAGGCCGACGGAATATAAGCTCCTGGAGAAGCTGAAAAGTTACGCTGTCGCAATATTCGACTCAACTAAGAAAAGATGGACTCTACTTTTGGAGTGATACCATAATCCAGAGGCCCACCGTAACTTCTGGT
>JAFMDM010000044.1 GCA_017857195.1 Methanobacteriota archaeon
GCAAGTTAGCCCTGGCCACGAACCCCTCCTTCCTGACGTACTTGGTCGTCGAGACACCTGCGCTCAAGGTCTGGGGAGCAACGGGCTTCGCCACCTCCGCACCCACGGAGTTGAGGGCAGGAGTAAGGCCTATGGGTAACCCGGTTATCTTCGCCACGGTGAGCTGGAAGGCTCCGAACAGGGCGTTGGTTGAGGTGTTGCTACCTGACAGGGCACATCCAATCCACCCGAATATGGGAGAAACCACTATGAACAAGGTGGAGAGGTCAGCGGCCTTCCAGGCCAGGGAGTAAGCCATTCCGCTGTAGTTGAACACCAACGCTAGCCCCACCACGAATATCCCCGTGAGTATCCCTCCCCAGTACTGCCTTATGGAGTTGGTGAGGGCCTTCTTAACTATTGAAGGTGTGGCACCCAACACTGGCAAGGTGACAAGCCAGGAGACGAATATGGACGTCCCCGCCACGGCTGGGTTGAAGGCGAATGAGACGGCCACAGTCTTGTTCAGAAGATCCGAGTGTGCCTTCAGGGCCAGGGTGGCCAGGTTGATCTTCGTCAGCGGTGACCAAGGTCCCGTCCAGAGGGTGACCACCACTATTATGATGAAGAGGGACAACCAAACCCTTCCCACTCCGGGTACGTTCTTCCTCTCGGTCTGACTTTGGGTGGAGAAGGACTTCACCCTCTTCGGTCTCCACACCCTCAGGAAGGCCAGCAATACGCCGAAGGAAACCAGGGAACCCGTAATGTCGGCGAGATAGGGTCCAACCAAGGAAGCCATGGGGTATTGGCCTGCGATGTACGCCAAGGAAGCCAATATGGCCATGGGCCATATGTCCTTTACTCCATTCCACCCATCCACAAGGTAAGCCAGGATCCAGGGAGGAAGTAGCGCCAAGACGGCTACAACCTTTGCCACTGAAGAGGAGACGAAAAGTAGAGGTAGCCCCGTGACCGCTGAAAGTATAATTATGGGCGTCCCCAGGGCACCGAATGAAACTGGCGCATTGTTGGCTATTGCGGTGACGTTGAGGGCCCTGAGTTCGGCGAAACCCAGGGCGATGAGGATAGGTGACACCAAGGCCCAAGGGTATCCGAACCCTACCAATCCCTCAAATAAGGCACCGAAGGACCAGGCCAGAAGTATTGCCTGTACCCTCGCGTCTTGGGTGGCGTTCCTCACCACCCATTCCTTGAATGCGTCGTACTTACCCGTGAGGACAAGTGTGTTGTAGAAAGCCAACCCCCAGAACACTATCCAAGATATGGCCCAGGTGCCCGTCAGAGCACCTATTAGCCATGACTCCACTGCCGCAGTGGGCGGTGTTCTCCAAACCCCCACCGCCAAGAGAATGGCTACAATTGACCCTATCAGCGAGGCTAACCAGGCGGTCAACCTAAGCCCTATTAGAAGTATAAAAAGGACTATGAGTGGCACTAAGGAAAGAAAAATCGTCAATCCAACGTTTCCAGCAGGATTTAACTGTTGGACGTACATTTAATAACTTCATACAACATAAATTAATAAGCATTTAGTGATCTTTAACCCGCGAACATTAATAAGGGGCCCTAAAGAATATTCCCTGCATCCTAAATTTTCGTCTCGTCCAGCCTCCTCCTGAAATCCTCCTCAGGGGACATACCCCACCTCTCCATGAATACCAACTCCGAAAGCGGGAGCCTCCTGTTCCACCCCCTCTCCTCCAGCTCCGGTATCTCCGGGAAGTTCGTAACGTATCCCATGCACAAGTAAGCCACCAGTTCCACGTGGGGAGGTATGTTCAGTATGCCCTTCACCCTATCCTTGTCCATGAAACTGACCCATCCAATCCCCACCCCCTCTGCCCTGGCTGCCAGCCATATGTTTCCAACCGCCAGCACCGCGCTGTACGCACAGGTCTCGGGCATCGTGTGTCTTCCTAGGACGTTCGGTCCAAACCTGGATGGGTCGCACGTCACCACGACATTAATCGGTGTGTCGAGGATACCCTCTATCTTTATTGTGTTGAACAGTTTTCTCCTATCATCATCTAATTTCTGGGCGAATTCTTCTCTCTGCCTCAATGTCTCTTCCAGAATTTTCTTTCTAGTCTGGACGTCCCTGATCAGTATGAAGTTCCAGGGTTGGGAATAACCAACTGAGGGAGCCAAATGCCCCGCCATTAATATCTTGGCCAGGGTCCCCTCGTCTATCGGATCTCCCTTGAACGTGCTCCTTACGTCTCTCCGCCTCTTTATGGCCTCGTAAATATCCATATGGATAGGTTATCCAAGAGGTAAAATATTTTACCGTACTGCTATACTGTGTGTCGATAGTGTAGTCACAGATTAGGCAAATTAATGGATAATTATCTGTCGAGATATGTTAACTAGCCACAATCCTCATTAATTCACGTCAGTCACCAAGTGACGACACTATCGACACACTCAACGGAGTAACCGACAAATTTTTTGACCCTGAACGAATCATGGAAAAGTTGATAGTAAAGGCCACATACGTTCTGAGGACCAAGGAGGAGATGGTGGTTCAACCTTTCTCCTCAAAGATCTCGAGGACAGCTGTGCTCTCCTTCTCAAACACCTACAAATCAGCCATTAGCTCCACCGAACCTCTGAAGCCGTTCCGGGTCACCGCTCTTCACGTCGGTAAAAAACCCCTGTACTCCCGTGGATTCGTTACTCTACACAAAGACAAGGAGTACAGGTTCAGTGTGACGTCCTTGTTAGATGATTTCCTTCAGGAGGTGATCTCCAATTCCACGGTGGACTTCACCGTATACAACAAACAACTGAGAATGGAACTTGAGAAGGTTGAGGTAAGTAAGGTTGATCAACTGACGCTCCCAGACTCTAGGCTTTACAGGATTGAGTTTCTCACTCCGACCCTTCTCCAGGTTCCCAGACCTAAGTTCAGGAGGTTGAGGAATAGATACGTACTCTTTCCTTATTCTCCACTGCTCATGGCTTCCCTCACCTCTCATTGGAACAAGTTCATGCACCCCGCCATAGTGAGGACAACGGGCTCCAGGGCCCTCTATTACTTCCGCGAAGTGGACTATCAATTGGAGCCCATCACGGTAAATTATGACAACGGATCGGTCAGGGGATTCGTGGGATGGGCGCTCTTTTCCCTCATTGCCAGGAAGGGGACGAAGTTGAGGGACATGGTGAGAACTCTCCTGGGCTACGCTAATTTTGTGGGTGTGGGGAAATCTAGGAGTATAGGTTTCGGGGAAGTGGAGGCGAAGCCAGGATAGACTCCTATTTAATTGGGAATTTTACGTTAGGAAGCTAGAAGGAGACCCTGCGGACTTTTAACTTCTCTCCGTATCCTATTGTATGGTAAAGCTGGTCTCAATACTTGGGACTTCCCCTGGAGGAATATTCGAGACCTTCTCTAATCTTCTCACGGGAAATTACTCTTCAGAGAGTGGGAAAGGGACACCCGTTGAAATCAGGGAAGTCTACATTATTCGAACTAACCATCCTCAGGTGACTAACGCCTGGAACCTCCTAAAGAACATTTTTCTTTGCTGTGGGGTCTCCGAACATTCGCTCTCCGACATAGTCCTCGACATCGACGACATTAAATCTCCTGAGGACTATGTGAAATTTAGAAAGGAAGTTTTGGGGAGACTTAACCCAGGGGACTACGTGGACTTCACCGGTGGAAGGAAGGCCATGTCTGCCGCTGCCGCAATAGCAGCAATCAAAGCTGGTGCCCACCTAGTCACAACTGTGATAGAGCAATCAGACTACAACAGAATTCAGGAACTGATCAAGGCGGCTCCATCTGGGAGCACCTCAACTCTCTCCGATAGGGGACAGTGCGGGAGCGTTAAAAATTACCTTTGCTCCCTAATATCTAAGCAGAGCAAGACCATACTCCTACAATGATTTTACGGAAGAACGATGAGCCTTGCCCTTCCAGGACAGGGAAACGTTAGTTTTGCAAGTCCATAAATGAAGCTCTTTTTCCTAAGTTTTTCCTAAGTTCCCTATTAGCTTAAGGATAGTATTGACAAAGTCAACTTCGTAAGAGCTTTATAAAGAGATTTAAGGAAAACCGTGTTCCATCCTTGAAACCGACCATATGCTTTTTTGGCCTAGATCATTCTGTCGTATTAAGCCTAACTTGTGTAGGCCTAACTTGTGTTGATCAGGATTGTTCTTGTTCCAATTGATTGAAACTTTATATCTCCATCTCATTCAGCTGAGGTTAAATTATGCTCGCTTTTTCGAGAAAACTTTATAATAATGGAGTGTGAAACAGTCGTCATGGGAAATCTTGATGAGGGAGAGGAAATTTCTAAAATACTTGCTGTTCTCCTTTACTCCCAAGGAAGCTATACCTATGTTGACAAGCTATCTCAAGCGTCCTCCAAGGACCTCGCTCTATTCTATGTTAGAGAGGCCCTTAGGGACTATAACTCCTTACTGAACTCCGGAAAAATTGATGAGGACGCCCAATATCTCTCTAATTCCATAAATTTCAGTAAGGCCGAGGAAGAGATAAACCAGCTCAAGTCCAAGTCCAACACACCTGACTTGAGGGAAATGGTTTCCTATATTTCCTCCCAGGCCCTGGTTAAGGCCGCTGGATTAAAGAGTAGGGCTGCCTATAATTTAGGTAGGTCAGTTGTGAATTGGCTCAAGTCCAAGGGTAAATTCAGGGAAGATCTGAGCGCCCTCTCCTCGGAGATCTCTTCCAACGCCGCCGAAATCTCCAAGGATCTTCATGTTGACATTAAGGAAATAGAAACGATCTCTGATAACAGAAACTTACTTAAATACCTAGTCAAACAAAGCAAAGAGACCGCGGGCAGTCAGGGTGTTTGACATGTATGTATCAGTTAGAGGTAGAATATGGCTTGAGGCCGAAGCCCTCAACATGGTAGAGAGGGTCGGCAATTATGTGAAGCATAGAAGGGTCCCCATTGTGGTCAGTGAAGGTGGTAACTTCCTTACCTTTTTCGTACCGGCCATCTCAGGAGAAAGCGTAGCTCACGCCTATCAGACAATTTTGGCGGAGGAGATGGGTAAAGTCAAAGAGAAGGTCTGCAAGTATTGCCAGAAGGGCATCTTCCTGAAGAGCTCATCCAAGGAGGTCTATCAGGACGTCATAGGTGAAAAACCTCCAGAGGCTGCTAATAAAAAGAAAAACGAAAAAAGTGAGGTGGTAGGCAAAATAGAGAGTTCAATAGTCTCAAATTGTGGAGTTGAGGATGTGGGAGGCTTCCTCTATGCTGAGAATCCCAATGTAAAGAGGACCTCTTCCTTCTATACCGGGTACATGGTTCCGGTGAGGGAAGGATTGAAGGTATTATCAATAGACCCTCAACTTCACAGTAGGTATGCTCTTGGTACCAAGTTTGTGGGAGCAGCGGAAGGGGAGTCTACTTCAGGACAAGAGGAAGGGGAGTCTACTTCAGGACAAGAGGAAGGGGAGTCTACTTCAGGACAGAGGATATATTACGTGGAGTTATCCTCTGGGCTGTTCGCCTTCTCCTTCGATCTCGACACAAAGTTCATAGGAAAGTACACATTCAACGTGGATCAATATGGACAGGATATAGTTCAGACCGACTCAGCTAAGAAAAGGACTCAGGCGGCCATAGAGGCACTCAGAAGACTTTTACTGGAGTTCCCAGTGGGAGCCAAGAGAACCAGGTTCAACCCAGCTGAAGTTAGGTGGGACTCCCTCTCCCTAGCTGTCTCCAACGACGTGTGGACCATGCCCTCCTCATTCGTCGGCGACTATATGGCCAGGGCATTGAGCAAGAAGTCTAGCGTTAATTATGGTACTAACATATATAGTTACGCAGAAAGTGAGTGTAAGGGCGACAAATGCTATCCCACTCCGGAGGAGACAGTGAGCAACGCCATTAATGACGCCCTGGGTAGGTTGAAGTGAGGGGATTCCTCATCATGGTGGAGTTCCAGTGGGGCTTCCAGGCCAGGGTGGCTGGTATGTCCAAGACGGCGTCCTCATTTCTTTTTCCTCCACCCACTACCCTGCTTGGAGCTATTGCTGAGCCGTATTCGGTGAGGAAAGGATTCAGTGAAGGCAGAGCTGTCAAGACAATGGGGGAGCTCTCTAGGGGGATCCTATCTCTTTCTTACAAATCCTTAAACGCCTTTCCTACCTCCTTTCAGGACATTAATAGAATAATAGCCATAAGGACATCAGGTGGAATTTCCTATCCCTCTCCCATTGATCCAAATGGTTCCTTCGACGCGCCGGCAAGGGGAAAAACCTCACTCTCCACCTTAGATGGGATGCCACCCACGTTCAGTATAGCATTAGTGATCAGTGAGGCCCTGGACCTCAGGGTTGAGGACCTATGGAAGATCAAGAGGATCGGAAGTAGAGAGAGTTTGGTGGCGGTAACTGAGGTCAAGGAGATCAAGCCAACGATAGTAGGCGACGAAGTTCTGACCACTTACTCCTTCCCGTGTGATGAAGGTGTTGAAATACTGGAATATTCGGGGCAGTATGTAGACCAGTTCTTCGTGCCAGTAAGGGGACTTGAAGATTCCCCTGCCAACCTATATCTTAACTCTAAGGCCAAGAAGTTCAGGGTTGGACTCCCCCTAACTGAGTTTACTCAATTCAAGGCAAAGCTCAAACTAAGTAAAGGCTACGTAGGGTATGGGCTGGATCAAGAGCAGGTGGTCGGAGTTGCAGCTCAGGGTTAATTTTCCCCCTAGTTCGACACTCTTATCCTCACTTCTCTATGAAGGATATATATTCATCAAGTCGAGGTGCGGAGATCAACCTACCTTAGACTGTGTTAAATCCTCCTGGGAGGAAGTCGAGAAATCTAATATCAACTTCAACTTTGTAGGTAATGATATTAAGTACACCCTTAAGAAACTATGTGGGAACGATAAAGTAACAAACTTGAAGAGTTTAGCAGTCTGCCTCTCTAAGAGTGATCAATACACTAAAGGTCTAACCTCCATGGAGGTGGATCTTAAGGTTAAGGAGAAAGGTGGTTTCTTAGTTGGCACAAACAATTTCATCCAGGGCTCTAACGGAAAGGAGGGTTATAGCTTTCAAATAATGAAGGTGGACAGGTATGAGGGAATAAGTATCATGGAATCTGATTTGATGAATGAACAGGTAACTCTCTATACTGACATCCCGGGATTGACCTTATTCTTACTAGGGCTTACCTCGGCTTACGTTTCCTTTGTCGACGGTAATTACTACTTGCTTACGTTCTCCGAGGACGTATTACCTTTGGTACTGGAGTCGCCCACAAATTGGATCTCTATTAAATCCGAACTGTCATCATCACTCTCGGACGTCTTAAATCAATTGGGAGGATTGGATGACGAGTTGGTTATGCTCTCCGTTCTACTAAATGAGGTTGTAATTGAGAAGCTTAGGAGTTTTCCGCTTTCCAACGTCAATCTGAGGTTACTGAAGGTAGCCCGCGAAGGAAATACCTATAAGATATATGAGGAATTTCCGCTTCAGATCTTCAAAAGGTGGAGCCTAGGAAAAGAATTCATGGAATCTCTTCAAAGTCTATTTCATCAACTGTTAAGGCCGGCCTCACTATATCTAAGGGGTAGGTACAAGAATCGTGACGGCTATCATGCTTACATGGCCCTCAGGTACCTTTACAGCTACGTTATTACCTCTAACGGAGAACATCTGACCAAGTGCTTAAGGGAGATCCATGCTGCCCATGAAATTAACAAATCTGGAGGCTACCTTTCATGTGTCTCGTCCAATATCTTCAAGAAGTAAATGTCTACCTAAAGAACGTTGATAAAAAATATCAAGAAAGACCCTTTATCCTCAAGGTAGCTAACTTAATTGATCAGGACCCTAATTCCAACTACCTCATATCAGCCCCCACCGGGTACGGTAAGACCGCCTTAACCTTCTCCCACTCCCTTTATCAGCTAAGGCATGGATTCAAGCTCCTTGCGGTCTATCCACTGAGGACACTCATCGAGAATCAGTTAGGTAAGCTCTCCTCCTTTCTTGGGTCCTATAACCTGGAAGGATCCGTCAGTGCAAGGTTCATGGGTAACCCATCCTCTCCTTACCTAATCCATCCCATCACCCTCACCACCTTGGACACTTTATCCCTTACCTGCCTGGGTATATCGCCAGAGGACATGGGGAACGTCTTTCGCGACACCTCTGATTCGGGGGTCAACAGTTCCCTCGGTCACTACATGTTCTCTTGGGCCTCGGTCTATACCTCCTCCATGATCTTGGACGAGGTCCATCTCCTCTACGATAGCGCCAAGTCCCTGAGTTTCCTCTGGTTTCTCCTTGAGATAAGCAGGAACTTTGGCAACAGGGTCACATTGATGTCGGCCACAATTCCATCTACGTTCTCAAAACTTCTTACATCAAATACTAACTTCAAGATGAAGTACGTTGAATTCAAACCTGAAGATGACCAACAATTCTACAATTCCAGAAAACAAAAGGATTATGAGATTGAGACCCTTCCCTTGAAGGATGATAAGAAGTTTGAGGTTATCATGAGTAAGTTGAGGGAAAGTAACTTCCACAAGGCCTTAATAATTTTCAACACCGTCTCAGAGGCAGTTCAGTTCTACAACATGCTGGGGGGTAGGAACAAGGTATTGATCCACTCCAGGTTCACCTCAGAGGACAGGAAGGCGAAGAGTCAATTAGTGGAAAAAATCAGCGAAGAAAAATCAGAAGATAAGTGGGTAATTGTGGGCACGCAGGCAGTGGAGGCAGGACTCGATATGTCCAGCGATCTTTTGATCACAGACCTTGCCCCTGCGAACTCCCTTGTCCAGCGGTTCGGGAGGTTCTTAAGAGGAGGAGAGGAGAAGGGAAGGGCAGTTGTTTGGTATGACGAGGATCTCATCCAGGATAAGAGCAAGTACAAGGTTTACGATTGGGACCTGAGTAAGGCCACCTTAGATTTTTTAGAAAGGAATTGGAAACTAAACCTGCACGTCGATCATCAGGCGATGCTGGACTCGGTTTACGCAAGGGAACCGGAAGTAGATTATGGCCTGGTAAGGAAGGCGGTGGCGGTGGTGACCGACATAGTATCTCCAACTACAGACGCGGCTAAGATCCTAATCCAACTTAACGGTAGTTTAGTGAGGGATGGAGCAATTTTTATTGCCAAGGTGGAGGATAATGAAGTTCCCGTAGGGTACAGTTACCTGAAGAAAAACTGCGTGAAAGTCATTCAATCTGATGGGAATGAAGGATGTCCCTCCAGTGAGAGGCAGGCCGTGATGATGTCGCTTAGAGGCGCCAAGTTTGTGGTTAAGGGTCAATATGACAAGGAGAGGGGATTGGTCTGACCAGACCTACTATCTATAGTTTCTATGACCCTCCAAATTCTGAGACCTTGAGGAATCACGTTGAGGAAGCCTTGAAGGTGGTAGGGGGGAAATTGATAATTCAAGGAAGGTTGCTGACTCCAAACTTCTCGGACCTCCTGCAGAAGGCCATCATATTTCATGACTTCGGAAAGGTACCCTTCAACAGGTTCATGTTCAGGGAGGGAAGGAAACTTTCATTCGTTGGGCATGAGGTCATCTCCACCTTCGCAGTCAATATGTACCTTCAGGACAAAGGGAAATTAAATGACTCAAGGTTGGTGAGCCTTGGGGTGCTGCTCCATCATCATCCTATGAATTTGAAAGATAGGATGGAGAAGCTCAGCAGAAGGGAGATTAGACTAGGAAAGGAGGACTTCCTGCTTTTCTATGACGAGATGAAAGACATATTGCAACCCGGATGGATTCCCAGAGATGACATCAACATGGAGCAAGTTGTAAAGCACGTTAACTCATTGTTGAGATCCCTGTGGAGCGAGGTGTGGATGAATGGAGACGCGAGGACCAAGAGAACCTTCCTCCTTATGATTCAGGGCCTTGTGGCTGCGGACTATTGGTCTGCGTCAAGGAACAGGGGCGGAAAAACCGCGTTCGGAGATGTGATTAATAAATTCATAGAGAATTTTATGAGCCAAATCGATTAGCTCTCACTTTTTAAATCTAGTCAAAACGTGTAACCCATGGATTGAAGTTTTACATTATTACATTGTCCTCCTCGTCCTTTAAGGTCTCCCCTATCGCTATCCTTTTCTCGTACTGGGGTTCCGTAAGTGGGAAGATTATGAGGCTCTTCCTCTCTCCTTCCATTTTCCTAAATAGGATCCTTATCCCTCCCTCAACGTCCCTCAGTTGAGAGGAAGTTAGCTGACCGGCGAATGCGCTATACTGAAGTCTGACCAATCCCTTGCTCTTAAGGAATGCTGCAACCTTGGCCCTGAGGTTGTCATCCGATATGTCATATATGACCACGTACATCATATAGCATCACTCCCCTTCTTAGACCTCAAGGAACCACTCGATAGAGGAGCGGACATACCTTATCACTTTGACACGAAGGGTTTGTACTGTTCTCCGTCAACTATGGCATTAGCTAACCTCCTGGCCTGTCTTAGCACCTCTCCACCGTCCACGGATTCAGTAAATACCCTGTAGAGCTCCTTCCGCTCACTTATCTTCTCCCAATTCTCTCTCGCCAGGGCAATTAGCGGCCTATCCACGAATGGCGAACGGAACTCCTCCATGAGGTCGAACACAAGGGAGGGCCTTCCAGGTCTGTACTTGTGTAGGAAACCCACGTAAGGTAGCAACCCTGCCACGACCACTGCCCTCCAGGTTCTCATCCTCAGGAAGCCGTATCCCAGATTGAGGGCCACGTTGAAGGGGTCCTCCGCCTTAATCTTGAACCTCCTCCCTGGAAACCTCAGTTCCCTTGGAATCAGCTCCTTTACAGCACTCCAGTAAAGTTTGGCCGCAGCGGCCTCAACCTGCATGGCCTTTTCCCTAGTAGTCACCTCTGCCTCCATGGCCCTCTCCAGACCATTTAGAGCTTCCTCGGCTTTCCCACCGTACTTCCTTCCATAATATCTGAGGGTGGTGGCTTGATTTCTCAACTTCCCTCTCACGAAGCTCCAGGCCAGTTCCCCGCTTCTCCTCACGGATTTCAGCTGGGCCACCCATATTCGCGGTGAGCCACCGTACTTTGCACCTACCACCCGGGCCACGGGGTCGCCCTTATCCATGAACACCAAGTCAACGCCGTGTTCGTTCGCTAGCTTCACCGCCTCGCTCGAAATTGAGCAATTTACCTCTAGGACTAGGGCGTCTAGCTCCACAGGGGACACACTCCATTTGGTCTCTCCCTTGACGGAACAGGTGAACATTCCGTTCTTTACGCCAAGGAAGGCGCCCCAGTCCGTCACGAATGCGACCTTCTTACCTGACTGGACCGGCGTAGGCCACACCTCCCCTTATTTCGGGACGGCAGTAAGTCAGGAATCCACAGT
>JAFMDM010000045.1 GCA_017857195.1 Methanobacteriota archaeon
GCCACACAGATGGCATCGCTTCATACGGACCCTCTCTTCATATCCTCTAAGGCAGTAGTGGATGCGACAGGACATGATGCTGAAGTGATCTCCGTGGCTGCTAGAAAGATCCCCGAGCTAGGAATAGTGGTCCCAGGTGAGAGGCCAGCCTATTCCGAATCGGCAGAGCAATTGGTTTATGATAACACAGGAATGGTTGCGCCTGGACTTTATGCAGCAGGTATGGCCGTTACTGAGGTGAAAAATCTTCCCAGGATGGGACCCATATTTGGAGGAATGGTCCTCTCGGGCTACAAAGTAGCTAAAGAGATAATTAGGGAGATCCGTAACTCTTAATATAGTTCTTTGCATCCTCGTTCTTGAGCTGATAATGATGTCTGAGGTTAAAGTGAAGATCTCAGACAAGGTCCAAGGTGTCATAGAGTCTGAGGCAGACAACCGGATCTTGGGGAGAAAGGAACTACAAGTTACGCTGTTCCACATCGGTGCTCCCACTCCAAGCCGAAAGGAGTTACTGGATGGTATGGCCAAGGTACTTCAGGCCAAGAAGGAGCAGTTGGTGTTGAGGAAAATAAACACTTCCTATGGGGCTGGAGTCAGTAAAATACAGCTTAATCTATACGACAACACTGAAGGTCTTAAGAGGTATGAGAGCCGCCATATTCTAGATAGGGACTCCGGAACCAAGCAGAAGAAGGGTGGTAAGAATGCCTAAACAGGAGACTAAGGCATCGGTAAGGATTTATTATGAGATTAGCGGTGATAAAATAAAACTGAAAAATAAGAAATGTCCCAGATGTGGAAGTGTAATGGGTCATCATCTTAAGCCCACTGAAAGATGGGCCTGTGGTAAGTGCGGATACACAGAATTTGCAGGAAAGAAGGGTAAGTGATGTTTGTATTAGGAATAGAATCCACTGCTCATACCTTTGGAGTTGGAGTTGCGTCTGACAAAGAACCATATATTTTGTCTAACGTTAAGGATACATTCGTTCCCAAGGAAGGTGGGATGCGACCAGGCGAGGTGGCCAAGCATCACGCCGAGGTAGCACCCAAAATCTTGCTAGAGGCATTAAAGACGGCCAAGGTTCCCATGTCTGAGATCCAGTATGTGGCGGTGGCAATAGGCCCAGGCCTCGGACCTACATTGAGAGTAGGTGCAACATTGGCGAGGGCCTTGGGATTGAAATACGGAAAGTCCTTAGTTGGAGTTAACCACGGTGTAGCCCACATAGAGATAGGATACTGGTCAACTAACGCTCAAGATCCTTTGGTGGTCTATCTTTCTGGCGGGAACACCGTAATAACTACTCTTGTTAAGGGAAGATTCAGAACCTTTGGGGAGACGCTTGATATAGCATTGGGAAACATGTTGGACACCTTCGTCAGGGAGGCTGGCCTTGCGCCCCCTTATGTAGCGGGATCCAAACATATGATCGATTTATGCGCGGAGGAAGGAAAGGAGTTCATCTCCTTACCCTATGTTGTTAAAGGACAGGACATGTCCTACTCTGGTATGCTTACCGCCGCGCTCAAGGCGCTGCAAGATCATCCTAAGGGCGACGTATGTTTTAGTCTAAGGGAAGTGGCATTTGATGCTTTACTAGAGGCGGTGGAAAGAGCTCTGGCATTGACTAAGAAGAAGGAGCTCCTGGTCGTTGGAGGGGTAGCAGCCAGTCAGAGTTTAAGATCCAAATTGGAACAGCTCAGCACAGATTGGGGAATCCAGCTGAAGGTAGTTCCTCCGACCTATGCGGGTGATAATGGTGCCATGATCGCTTACACTGGTATGCTAATGGCTAAGAGTGGAGTCACTTTGGATATCAGTGAATCGAGGATAAGGCCAAGGTGGAGAGTTGATGAGGTTGATGTGACTTGGAGATAGTTAGGGAGATCTCCCGTGGTGCGGAATCTGTGATTTATGAATGCAGGTTGTGGGGCTTAAGATGTATATTGAAAAAAAGAACGAGGAAATTGTATAGAAACCCAATATTGGACTCTGAGCTTAACAGAGAGCGCACAAAACAGGAGGCAAGGATCATGTTGAGCTCCATGGAGGCTGGAGTTAATGTACCCGCCATCCTTGACGTAGACTTAAGGAACTTTAGTATATACATGGAGTACATCAATGGGCCTACTGTTATGGAAGCCCTTGATAGCAAGATCATGGAGCCGGAGAGGATAGGCCAGATGGTTGGGAAATTTGCGGGGAGGCTTCATTCCAGGGGGCTCATACATGGAGATCTCAACACAAAGAACCTGATTCTCAATGGCAACGATCTGTTCGTTATTGATTTTGGTCTTTCCAAACACTCCTTCGAAGTGGAGGACTTCGGAGTGGACGTTCACGTTTTTCTAAGATCCCTGGAAAGCGTACATCCAGGCCTGATAGAACAAGTAATGAAAGGTTTCTCTCATGGATATGAGGAGGAAACAAGGGAATGGGTGGTAATTTGGGAAAAGGTATTGGAGATTAGACGGAGGGGCAGATATGTCAGGGAGAGGAAAACTGGTGGTGGTGACCAGTAACAGACATAAGTTTGAGGAACTTGAAAAAATGGCTGATCCCCGTGGAGTGTCCCTTGAGTTCGCTAATTTAACTAAGATTGAGGTGCAGTCCTCTTCCATTCAAGAAATTAGTAGAGTAGGTGCGGTTTTGGCCTTCTCTCAGCTTAGTAAACCATTGATAGTGGAGGATGCTGGCCTTTTCATAGAATCTTTAAGGGGGTTTCCAGGTCCATACTCCAGCTATGTACTAAGGACCCTGGGAATAGAAGGCGTGTTGGATCTTATGCGTGACAGGGCGAATAGAAGGGCGTTCTTCCAATCCGTGGTTACCTATGTAGATGAAGAGAGAGTAGTGAGTTTTACTGGTAAGGTGGAAGGAGAAATAGCCCTCTCCCCCAAGGGAGGTGGAGGGTTTGGTTTCGATCCCATCTTCATTCCAAAGGGTTCTAAACTGACCTTTGCAGAGATGGATTTGTTGGCAAAGAACTTGTTATCTCATAGAGCCATTGCCTTTAATAGATTCTTGGACTTCTACCTCTCCACTTTCCCTTAACGATTTCTTTTCAGTTTTTCTACCAAAAACTATATACCCTGTATGTAGTACGCCCACGTTCTTTGGCCTAGTTGCGTTCTGCTTTACTCTTATTTCAGTCAGCAACAGATGATCTGCCCTCAGGTCAATGAATCCTGATTGGTCCATGGCGATATATGTGAGCTCAACCTGTCTAATTGTGGGTACAAACGCCAACACACTTCCACTATATTTGAGCGAACGTTTGGCCGCATCAATGGCGTTCCAGGGATCTGGCATATCTAGGAAGACGGCGTCTACGTTGTTCTCTGGTACTCCTTCCCTTATGTCACCCAGTTTCAATTCCACCCTTTCCCTTAACCCGAGCCTCTTCAAGTTCTTCTCAGCCTTCGACTGCATGTCTTCCCTCATATCATAGCTGTAGACTTTACCCGTCTCTCCCACGAAATGTGCCAGAGCAGCTGTTAGATAGCCAGAGCCAGTGCCTGCCTCCAATATCACCGAACCTGGCCCAATTCCTGAATAGAGTATCATGTAACCGATGTCCTTGGGATATATTACCTGGGAGGGCCTGAGTCCTCCTCTGTATAGGTCAATTAACGATGGTTTGAGAATATACCCCTCGCCTTGGTTCAGCTTTATTGCGCTGCCATACCTCAGGCCTATCAATTCGTCCAATTTTATTGTACCTTTATCTGTTGAGAAAGACTTACCTTTCTCCACCTTTATGAGGTACTTCCTCCTCTCGTCCACATAGAGTAGTACCTCATCTCCCTCCTCTATCTTCATTCACTTCAGCACTGATGTCTTACATCACGGTTCAAAAATACCAGCTCTCATCATCTCAACTTTCAACCCACAGCTCTTTCCTTATTAAGTCTCCTATGGCGCTCCTTATCGCATCACTTCTTGAGTTATATCTGCCTGTATTTACTAATTCGTCTATCGCCTCTAAATACTTCTCAGGTACCTTTATCGTAATTATCTTCATGCCGTTCGAAGACATTCTTGGCTCTCCTTCACCTTTTAAGATTTGGGCCGGGGATCTCTGGCCTTATCCCATAAATACTCAAAGTATACCGTCCCTATCTCCACGAGATATTGGTGATTTGACATTATTCCTAGGACACTAGGTGATGTATCTACCATAAGTAATATTGTATTCCTGGTGATAAGGCCACTTCCGAACATGGAATCCATTATTCTAACCTCCACTCCACTTAGTTTTTCCAGCGGAACGTTTGGTGTAGCTATTACCCTAGTTTCCCCCCTATATGACGCATTAAGTATTCCCTTGAGTACTTCATCATTTACTACCCTCTCCGATGATAAGGCCACTAGATATTTGTTGGAGGGTTGATAGAGGACCTGGGTCATTACCTCCAAAACCTTCTGGCCGCTTATTGTAGATACTGCATATGAAGGGGCTGTGAGAACTGAAGAAAGCGGATCAATAAATTCCTTCTCGAACTGAGTGAGTCGATCCATTAATGTCCCCTTGATCTTTGCCCATACCTCTCTGACCGATACAGCTTCATACCTACTGGGCTTCGTCTCCACCCTCCTGATCCAACCTCTATTCTCCAATTTGCTTAATAATGAGTAAATCTTTGTATAAGATATTCCCAAGTTATCCGAGAGCTCTCTTGCCGTCATCTTTCCGTTTATCAATAGTGAAGAGTAAGCTCTCAATTCCCCTTTTGATACACCCATGAACGACGCGAATTTGGAAACTCTTCCCAGTATCTCATTAATGATATCCTCTCCCACAACATTTATTTTACAACGACCCTAATACGTTAAACGGGGATAATTAGTGGGAGGAACTCAGAAGAAGCCCATCTCGACAATGGAAAAAAGAGCTAAGGAAGAGGAGGAGAAGGCTCCTAAGAAGGAGAAGAAACAGAAGGGAGGAAAGGCCGCTGTATCTACATTGACTCCAGAGCAAGTAAGCTTGAAAAGGGCCTTGGAAGAGGTGCAGAAGCAGAAGGCAACAACTCCGTATGAACTTTCCACAAAGCTGGGTATCAACATAAGCTCGGCCAAATCACTACTTAAGCAACTGGAGAAACAGGGTTCTATTAAAGTTGTAGCTAAAAATAGAAGGACAGTCCTATACGTGGCAGCTTAGCTTGATTATTTGTAAATAACGGTTTCTTCTTCGCTCTCTCTGTTTAATTCTTTGAACTTAGCATGGTAGAAATCGTTCAATAACTGAAGAGTGTAGTCGTCTAGGTCAGGGGATTCCACGTCTTCCTTAAATCTCCTTACATCGGCCTTCGATGTGATATTTGGTATCACTGAACTTACGTTCTTTTCGCTCAAGACGTACTTCAGTGCCAATCTATGCAGCGGTATTCCCAGCTTCTCCTTTAGTTCCCTTGCACATTCTAATGCTCGGGAGAGCCACTTAGAGTCCTTCAGTGCCCTATGCATTTTGACATTACCAAAAGTATACCACCTTTCCTCATCCAAAACGTCTGAAGCATGGGGGACTCTGACAAAGTGACCAATCTGGCTCTTCAGAAAATCAAGTCCTGGCTCTCTTTCTATGAGACTGAATATGTGCTCTAAAGCCTGGTAGTTCATCTCGATCGCCTTTAATCCCTCTTCCCTCCACCCCAACGTGGGGCCTAGGGCAACCCCCACCACTCTAGCCTTTCCATCCCTCCTAAATCCTTCCAGGGTGTCTCTGACTTCCTTACTCTGTATCACTGACATTCTTGGATTGTGAATCATTAATACATCTATGTAGTCGGTGTTAAGCCTTGACAGCGAGAGGGAAAGGGCTTTTTCCAGATATTCTGGAGAGAAATTCTGTTTTTTTGTATCTCCAGAGTAGAAGTCGTAGCCAATCTTAGTTAAAATAATTACTTTGTCTCTGACTGTTGTTAGGACCTTTCCCAATAATTCCTCTCCTCTTCCTTTACCATATAGATCTGCTGTATCAAAGAAAGTAATTCCTTCCTTATATGCCTCCCTCAGAATTTCCTCCGCTTTATTGACATCTGCTCCCCACCAGTCCATTACCAATGACCATGTTCCTATTCCTAGTTCGGAGACAGTAAGCCCAGTGTTACCTACTCTTCTATAGCGCACGATCTTGCCTAGAGCTGATCGTGTAAATATTTATCCCTATCGTATAATCGATCTTTGTTGGACCTAGAAAGAGTTACTTCGTTCTTGGATGAGTTAAAAAGAGAGGTCTATGCATACAATGAAAAAGTTAGACATACTGGCTTCTACTTGAAGCCCGTACATCTGGTTTATAAAAATGGTATGAAGTACATATACGTTGGCAGATATTGGTATGTTCTTAAAAGAGAGAAAGGCAAGATAAGATGGATATATGCTGGGATGAAGAAGCCCAAAGAATCTCTCCCAGACCCTCCCGCTATTCCAAAAATCACCATAGTTTGTAATGGTGACGCCTGCGAGGTTCTATCGGAGTTAGGAATTAAGTGAGAGCTAAAAGTCCTACGACAATTGTGAGCGATGGTACATAACAAGTGGAGAAAGATTAAGGCTCATTTAACTTAGATATTGGATTTTTGCCAATGTTAAAGTTGTTGGTAAGACCTAATGTACTTGAAATGGAAAATAAAACTAAAGTCGAATTTTAAACGAATTCAAATGATAATATTTCCTTTATTCTTGCCACAGGGGTTCTTAGAGCCTGGGCATTGATTAACTTCACTATATCGCTTTCGTCCAGGTAAAGTAGCTCCAGTGCAGCCATTACTGAAAGCGGCGTAAATGGATCGCCCATGAATATGGCCTTAGCTGCCTTCCTGGCCTGTACTTTGGCCTGTCTTTCTATTGCTTCAAGTATGTCAGCCAGCCCTGCGTCTCCTAGTCCCTTACCGTACTCGGTTCTCCTCAATGTTTCCGCAGCATCTCTGAACGTAGCAGAGCCAGCTAGATCCTTTAACATTTCGTTTGTAACCTTACAGCATACCGCATCAGATAATAAGGTGTGTTGTGTGGCAGCAGCGCTCAATCCATAGTAGTCCTTATATCCACAGAGCAATTGATCAGCCTTGGATTTCCAATCACCCCTCATCTCATTAACCAAAGAACTAATTCTATCTATGAAGAAAAAGTCCAGAGTTGAATTTATCGCCGATAGTTCCTTCTGTCCAATTCTTAGTGCGTATTCCAATGCCTCTCCGTACACAGTTCCACGCAGAAGTGGCAACAATTCTTCTATGCTACCTGGGCTGGAATCAGCTGCTGAGGAAAGTATCTCATCCTCGGATTTAACCATCTTTCGTTCTGGCTTCAATTTATTTTGTGCCATAGCAACTAAATATTTCAGATCATCGACGGTCAGTCTGTAGTAGTAAAGATCCGCTATTCTCTTCCCCACGTTAGAGGAAAGGGTAAATTCTCTCACTTGCCGAGCCAGTGAAGTATAATGCCTCTTAACTATTGACTCGGTTTCCTCAATGGTTTGTCCAACCTCTGGGATTATGCCTCTCTCCTTCAATATGTCAGCTGACTCCTTCCAGGTTGGGCTCCCCAATAGTTCATCGAGGAGCGACCTTGAGAGGGTTCTAGCTTTGATTAGTCTAGCAATAGATGTTAGATAGGTGTTCACGCTCACCTGTAGGCACCTTTCACCTGCTCAAGTAGAAACTTGGCTGCCTTCTCGAGGTTCTTCTCTCCCTTCCTTCTTATCTCGGCCAACTTCTTCTCTCTTTCCTCAAGGAATTTCTTCCTGATCTCATCGATCGCTACTTTTTCGTCTCTGGCTATCGATTCAGCTACGGAATCCAACGCTTTAGAGGCTTCCTCATCAAGTTGTGAGGAAATAGCTTCGGCTTGTGATATGATCCTCTTAGCATCCTCTTGGGTTCTACTTTCTAACTCCTTAACTGACTGTTCAAATTTAGTTAAGGCCCTCACATAGTCTCCTATCTTCCTTTGGTTCAATGAATTCACTATTAGCTCACCAGAGAGCTCTCCTTATAACCTTTGATGAAGTTTTAAGACATGTTAGCGTTAAGGATAGTGAATCCAGCACCATACAGAATTTGCTTCCCAACTTCTCCGAGAGAATCGCTCCCTCATTTTCGCTATGAAGAAATTCTCAAGTGAGTATGTGAGATAAGGACACAAATCGAGAGTATTGCTCTTTCACATAACTTTCAAATCATGTTAACCACTAACCACTTCTAAATACCATCCTAAGTAGGGCTGTATTCATATAATTAGGAAGTCGCGCTATGCTAAACATATGTAAGCCATAATCGTGCTATGAACAATGTTTTTTATGTTCTGGTCCATAGCATTCGCATTATGAGATACTATGAGTTGAGCTTCTGGGATATAGAGAACTTCTTCTACAAACTTGCTGAATTAAGGGATGCCGTGGAAAGACCAAGGACTAGGCAAGAAAGGGTTGGAACTGTTTTAGTTAAGCATGCGTTCCCCATCTTCCAAAAAGGTGGGGTGATAATGGATGTTACTAATCCATCTCAGGCTCAGATCGCGGAGGCAGCAGGGGCTGTGGCGGTAATGGTGCTCGACAAGTTGCCTTACGATGTTAGAAAGAGTGGGGGTGTGGCGAGGATGGCTGAACCTAGGGTTATTGAGGAAGTCATGAACTCTGTTACCATACCGATTATGGCTAAAGTTAGAATAGGACATTACATGGAGGCGAGGGTCTTAGAGGCATTGGGTGTGGACATGATCGATGAGAGCGAGGTCCTCACTCCAGCTGATGAGGAACATCACATAGACAAATGGCAATTCAAGGTCCCATTCGTTAATGGGGCTAGAAACCTAGGCGAAGCCCTTAGAAGAATATATGAGGGAGGTTCAATGATACGCACAAAGGGCGAGGCGGGAACGGGTAATGTGAGCGAAGCAGTTAAGCATATGAAGGTTGTAAATAAGGAAATTTCTGAGCTGAGCTCAATGAGTCACGAGGATATGCTGAAGAGAGCCCGAGAGCTACAAGTGCCTGTGGAGTTAGTGCGTTTGACAGCTACCTTAAGGAGATTACCAGTGGTTAACTTTGCCGCGGGAGGTATAGCCACTCCGGCGGACGCGGCACTCATGATGTGGCTTGGAGCTGACGGAGTGTTTGTTGGATCAGGTATATTCAAGAGCGAGGACCCTGAGGAGAGGGCGAAGGCCGTTGTGTTAGCCACGTCCAACTGGGATGATCCAGAGATCGTTTTAGAGGCCCAAAAAATGATCAGTGAGAAGAAATCAATGATGGGAATTGATGTTAAGACCTTAAAGCCCGAGGAATTGCTCCAGGTGAGAGGGTCATGAAGATAGGGATACTAGCCTATCAAGGAAGCTTTGAAGAACATTTTCATCATTTGCGTTTAGCCATGTCCTCCTCTGAAACCCAAGGGGAGGTTCTGCCGGTTAGAAAGCTGAATGATATAAAGGTAATAGATGGGATCATAATACCTGGAGGAGAGAGTACCACATTAGGCGTGTTAATGAGAAGGATGGGGATACTAGATGAACTCAGGGAAGTTATTAGGTCAGGCCTACCAGTATTCGGCACCTGTGCTGGGGCCATAATGCTGGCTAAGGAGTCTGCAGATGCCAAGGTGAAGATGGAACAGCCTCTGCTTGGGGTAATGGATATGGCGGTTGTAAGGAATTATTACGGCAGACAGAGGGAAAGTTTTCAGGAGACCATAGATGCTACAAGCATAGGTGCTGGCAAGGTGCTGGTTCCTTTCATAAGAGCGCCAGTCATATCGAAAGTCTGGGGACCCACTGAAATCCTGGTTCAGTTGGAGGGAAGGCCAGTCATGGTGAGGGAGGGAAATGCCCTGGCTACAACTTTCCATCCTGAACTTTCCTCGACCCCGTCCTTCCATGGATACTTCCTGAGGCTTGTGAAACGATAACTGACCTTTCGCATTGGAGATAGGGCACTTTAATACTGGAGAAAATAGTATGTTATAGTTTTGGGCGGTGAGTTTTGGCCTTGGATGAGTCCCACGCTAAGTCATTTCTGATTGACAGATCCGCCCTACTGGCAGGAATAGTAGAGCTGGTAGATCAAGGAAGAATGGACGGACGGATAGCAATACATGGAGCTCTACTTAGAAAGTTGTGGAATGAGGCTAGGAGCGGTCTGGTCACCAGTGAAATAGCACTTGAGGAGCTGAATTCGCTAAGGGAAGTCATGGAACGATATCTGATTCCCTTTGAGGTGGTCTGGGGTGGGGAAGGGAAAGATCTCAACGATTTGCTTAGAAGGTATTGTCTTGAACATGGTTATATATTGGTAACGGCAGATCCCCTTCAGGTTAAGGCGGCTCAGATTCTAGGAGTTGAGTACCTGCAGATTTTTCCTAGGTCCACCAGCTCTCCATTTGAGGGCTTATTCGACTCCAACACCATGAGTATTCACCTAAAGGAAGGTACTACGATAAAGGCCAAGAAGGGTAGGCCTGGTGCTTGGCAATTTCAGGAATTGACGAATTCACCTGTGACTGCAGAGGACATAAAAAGGATGCTCTCTCAAGTAATATTGGCCGTAGGACTAACGAAGAGCTCATTTGTTGAGATAGAGAGAAAGGGCTCCACTGTTATTCAATTAGGTAATTACAGGATAGTTGTCACTAGGCCTCCACTTAGCGACGGTTGGGAAATGACTGTTACCAGACCCGTTACTAGGAAAAGATTGGAGGATTATGAGTTAGATGATAGGCTCCTAACCAGATTCAAGGAAAAAGCGGAGGGTATATTGGTAGCAGGTGCTCCAGGTATGGGAAAGACGACCTTTGCCCAGGCTCTTGCTGAATACTACATGGTCATGCAGAAAGTGGTTAAAACTGTGGAATCGCCTAGAGACATGGATTTACCTCCAGAGATAACCCAATACTCAAAGAACTACGCCGAGACCGGTGAACTTCATGACATTCTTCTGCTCAGTAGACCCGACTATACGGTTTATGATGAGATGCGCAACGATGAGGACTTCAGATTATTCATAGATCTAAGGCTTGCTGGGATTGGGATGATCGGTGTAGTGCATGCCACAACCCCAATTGATGCAATACACAGGTTCCTCAGCAGAAGCGATCTAGGTACAGTCCCCAACATAGTGGACACAATTGTATTTATAGAGGGAGGTCAGGTCTCTAAGGTATTCTCCCTTAATATGGTTGTCAAAATACCCACAGGCCTCAGGGAGGCTGATTTGGCCAGGCCGGTAGTGGAAGTCAGGGATTTCCTCTCTGATACCGTAG
>JAFMDM010000046.1 GCA_017857195.1 Methanobacteriota archaeon
GGGGAAGGAAGGGCATTTCCAGACCTTGACATGACTACATTTCATTTCAATGGGATTAGGGTTACCCCCATGTCCATAGTAGATGAGAGGGGAAATCAGGTGATTCTGGATACCGGCACTGACACCGAGGCGGAAAAAGTTGCCAGGGCCATAACAGTTAGGTTTGGGGGAAGGGGTTATGTGGCCCTCTATCCCATGGGTGGGGCACAATATGTCAAGAGTGCTATAAAAGGTAGCATATCTAGGGCCATGGAGTTAGGAAAGGTGTTGTTAGACGGGGGGTTTGAAAGTTTGCTCCAGGGATATGGATCGCTGAAATTCCACGGAAAGGTCGCGGACATTAGGAGGACACAAGTGCATGGATTCCACGGTGGACTTATCAGATTAGAAGGTTTGGAGGAGAACAAGGGGGAGTACGCGGAGCTGTTTTTCAGAAACGAGTATCTAGTTCTAAAAAGAGATAGAATAGTTTTAACTTCTCCAGAGATAATTTCATTGCTAGACGGCGCTGGAAATGTAGTCACTTCTGACTCAATAAAATATGGGATGAGAGTCAACGTGGTTCACATTCCGGTGGATCGAAAGTGGAAGGAAGTGGGGGGTTACCAGGTCATTAAAGAGAAGGTTTTGGGCGAGTATATGGCGTTAAAAAGACTAGATTCTGAGGTTCCCTACCACCTTAACGGTTAGCTTTACTGAGTCCCCAGGCAAATAAGGTATAGGCACTTCCTCTATTTCCCTAATATCTAAGGTAGAAGGGTCTCCTCCTGCCTTTACGGCCATTTCCTTAGCCTCATTAACAGTGCTATTTATAGCCAGTTCCCTAGACGTAGCAGAATAAGAGAAAGTCTTTTCTACTGTGGCTCCCACCTTAGTGAGAGTCGCGCCTATGGCGTTGGCGAATTGAGCATTATCTGGCCTCACAATCTTTGAGGCTCCCCTCAATTCTGGTGGAAGCATTATGCTTCCTCCTCCCACCGCAATAACTTGTACGTCCTCCCTGCTAATCTTCATCAGATCCAGGGCCTCCTCCCACATGGAGATCATACGATCATATATGCCCCTGAGATATGACGATGGATATCTTAGTAGAATTTTAGAAATGTCAGCATCTCCGATCTTTATGCCCTTAACTCCCATTGCGACGTCAGAAGCAGTCAATACGGTGCCTCCCCACCCCACTCCCTTAGAGGTAAGCTCATATCCTACACTTTCTGGACCTATACTCTCATTAATTATTGTACCGCCTCCCAGAGCTAATGCATGTATGTCGGGCATCCTGAAGTTGGTTCTGATACCACCTATCTCAACTGGGGCTGAAGACTCCCTAGGATAGCCATTGTGAAGGACCCCCACGTTCGTAGTAGTCCCTCCAACATCCATTACAACAGCATTATCTATTCCAGTGAGTAAGTGCGCCCCTCTTATGCTATTAGACACTGGTCCCGCAACAGTGAATATAGGGTATTCCATGGTAAACTCTCCTGAGGCCAGCGTTCCATCATTCTGTGCTATGAAGAGCTTAGCATGATTCATACCGAGACTTCTCATCAATTCCTTAAGTCTGCTCACTAACCTCTTAAAGACGGGGGAAACCATCTCATTGAGAATTGTAGAGTTCTCCCTCTCTATTAATCCCAACCCCCCAACCATATGAGACAATGTAAGATGAGCTCTAACTCCCCTTTCGTTGAGGATCTGTGCCGCCCTGAGCTCATGAGCAGGATTTACCGTAGAGAAGATGGATGTAATGGCTACGCCATCCACTTTTCCCACAATATCGTCAGCAAACTTGACAATTGCCCCCTCATCTAATGGGACTATCTCCTCCCCTGTGTATTCATGTCCTCCCCTAACCATCTTGGCTGAAATCACATGATCTGTCAGTCTGGCAGGCCATTCCGTGAGTGGTGGAATCCCTTCCCCAGCAGGTAATCCTATCCTCAATATGGCTGTCCTCGCCAGCCCCTTAGCCTGTAGTATGGCATTCAATCCGTGAGTCGTCCCCAACATTAACGCTCCGACCTCATCTCTATTTCCAATACGTGAAGATAGTTTCCCTATGGCTTCCTGTATTCCCGCTGTTGGATCTGGAGTAGTCCTGACCTTAACGGAGGCGAGGAGTTCTCCTTCCGCCAGAGCTACGGCATCGGTATGCGTACTACCCACATCAACTCCCACTTTAATCAATCAGGACGCCCCCAGAGGAGTGAAGTTAACGTCATATCCAAATGCTCTAGGGCTAACATATTTCAACATTTCAGTACTCCTTAACTTAGGGTGGCTTGGAGTGCCAAGAACAACTAGCCGTTGTCCATATCTGACCCTGTCCGTTGTGACCGGAGTAAGGGTGTATGCATCTACAAAGGAAATTAGGTCAGGAACAGTGGCCACTATCTTGTCTCCCTCTTTAGCTATCAGGAATTCATTCTGAAAGTCGACCCTCATAGTTTTTCCTTTCCATTGATCTGCACCCTCCAGAACAACGTAACCTTTGGAAAACCCTCTCTCAACCCTCCTATAAACTTCTATCACCTTTCCCTTGAAAAGGTGCACGCAGTGAAGGAGATCCCTTAAAGAATCAATGTTCTTCGAGGCTAGCCTCTCTCCTACCTGAATTGCTGTGGAAAGGGAACCTAGAACGGCTGACCTTGAATATTCAGAGAGTTCCATTCCGTGGAGGGCGATATAGGCACTACCTCCATATCTTACTGTGATAACTCTGGCTATCTTTTCAGACCAATAACCGTCGACTCCCTGTACAACTGATACGTTACCTCTCTCATCAAAAACAACCACGGGAGAGACAGGAATACCGTCAGCGTAAAAAGTGGTCATCTGTAGCTCAGGAAAAGCCCGTCCCATCCCATCGCCGTCCAATACTGGAATCCCCGTTTGAATGGACACAATTAGTGGTATTATAGAGTTTATACCCCCTATTTCTAAAGGAGTTATAAAATCCACTTTCCTTCCTGCAATTTGAGAATAGACCTTAAGGGCCTTGACTGCCTCTCCACCCCCTGGAACCTTCTCGATCATCACTATGGGAGCGCCCATCATTGCACTTCCAAGTACGAATTCGTCTTTTCCGCTGCTACCATCGACTATCTCAATTGACCCCTTACCCTCCATATATCTTCTGAGCATGAGCTTACCCACAAGCGGATCACCACCGCCGCCAGTACCCAGGAAAGCTGCTCCTAAGGCGAGCAGCTCTACTTCCCTTACACCTATGCTAAAGTTTTCCAATTTATCTCAAACCCTGATTATGGAGTAGCCGCTCCTATAGGCCTGCACCAAGAGGAACGAGCCCCATACTGCCTGTATGGCCGAGAGGAGTGATTGAAATGCGACAATCGCCAGTGATGCAGTAAATACTGGAGCCAGGGCCAAGGATATATAGCCTATGGCGAAGGAGACTAACAACCAAGAATGCTGCACTCCCGCCGATATCTTACCTTCGTTGGACGATTTAAAGGTCCTGGCTAGGCCCCATACCGATATTATTAACGTAAGTATGCCGTAGGAGAGATCGTAAGTTCCCAGAAGTCCATTGACGTAAATCATGGCCATAAACAACAACCCAATTGCCATGTTCGCCACAAGATATGCCGTATACATGAAGCCCAACTTCATTTCAGCCTTCCTCCCTTGTAGACATACGGCAATACTTCTGGACTTCTTCCGGCTGCCTTGAAAGCGGCATAAATTAATACATAAGATACCAGCCCTACTATCAGGGAATTTATGGCTGGAATTCCAGCATTAACAAATATTCCAACTGCAGCACCCAATACCAATGCTACTATGCCTGCTATATTGAGATTATAATATCTATCATTTTCTCTGAATTTATATCTCTCCTTTGGATTTCTTCTTCTCTCAAGAAATGGTTTCACCAGAAAGAAATCGGCAACCAATATACCTCCCATAGCAGGTAAGACCTCACCTAGGAAAGATATGAAGTTCTCGAAAGGCGTTATCGATGCCCCAGCTGAGAAACCTATGTAAGAAGCGATAGCGGTTCCAATTACACCGTTTATTACAGAGGCCCATTCCCTCCTCATAGGCCAGAAATTGACCAATGAAAGGGAGCCGCTATAAAGGTTGTCCGTGTTGATAATAAATTGTCCAAATAAAATTATAAGTAATACTCCTATTCCCATTCCCAGCTTCAACATAGCATTAGTAATTAGGTACGATCCGGTAGCAAGGACGATCGCCACCCCTCCCAATATAAGAAAAGGATATAGAAACACTATATGGGCTATCCAAGCACCGCTAGCATCCTTTGCCGACCTTGAGAAACGTGCTATGTCAGGAGAGATTATAGTTCCAGCTATGTAGAGTCCTATGACAGCAGATATTCCATCTAATAGACCCATGGGATGTGTAGGTACGGCTGATAACACTGTAGACATCCCGCCTTTAAGGGCCAATACTATTGCGATTCCAACCGCTATGAGCCACATATGGAACGGAATGGAGAAATAGCTTAGGAATGAAAGCATCCTATATCCTACATAAGTCATAATAATCATTAATACTCCTCCCCATATGGCCGCCGTCCCTACTGAAAAGAAAGGACTTGTGGGATATACCTCATTCATTATTATTCCGAATAACCATGTTTCAACCGCGTACCATCCTACCCCTGTGGTAACCGTTATTAGTAACAATCCTGCCACTTTTCCTCCCCATCTGCCTAGAGGGAATCTCCATGCTGTGTAAGTGGAAAGCCCACTGTGCGCACCAACAGCGGACATTAGTGCTCCAAGTATTGTAAGAACGGCAGTGCCCGCTAAAACAGCCAAAGTGGCCTGGGTGAAAGTCAAGCCGTATCCCAGTGCTCCTCCTGCCCATATTACTGCTATCGCTCCATATACTGAACCAAAGACGAGAAACATATTGAAGAAACCATAACGTTGGTTCTTAGGTACCTCCATAAGGGAGTAATCGTCAAACTTGGACTCTCCCTTTTCTGAAGACTCCACCCCTTTTACTTCCTTTTTTTCCGCTTCTTCCGTCACAATAATAGGTGTTATGATACAGATATATTAATATATAATCCTTAAAAGTAGAGTCAACGATCTGTTCAATGAATTCCTTGGAATATACATTACAATATTTGAAACCTGAAACAGATGCCAAAAAAAGATCTATGGGATATTCGAAGTAAATTGACAATGTCTGTTAAATTTATAAGTTGATCTGTGGTATCGTCGGCGCTAGATGGTACGGCAAAACTCTCGTAGTACATTATATGGCGTAACATTATTTTTGTTAAATCATGTCTCCAATATGGTTCTTCCCCATGCCTTCATGGTCCTTGAGCATACCAACACCTCATACTCCTCCACTGCAATATCATTAATTATAGAGAGGACCTTCTTACTTAATGTTCCTAAGTCCGAGTTGAACACTCTTATGAGAAGGTTCCACCCTCCAAGGTATTCAGTCACTTCGTAGATGGCATCGTCGGTAAGAATTCTTCTCATGAAGTTTTCCCTTATTACCTTATCCTTCGTTAATTTTAGAAGAACGTCTGCGTAAGGAACGCCTAAGTTCTGCAGAATCACCACTCCTACCGTCTTCAGTACTCCCATATTTTCCAGTCTCTTCCTTCTCATCCTCACAGCACTCTTGGATATGTTAAGCATTTTTGCTATCTTTGGGTCTGATGTTTCAGCATCTTCGTTCAAGATCTTTACTATCTTGATGTCCCTTTCATCTAGGAATTTCCTTAATATATCTTCCCAGCTCACAGAAGTATTAAACTATTGTTATATTTATTCATTTCCGCTATGCGAGCTTTTTGTATGGTGTCAGACAGCGTTTAGCTTTAACTTGTGTAGCAGACAATAACGATAATTGTCTTATGGACAGTAATCATTAAGGCATTGGATAAGGAGAAAGGTTATTTGACATAATGGACATTCCATCATGTGAGGTTAGGAATAGATATAGGTGGTGCGTTTACTGACCTCGTTGCTGTAAATGAAAACGGATCCTTCATTTGGGTAAAAGTGGAGACCACATCAGAGGACCCGGCGCGGGGTGTCATGAGATCCTTAGAGGAGTCAGGGATATCAGCGGATCAGGTCTCTGTAGTTATCCATGGACAGACCATAGGTATAAATACAATTGTTGAAAGGAAGGGAGCGAAGGTTGGCCTCCTTACCACTAAGGGGTTTAGGGACGTCCTTGAAATAGGAAGGGCCAATAGGAGAGACATGTATAATTTCAACTACAGAAAGCCGGAACCTTTGGTACCTAGGAGATTGAGGTTAGAGTTATCAGAAAGGACAACTGCGTCTGGAGAGATAGTGACCCATTTGGATCCCAAAGAAGTGGAGGAAGCTGCAAATTACCTTCTCTCCCATGGGGTTGAGTCAATAGCTGTAGCTTTCATTAACTCCTACATTAATCCGTCACACGAGATAAAAGTTGGAGAAATACTTGAGGGACTTAATGTAAAGTTTTTCACCCTAAGTCATAACATATCCATGGAGTGGAGGGAATATGAGAGGACTTCCACCGCCGTGGTAAATGCGTACATCCAGCCGAACATGGGTCGCTATCTATCTAATTTGGAGGAGCAGATGAGACAGATTGGATTCAGAGGATCCCTTTTAATCATGACCTCTAGCAGTGGAGTAACTAACCTCAACTTGGCCAAGTCTTATCCGGTACTAACTTTGGAATCCGGACCAGCAGCGGGAGTCATTGCGGCGACAACTGTCGCGGAGGCGGTTGGAGTCAGGAACATAATTGCCCTGGATGGAGGTAGCACTACAACCAAGGCAAGTTTGGTCCGCGATCTTTCTCCTAAAGTAATAACCGACTATTACGTTAATAGGGACAAGTTCCATGCTGGAATACCAGTGAAGATCCCCACCGTAGATATAGTGGAAGTGGGGAATGGAGGGACAAGCTACGCTTGGACAGACGAGGTGAACGATCTGAAAGTGGGTCCCAGGGCTGCAGGCTCAAGGCCAGGACCCGCGTGTTATGGGAGGGGAGGAACTGAACCCACAGTTACCGATGCTTACGTTGTTACGGGAATACTAAACACTAAATGGTTATTGGGAGGAAAGTTACCAATAAATCAGGCCTTAGCTAAAAGATCAGTGGAGGAATTAGGACGTAAACTTGGAACTTCTGTAGAAGAGACTGCAGAGGGAATAATAATGCTTGCCAACGAAAATGCAGTTAACGTCATCAGACTGGTCTCCGTACAGAGGGGAGAGGACCCAAGGGATTATGTATTAATAGCATACGGAGGCTCAGGGCCAATGTTTGCACCATTCATTGCGAAGGAGCTGGAAATAGGGAAGGTATTGGTTCCCTTCATACCCCCGGGAGTCTTCTCGGCATGGGGTATGATTGTAAGTCCGTTGAGAAGAGACATGATAGTCACTCACACAATCAGACTTTCTAAAGAGGGAGCAATGGATGAGGCCGAGTCAATATTTCGTGGATTAGAGGAGAAACTAATAAGGGAGTTCTCATTCCCAGAGGCACTCTTAGTGAGATCGGTAGACGCGAGATATTATGGACAAGAGCATACGGTCACTGTACCGGCACCCAAAGACATGACAGGGCAGGGGATAGAGGAATTAATCAAAGCCTTCCATTCCTCTCATGAAAGAACTTATGGTTTCAAAATGGAGGGAGACATAGAGATAGTTAACTTCAGGGTGACAGGATTGGTACGTATGAAAACTAAGTTACCTAAATTGGAGAATAGGGAGGTAAAAATGAAGCAGGAGTTCAGGAAAGTGAGTTTAAGGGGAGAGGAGGACGAATGGCCAGTAATACAGAGGAGTTCATTGGGCATTGGAGCTAAATTGAGGGGGCCTGTAATAGTTGAGGATCCGTCAGCTACCATTTTAGCCTTAAAGGGACAGACACTTACCGTAGATGATCTGGGGAATTTGGTGATAGAACAATGACCAATAGGTTCACCCTAGAGGTAATTTCCAACGCTTTAATAAACGCTGCTGAGGAGATGTTCTACGCCTTCGGAAGAACCGCCAAAAGTCCTGTTATATACGAGGTCCTAGACTACGCTGTTGGACTTACTGACTCTCAGGGAAAACTTATTGCTCAGGCACCAGGAGTCCCTGGTTTCTCTGGTGTCCTCGACTTCGTGGCCTTGGAGGTGTTGCAGAAGTTTCGAGATCTCCAACCTGGCGACTTGGTAATCTCCAATGTTCCGTACGGTTCCGGTACACATCTAAACGACGTGGCTCTCACAGCTCCTGTATTTGTCAAAGATAGGTTGCTAGGTTTAGTTGTAAATAAGGGGCACTGGAGCGAGGTGGGGGGCATGCATTTCGGAAGTTGGACCTCTGATGCCACAGAAATATTTCAGGAAGGTTTACAGTTACCTGCAGTTCTTCTATACAAAGAAGGAAAGATTAATAAAGATCTAATGGAAGTAATAAGGTATAATTCAAGGCTACCGGACGCAATTTTAGGTGATATGGAGGCGCAAGTGGCCTCGATGGGGGTGGCAGCCAGGAGGCTGACATCATTGGTTGAGAAATATGGAGAAGAAACCGTAAGGGAAGCCATGGAGAAGATACTAAGGGACGGAGAGACAAGGAGTCTTAGAGCCATCAATTCCCTACCCAAGGGAGAATTCAAAGCGGAAGACTATATTGATGATGATGGTGTATCTGAGGAACCTGTGAAGGTTGTGGTAAAGGTTAATATAACTGATTCTAGCTTTACTGCTGACTTTACGGGCAGTAGCAAACAGGTGAAAGGACCTATCAATTCACCTTTCCCAGCTACCGTATCAGCTGTAAGAGAGGTGTTCATGGCAGCAGTGGATCCTCATGCCGAACCGAATGCGGGCTTCTTCTCTCCCTTAAATGTTATTGCTCCCCTTGGAAGTATCTTTAATCCGGTGAGGCCCGCTCCCACTTCTACCTACTGGGAGTCCATGTCATACGCAACGGATTTGGTTTGGAAGGCGTTAGCCCCTCAACTGAAAGGCAGGCTTCCAGCTGGGCATTTCCTCTCCATATTAGCAACTATCTTAGGTGGAGTTGACGATAGGACTGGAGAGCCCTACGCGATAGTTGAGCCGCAACCTGGTGGATGGGGGGCTTCATCTTTCCAGGACGGTGAGAGCGCACTTGTAGCTTCGGGAGACGGAGAGACTTACATGGCATCCGCGGAAGTATATGAAAGAAGGATGCCAATTATGGTAGAGAGGTGCGAACTTAACATAGAGGATGGCTCAGGGGCTGGTGAGTTTAGAGGTGGATTTGGTGTCATAAGGAAGTACAAGGTACTCTCCAGAGAGGCATATTTCACCGTCTCCATAGGGAGATCGAAGTTCCCAACATGGGGTGTGGAGAATGGAGAGGGAGGGACACCAAACTATTGTGTTGTAGAAAGAGACGGCAAGACTGAGAGAGTAAGGAAGGTTGCGGCCATGAGGCTTAACAGAGGAGACTCTGTAACCCTAAGGAGTGGTGGTGGAGGAGGATGGGGAGACCCTAGAACCAGGGATCCATTGAAAGTTCTTCAGGACGTTCTTAACGGTTACATCAGTAAGGCCATAGCCAAGGAGAAGTATGGCGTTGTGATAGAAGGGGATAGTGTGAACTGGACTGAGACTGCTAAGTTAAGAGGTGGACTCAAGTAAACTAGATCCGTGACGTGAGTGTCAATGAGGAAGAAGAAAGTACTGACAATAAGTAGAAAAACATAGACAGAAAAGCCCACCTGAATCTTTTCAGATTTAACTCATTATGGTAAATTACTTAGTTGTAATTTTATTTATGGATCACTTGAAACTAGCTCAACATCTTAGACATTCATTTCTAAGAGTGTTGGCAAGAGGAAAAGATCCTCTTCAGTCCAATGGACAATTTCTCGGGTCTATTACCTTGAGGTCGTCGAAGGCCACGAACCTAATGCCCGATGAATTAAGTCTGTTTAATACTTCCTCATATTCCTTTCTAGATCCGAAGAGTCCAAACATGGGTATTATGTGGGAATAATATTCCCTATACATTAAGTATTCATCCTTCAATAGACTCTTGAGTTTAGATAAGGTCTCCTCCCTATTCCTATCAACGTAGACCATGAGGTCAAACATTCCACCTTCCTTCAACCTCATTGAGTCAACTTGAGGAAATAACCAGAATGCCCTGACCCTGACCATGGCGTCAAGGAGTCTCTTCACAGTCCTATAGGGGTGGTCTACCTTTCTCGCCAGCTCAGGCACTGAAGTGTCTGTATCCTCCCAGAGAACCCTCACAATCCTCCTCTCAATGGAGTCTCTCCTGGAGAGAGACTTGATAACTCTACTCTCGTAGGGGTCCCTAGGACTTACCACGGGGAAGCTGATCCCTTCCACCCTCAACGAGACAATGCCTGGGAACCTACTCCTTAGGTGCTGCGTAATCTGGTTCAATTCCCAACTTTCACAGGTGACCTCCATAGCAAGCGAGGGAAGCATCCCTGGGGGACCTACGTTTAGGTAGTAGAGTAGACTGACGAACTTTGGGGAGTCGGACCTCATTTCTTGGAGAAGTTCCTCAGCTCTTTCCTTAGCCACACTTCCCATGAGGAGGAACTGACTTTTCCCCACATACGCCATGTTCAACGTCATTGATAGTTTCTTGGATATGAGGCCGCTCTCCCTCATCTCAGCTAACTTGGCGCTCACTCTGGAGAATGGTAGGTTTAGAGATTTGGATATGTTGTATGCATTTGGGGGAGAGAAAGTAACGTCCTTCTCCCTTCTGGGAAAGTAGAGCAACCTCAACACGTCCCTGGTAAAGGTATCGGGGGGCAGTCCGTTTCACTGCGTTTAATAGGCTCAATCTTTATTAAACGCTTTCACTATACAGACCAGGAAGGGAAAAGATATAGAAGAGTCGGAAGTAGAGATACTTCAATCCAGTTAAGTATTATTTTAATGACCTCCTTTCCCTAATGGGGGTTCTCCAAGGTCTTAAGGGTTAAACCACTTTACTAATGGTACTCTGTTATGTTCCACGACCAAGAGGAGCTATCATGGTTGAGATTACCATGGCCTTCTTTGGGACGTTCAGGGCACCGTTTAAATTGGAGTGAAGCTTGTGGTGGAGAGGGCAGTTCATCACTCTCCTTCCCTTCCCTAAGACTTGAACGATGGAGATGTTGCACATCACCCCACGGACCTGTATACTGTACCT
>JAFMDM010000047.1 GCA_017857195.1 Methanobacteriota archaeon
GATCCTCTGTCCAATCTGTACCGCATAGTTACATCCATTTTTTAATAACTATAAAAGGTTTCTGTAAGGGGGCTATCCATCCCCCACCTCACGGAGGGGGACTTCCGCCCCCTTAACCCCCCAGATATTTAAAATAAATCAACTAGGGATTTAGCGGAGAGAATAAGAGGATGGGTGTGTATTTGAGGACAGGGAGATTTGGAGAGAGAATATCTGGTCATGAGTTCATTAATGTGGGCTTCATGTTTCTTCCTTGCTGTGGGTTCTGTGTTGTTGACTTTCTACAAACTGGTGCCCCAATCCCTGACCGTTGCAACAGGAGTTGCAGTGATCCTCGTGGCCCTGACCTCCATATTCGTTATGAGGGGAAGGAAATGGGCTGTGCATTTGGGAGCCTTATTGGGCTTGCTGGCGATCCTCATCTCCTCCTCGTCCAATGCGCATAGAACGGCCTTGACACAGATAGGAACGAATCCGACAATAACCTCTCTTGACGTTCTAATGATAGGAGGTTTTTACGTGTTCCCGGCCATATATATCATCATTTGGTTGGGAATGATGGTGAGGAGCAGAGGAAAGCTTTCTTAACATTCATTCTATTAATCCTTCCATGGGAAAGCCTCAGATAGTAAGGGAGTTAATGGAGAACCTGGATAAAGTCAACGAGATCTTCGGAGAGCTTGAGCCCATATTCAAGTTCCTAAGGCTAAAGGTAGTGAACCTAGAGGAAGGGCATGCAGTCATGGAAATGCCGTATCATCGAGACGCCACCAGAACGGGGGACATACTCCACGGTGGGGCCATAATGACGGTCATGGACTACACCGGAGGGTTGACAGTTATGACGGTCAATGACGGTAACGATCAAGTGACCCAAGAGCTCAAGATAAACTTCCTTGAGCCCATGAGGGAAGGACCGTTCAGGTCAGAGGGAAGGATAGTGAGGAAGGGGAGGACGGCTGTGGTAGTTGACCTGGAGTTCAGAGACGCCACAGGGAAGCTGGGAGCCAAGGGACTTGGGACGTGGTATATATTGAGAAAAAACTCCAAGTGAGTCAAGATCAGATCTTGGGTTCAACCCCAAGTAACAGGACCGAGAGCTTCACCTTTTCTCCAACTTGGTCGCTTACCATTGCCTCCAAGGCGGCCGAGTCCCTGTAGAACTTCTCTACGCCAGTATACTCGAAGTAGCCATATCCCCCATGCACCTGCAAGGATATTCTAGACATCCTTTTAGCCAGGTCTATGGACAACAGTTTGGCCTCTCCTGCCTCAAGCGATTCATTGTCCTTTATGGAATAGATGAACCTTTCCAAGGCCTTGATTTGGGCGTCATATTCCAGCAATTGGAACGCCAAGGGTTGAAACTCCGCAAGAAGTGAGTTGAAAGCCCTTCTGGACTTGGAGTAGTCCATGGCCCTCTCCAATGAGGCCTGGGCCATTCCCAGGGCAATCGCAGCAACCTCCAGTGAAGCCTCATCTAACACCTTGGGAGTGGGGTCGACCTCCACTTGAGACAATTTTTCAGCCACAGAGTCAACACTTACGTGGGAGAGTCCCAAACCTCTGAAGCCCAAACTATGATGGGCCCTCACTTCTGTTACTCCGCCCTTGATCACTACCAGCGTCTTAGGATCAGCATAGGAAACCAGAAAGTCCGCCCTGGGCAAGGGCAGATAGGGTATCTCTCCCCTTATCCTTCCACCGTCTAATTTGAGGTTCCTTTGAAATAGTGGAAGGGTCCACGATGTTTTCCCAGATACTATGTCCTGTACATAGCTTTCGGCCAGAGAGAGATCGCGGATCAATGTTCTACCCACAAGGGAGTGCTGGAGTAAAACGAAGAGCGCAGTTGTAGGTGAGTACTTGGAGATCTCCTGAAGGACCAACATGAAGCTGGTCCTGTCAAGATCTGAGCCTCCATATTTGGAGGGGAGCATGGCACCAAGAAATCCGGCGGAGGCCAACTTGGACCTAAGTTCGTTGTCAATACCCTCCTTCTCTATTTTCTCCGCCCTCTGTGCCAACTCCCTCTGGGCGAATTCCCTGGCCGTACTCCTCATTAATAGCTGATCCTCGCTGAACACGATCTCACCTCTTCTTTAACAACATCCTGGAAATCACCAACTTCTCCACCTCGTTTGTGCCCTCCCATATCTCCTCGATCTTGGCGTCTCTGTAGAACTTCTCCAGTTTGCTTGTTACTCCCTGCATTCCAGTGTATTTGAGAGCTAAGTCAGTAACATATACTGCCGTTTCCCCTGCAAAATACTTTGCCATGCTGGTCTTCACAGGGTCTGGAGCGAACTTGAAGAGCCTATCAGCGGCATCATATGTTAGTAGCCTAGCCGCATGCACCCTGGTGGCCATATCGGCCAAGGCGAACTGATATGTCTCCCTATTGTTCAGGCCATTATTTATTATATATTCTGTGAACATATCCAGCGCTCCCTGCGCTATTCCTAGCGCCTGAGTGGCCACGTGTATCCTACTTATGTCAAAGAAGGTCATGACGTAGTAGAAGCCCTTCCCCTCCTCCCCTATGACGTTCTCCTCGGGAACCTCAACGTCCCTGAACTTTAGATGGGCCGTACTTGTCGCCCTCATTCCCAGCTTCCCCTTCATCTGCTCCGCCTCAAAGCCCGGCCATGAGGACTCCACCACCACCATGGTCATTCCGTGATGTCTCTTCTCAGGAGATGGCGGCGGAGAGCTCCTGGCCAATACGTAGAAGTGGTTGGCAACGGTACCGTTGGTTATGAATATCTTCTCGCCGTTGAGTACGTAGCCTTTACCTCTCCTCTCCAACCTGCTCCTTATTCCCGCCACATCACTGCCTGCCGATGGTTCAGTCACTGCGAATCCGCTTATCTTCTCTCCCTTCAATACGGGCTCCAGGTACTTCTTCTTGAGATAGTCGCTCCCGAAGAGCATGATCACCTCGGAACCGAAGGCTGCACTGAGGGCCGATATTCCCAACCCTGGGTCTACCCTACAGAATTCCTCCATTGCAACCAACATTCCCCAAGGGTTGCTCATGTCCAAGAATCCCGCCTCGAAGGCCTTCCTTCTTATCTCCTCGGGATACTTCTCTTCCTCCTCATATTTCCTAATTTTCTCTTCCGTGAACTCCCGGAGGGCGAACTCTCTCGCCTTACCCCTGAGTTCATCCAAATTCTCGGGTATCAAACTCACACCCCCTCAAGTACGACGGAGTACCCCTGTCCTCCGCCAACACATAACGTGGCGACACCTATACCGCCCTTCCTTTCGTGAAGGGTTCTGGCCAAGGTGCCCACTAACCTAGCACCTGTGGCACCCAATGGATGCCCTATGGCTATTGCTCCCCCATGCACGTTAACCCTCTCCTCGTCCAATCCCAACTCCCTCTCGGCGTACAATACGACAACAGCGAAGGCCTCATTGATCTCCCAGAAGTCCACGTCCTCCACCCTCACTCCTGCTCTCTGGAGTGCCTTCCTACTTGCCGGCACTGGACCCTTTCCCATGACGTGAGGTGGAACTCCTGCCCAGCCTAGAGCCTTAACTTTCGCCAGAGGCTTGAGGCCGTATTGGTTGACCTTCTGTTCCGAGGCCAGCATCACCAAGGAGGCACCTGCGTTATATGGGGCTGAATTTCCAGCGGTTATTACTCCACCGGGCTTGAAGGCCGGTTGAAGCTCCCTCAGCTTCTCCATGCTGGTATCAGCCCTTATGCTCTGATCCCTGTCAACTTTCAACGTCTTACCCTCGTACTCCACCTCTATGGGCAATATCTCTTCCCTGAACCATCCCTCCTCCGTGTACCTATGGGCGAGCCTGTGGCTTCTAAGGGAGAACCTGTCCATGTCATCCCTCGGTATACCGCTCTCTTGCGCCAGGTTCTCCGCGGTGAGTCCCATTACGTAACCGGAGCTCATCTGATATTTGAGGTACTCAGGCCTAGTCAGGAGCCTATAATTGGGTTCTATGTTATCGTTGTTTACCATGGGAACGTGAGTCATGTGCTCATAACCCCCAGCCAACACGACCTCGGAATTCCCTGTGGCGATCTCCATTGCTCCAGATGCGACAGCGTTCATGGAGGAGGCGCATTGCCTATCCAGGGCGAAGCTGGGAACCTCAGGAGGTAGCCCAGCTAATAGCACAGGATGTCTTCCTCCGAAGCTCCAGTTCTCCTTCACTTGGAGGGCACAACCCAATATAACGTCGCCCAATTCCTTGGGGTCAACTCCTGTCCTCCTCAGGGACTCCTTTATGAGCTCTGCCACAGCCTCATCCATTCTAATGGAATTGAACACATCCTTCTCAGGCTGATTGGGCCTGGACCTGGAGAAGGCAGTTCTAAGGTAATCAACCACGTAAACTTCCACCTCAATCACCTCCCTTTGAACTGTGGTTTTCTCTTCTGCACGAAGGCTGAAATACCTTCCTTAAGATCCTCCGTGGAGAAAAGGACTCCGGAGGCAAAGGACTCCATTTCTAGCCCAACGTCAGAGGGAACCTCTCCTGCCTTATTCACCAACCTCTTGGCCAACGCTGCAGCAACTGGTGCGGCCTTCTCGGCCAAATCAGAGGCGAAGTTCAGGGCCTCGTCCTCATCCTTTACCAGCCTGTTCACTATGCCATATTCCAACGCCTGTTTACCGCTCATTCTCTCAGTTGTGAGAATGTGGTAGAGTGCCCTACTCGCCCCAACTAATTTGGTCAGCCTCTGCGTTCCGCCCCAACCTGGAACTAGGCCCAGCCCCACCTCAGGAAAACCGATCTGGGAATTCTCCGTGGCCAACCTTATATCGCAGGCCAGGGAGAGCTCAAATCCCCCACCCAGCACATACCCCTTCATGAGGGCGACAGTGATCTTGGGGATCTCCGATAGTTTCCTGAAAGTCCTCTCCCCCCTCCTTCCGAACTCCAGGAATTGGAAAGGATCCCTAAAGAATGTCCCTAACTCAGCGCCTGCCGAGGTATTATCCCCTTGCCCTGTAACCACCACCACGTTAACAGACTGGTCGTTCCAGAGCTCATCAATTACCTTATCCAACTGCTCCATGACCTCTCCATTTATTAGGTTCAACTTAGGCCTATTGATCTTCACCAGGGCTACCTTTCCCCTCCTCTCCAAGGTGACCACGTTCGAGGCCTGCTGAGGCCTAACTTCCCTACCCTCAAGGACCTCCCTCATCCTCCCCTCTCTTATGGAAGCTGCGGGCTGGAATACGGAAGAGTTAAGTTGCTGAGAGATCCTGCTCAACTTCTCAGCGATCTCAGAGCTCTTAAATGCCTTGGCTGCGGATATGGGACCGAAGGGCCTATTCATACCTAACTTCACCGCGGTCTCCACGTCTTGAGGCGAGGCTACGCCCATCTCGATCAACTTCACAGCCTCATTTATTTCCAGGGCCAAAACGTCTGTAAGGTCGAAGGCCCCCTGATTCCCCCTCACCTCAGGTCTCCCCTTAGACCAGTCATAGAATCCCCTCCCGCTCTTCTTACCCAATTTACCTGAGTTCACCATGTCCCTCAGTAGGGTGCATTGACCATACTCCACAGACACCTCCTTTGAGAAGTACTCCAAGGAATGATACGCTACGTCCAAACCCACGAAGTCCATGAGCTCGTAGGGACCCATTGGAAGTCCCTGTGCCTTAGCTGTGGCATCAACGTCCTCGATCCTGACGCCTCTCTGGGCGAGGAGACAGAAGAAGAGCGTCTCGGCCGCATTAATTCTGTTAACTATGAAACCAGGGACGTCCTTTCTCACAAGAACAGGAACTTTACCTATGGCTTTGGTTACCTCCACCGTCCTTTGGATCACCTCTTCACTTGTTCTCTCTCCCCTGATCACCTCCACCAACTGCATAACAACGGCAGGATTGAAGAAGTGCATTCCAACCACCCTTTCAGGGTGGGAGGTGGCCTCGGCGATTGTGGTGATCCTTATGTTTGATGTGTTCGTGGCCAGAATTGTCTGAGGTTTAGTGACTGCGTCCAACCTCCTGAACACTTCCCTCTTCAAGTCCACCACTTCGGGCACCGCCTCAACCACGAACTCCGCGTCCTTGGCGGCACCTTCCATGTCAGTTGAGGTGGTTATTCTAGACAGGATGGTGGTGGAGGGCTCCTTAAGCCTTCCCTTCTCCTCCAATTTGGCTAAACTGTCCTTTATTCTCGTCATCCCCTTATCCAGGAACTCCTGTTTGACGTCAACGAGGCCTACGTTGTGACCGGCTATTGCGAATACCTCCGCTATGCCGTGCCCCATCTCCCCCGCTCCCACTACAACAACCTTCATTCACATCGCCCTCCTGACCACTGCCACCAATTTGCCGGCTGAAGTGAGGTCACCCTTGACCTTAAGGGTACCGTTGAGCACGGCGTCGACTGGGCTGAGCTTGCCCAGCACAACGTCCTCCAGCACAGAGGATGGACCTTCAACCTCAACGTCCGACAGGTTAGCGACGCCACGCAAAACTGACACCGCCTCGGGCTTAAGGATCACGTAGAACGGTTCCTCCGTTAGGAACTGGAATACTTTCCTCCCTCCCACCTCGGAGACCAAGTAGTTTGGGTCTAACTTGCTCAATACACGGTTCACGGTATCAATAACGCTCATAATGATAGGTCATTGCCTAAATCTTTAACTCTATCGCTATAACGTTTCGGAAGAGAATTGTCCCCCCCAGGATGTTCTTGAATTTATGAGATGGTGGAGAAGATTGTTATTCTTCGTTTTATGCATACAGGATAAAGGTACCTGGCCAGTAAGGCACTCCATTCAGTTAATTCAAGAAGGATAAGGGAGTTCCATGGAGTCCCTAAGGCTCGCTCCCTGGACAAGGCAGAATCCAGAGGCGACCCATGGATGAAACGAAGACTCGGCGGCCTCTAAAAATAGCAAAGTAGGGAATCTAATTTAACTAGAACAAGACAAAAATTCACGAGGGACTAAGACACCATCTTTCTTAATTCCTTCTTATCTATCTTATGTGTGGAGGTCTTTGGCATGGAGTCCACAAAAATGAATCTGTCAGGTATCCACCACTTCTGTATCTTACCCTGCTCCGCCAACTTAGCTAAGTGAGACCTTATGGTCGCTTCATCTACCTGCCCAGACCTCACCACGAAGGCCACAGGCCTCTGTCCCCACTTCTGATCAGGAACTCCCACAACCGCCACCTCCCCTACACCGGGGCATTCGCTTATTGCGCTCTCCAAGAGAAGGGCGGGTATGAACTCACCTCCGCTCTTTATGGAGTCCGACTCCCTATCAACTATTGTCACGTAACCGAATTTGTTAATAACGGCCAGGTCACCGGTATGAAGCCAACCGCCCCTCCACAGTTTCTGGGTCCTCTCAGGATCCTTATAATACTCCTTGGTCAACCAGGGAGCCCTGACTACGATCTCCCCCACCGTCTTTCCGTCCGCTGGAACGTCGTTCATGGATTCGTCCACAACCCTAAGCTGAACCAGGGGTATGGGGGTACCTGCAGACATTGAGCACTGCAGCTTGGTCTGCTCGTCCGCGTCCTTCAGGGAGTAATTGTAAACCCCTATGGTCAACACGGGGCAAGTCTCGGACAGCCCATATCCCCCCACCGTGGTTATCCCGAACTCCTTGGCCTTCATGGCAAGGCCCGTGGGAAGTGCCATCCCACCTATTGTTACTCTCATTCCCTTCAGGTATTGGGCGTACTCCTTGACGCTAGGATGTGAAAGAATCATGTAGAGAATGGTTGGAACCATGGCCGAGTAGGTAACCCCTTCCCTCTTTATGAGCTCCAATATGTTCTGCACGTCGTATCTTCCAGGTAGGACGTACTTAGAGCCCACAGTTACCGCAACGTAAGGCATGCCCCACGCATGTACGTGGAACATGGGCACCAAAATCAAGTAGACGTCCCTTTGGGTTAAGGCGAGAGGATCGTTCCTACCGGCCATGGAGACCGACTGGGCGTGGAGCACCAATTGCCTGTGAGTGAACCAAACTCCCTTTGGCATTCCAGTGGTACCTGAGGTGTAAAATATTGTGGCCCTTGTGTCCTCGGGGAGGTCTGGAAAGTCGTACCTGGGACCGGAGAGTAAGTCGGCATACTGATGTGCATTCAACGACGTCTTAACAGTTCCCTGGTCACTGTACACTATCCATCCCTTAACGAAGGAGAATGCGTCCTTGAACTTCTCGATAAGGGGAAGGAACTCGTCCCTGACGATCACGTACTTATCTTCAGCGTGCTTCATGGTGTAATGGATGACCTCTGGGGGATACCTTATGTTGACGGTATGAAGGGTCGCTCCCATCATGGGCACCGCGAAGTACATCTCCATGTAACGCATTGTGTCCCAATCAATCACCGCCACAACGTCACCTTCTCTAACTCCCACGTCGTGAAGTCCCTGAGCAAGCCTGGCCACCCTGTCCCTGAACTGCGAGAGGGTATACCTCTCGTTCCTGTAGACTATAGGGGTCTCAGGGTTCCTGGACACAGCTGAGTCCAGGAGAGACTTAAGGTTCAACTGATAGTTATATGCCATGATAGGTCATAGGCTCGCGGTTTAAAATATTTGATATGTTTAGGTGACACAGTTACCCTTTCCAAGTCCCCTTTACCACCCACTTTGGTTCCTCCGTGAAGTCCACCTCCCTGGGTTCAACCTTCAACTCCTCAACCAACTTCTCATTCACCTTGACGCCTATCCCCGGTCCCTGTGGGACTTCACTGTAACCTTCCTTCACTGGGGTGGAGTCGTATATGAGCTCCCTCTTCCACGAGGGGAACCAGTCGTAGAAGCTCTCCTGCACCAGAAAGTTGGGGATAACGGCATCCAACTGGAGGGTCACAGCGTTCTGAATGGGGCCAAAGGCATTATGATAGGCCATCTCAACTCCAAAGGCCTCCGCAACTGCGCTGACCTTCTTTGCCTGGGTAACTCCACCGACATTCGTGAGATCTATTTGGAGGAAATCGACCAATCCCTGAGAGAGGTAGTCCAGGGCCTCAGTGAGGCTGAGGATCCTCTCACCCAGGGCCACCCTAACGGAAGTGCTGGCCCTGTACTTCCTCAAACCTTCCATGTTCTCTGGGTGGACTGGCTCCTCCATGAAGAGCGGATTGAACGGTTCAAGGGCTCTAGCAGCCATTACGGCGGAATTTGGGTTGAACCTACCGTGGTGTTCGATCAATATTTCCACGTCATCACCCACGGCCTCCCTTACTGCCTTCACCCTCTCCACCGCCTTGGAGAGCCCCCTTTCGTCCAAATAGTCATAATATTCTCCGAAAGGATCGAACTTCAGTGCCGTATAGCCCATGTTCACAGTTCGTTTGGCCTTTTGGGCGAAGTCCTCGGGGGTTACACAATCAGGATACCAGCCGTTGGCGTAGTTCCTCACCCTCCTTCTGAAGCTACCGCCCAACAACTTGTATATTGGGGCGTTGAACTCCTTCCCCACAATATCCCAACTGGCAATGTCTATTGCGCTTAAAGCCGTGGTAGACTCGAAGGACCTGGCCAGGTAGAAGTCCTGTTTATGCCACTCCCAGCTGTTCCTCTCAATTTCCTCCACTTCTCTACCAACGTACGACTTCGCCACCTGTTTCACAGCCGAATGCACCTGCAGTGGCCTTGCCGTCGGAACGGCCTCACCGTAACCAACTGAACCGTCGGCCGTAACGACCTTCACAAGTATGGTAATGGAGGCCCAGGTGGCTGAACCACCCTCCTTTCCTGCCAGGGTTATGGGCTCTATTTCCCTTATCTTCATAGGCATAAATGGTGGAGGTGAGTAATATGTTCAACACTTTTTAGTTGGGAATAGAAAAATAGCTCATGAGAATGGTTGTCTTTTCCTCCAGTGCAGAGGCCGAAATGGAGGAGCCAGTGGTCTGCGACGCCAACAGAGTAACGGTGGACGCATCCAAGTGCAAGGGCTCATCAATAAGTGTAGCACCCTTTATTTCAAGGTTCGCAAAGGAAGTGGGATTTCACGTCACGGTGGTGGACCCATTCGCAGAGGAGAACTCCTACGAGGCAGATGAAGTGATAAGAGGGACGACCTTCGAGGTGGGAGATGAAGTTGTGAAAGGAGCATATTCAGTCGTTGCCACAAGGCACGTGTACGACACGTGGGCCATAGTTAAGTCCGTCTTCGGTGGGGCGAAGGAGGTGGCGGTGGTAATGAGCCTCAGAAGGGCACAGGTCATATTGAAGAGATTACTTCAGGCTGGTCTAACCAAGGAACAGTTAGCCAAGCTCAGATTGCCGGCTGGCCTTGACCTGGGCGCGTCCAACGAGAGGGAGATAGCGTTAAGTATCGTATCTGAGGTCCTGGCCTTAGAGAGGGGAGGGACGGGAAGGCCCCTGTCCCAACTCAAGGACCTCTCCTCATTGGTGAACTCCCTATGATAAAGCACGTGGAGTGGTCAAGGCATAGTTTAACGGAACCTCCTCTGATTGTAATGATATATAAGAAGGTGGAGGACGGGAAGGTAGTTGCGGGATATAGGGTGATGTACTATAGGAACACAATACTTGTGGTGTATGAGGACGATAGACTTCCAGGGGGAGAGTTGGTGGACATGGCTCCGTCCTCTGTGCAGAACCTCATTAACATAATAGACAAGTACTACGACAGGGGAGACGACTTGATCATAGTTGGGGAGCAGAGAGTCGGTGAGGAGGTAGTGGAGAAGATCCACGAAAGGTAAAAATGAAAACTTAAAAGTGAAAATAGAAAAGTTTTAAAAAAAAAACTTATCTTAACCTCCTACTCACGAGGACTAGGGCGACCACCGCTATTATTATTGCCACAACTGCGACAGCTAGAGACCCGTACACTATTGTGGATGCAGAGCTCACCTGAGAGTGTAGGCTCGTGTACTCACCCTGAAGGGTGTTTACCTGACCTGATAGATCGTGTACGCTGGAGTTCAAGGTGGACAGGGAAGATGTCAAGGAGTTAATGTCGCCTGTGAGTGAGTTGAGTTGTGTACTGAGCTTGGACAATTGAGAGTTCAGTGAGCTGTCGTTCCCTGAGAGGGCGTTACTCAGCGAGTTGAGTTGGGTGCTCAATGCGGCCAATTCACTGTGTAGTGCACTTACGTTCCCTGAGAGGGCGTTACTCAGCGAGTTGAGTTGGGTGCTCAATGCGGCCAA
>JAFMDM010000048.1 GCA_017857195.1 Methanobacteriota archaeon
ATCCATTAGTTGCTGCAGTAGCTTTTCACTGCCCTTTATAGAGAAGCCATACATTGATGCCCTGGCGTAGGTGTTGAGAGTGTCCTTACTGCTTATTTTAAACATCAGAATGTGGGCCAGGGTCATAGATACCTTTTCGTCTATGAATGTAGAGAAGACCGTCTCATTCTGAGCGCTTTCAATGAATAATGTGTCTCTGTTTGGTATGGGAAGGCTCCTCTCAACATACCAAGTACGAAGGTTGGGAACCGCGTTATCCTCTATGACCTTAGGTACTTGATCCACAAGCAGCCTGGACCTAATTATGTTATCACCTCTCCATATTGGAATTTCAGCTTCTCCCCTACTCACTGGAACTACGTCTATGAGCATAACGGCATTGTTTATTCTCACTACTTTCCATAGTCTACCACTTATTCTGATGACATCCCCACTCCTTATGTACCTGTAGACATAGGGTGCATCTATTTCGCCCACAGACCTCCCTTCATGTCTAAGTAGAAAGACATCATTACTGCTTATCATGGAGAAGAATTCTGAGAAGCTCCTGACCCACGGCAACCTCTTTCTGTGGTCAAACTGCCATATTCTGAAGAAACCACGTCCAAGTGACACCTCATTCCTCTCTACCTCTAGGAGGCCATTTCCCCTCATGTAGGAGATAAGCTTAACAAACTTGTAATAGTCAAGCCCTTGGAAATATTTGGATCCGCTTATCAGACGGTATAATGCGTCGATCTCAATTTCCTCCTTCTGCAGTACTATGCCAAGAACTTCTCTTGCTGCAACATCGAGGGGCTCCTTAAGGGGCTGAAGTCCCTCGATCCTCCCTTCCTTTCCCATTTTGATTAATGAAAGCGCCTCCAGAACGTCGAAGTCGGTCAGACATATTATCTCTCCCTCTATTTTGCCATCCACGCTGTGTCCGCTTCTGCCAATCCGTTGAATGAATGATGCTACGGATGGCGGCGGCCTGTAGAGTATAACTTTCCTTATCTTTCCTAAATCAATTCCCAATTCCAATGTTTTTGTGCAGATTATAGCATCAGCTTCTCCTCTCCTTAGGCTATCCTCGGCCAGGTTCTTCATGTCTCTAGATATTGAAGAGTGATGAACGTAGACCCTACTGACTTTGAGTCTCTCCATCTCTTCATACAATCTTTCCGTAGAAAACCTGGAGTTCGTGAAGATAAGGGTGGGAGGCTTCAGTCCGTTAGCTATGGCTTCCGCTGCGGCTTCCCATCCGCGCTCCTCTGGAACCTTGTGTACTTTTACGTCTATGAGCTTGGATGTCTTCACGTGTACTATCGCTCTCTCTCTATTGGAAGATCCAAAAAGGTAGTCAGAGAGCATTCTCGGATTTCCAACTGTGGCGGAAAGCCCTATTCTTTGAAAATCGTAACCAGCCAACTCCCTTAATCTCTCAGCCAGTACAGAGAGTTGTGCACCTCTCTTAGTAGGAATTAATTCATGCACTTCATCTACTATCATATATTTTACGTTCTTGTAGTATTCCCTGAACCGAGTCGCCCAATCTAAGTCTACCTCAAGACCCTCTGGAGTGGTTACCACAATGTGGGGGACGTTCCTAAGTCTTCCAGTTCTCTCCTTCTGCGGAACCTCTCCGTGTTTCCTACTTACAGATAGGCCGAGTTTGTTTGCCCACCATCCTATCCTAAGAGTTAGGTCGTTGATCAGAGCCTTCATTGGAGTTATGTAAACTAAGGAAACGGCCTTAGCCTCCTCATTTAACATCATATGAAGAACTGGTAAAATCGCGGCCTCTGTCTTTCCGTGACCTGTGGGAGCTACTATCAGCACGTTCTTCCCCTTCAGAATTTCAGGTATTGCTCTCTCTTGAGCCTCAGTAAAACCATTCCAATTTCTTTCCTTAAGAAGATCATTGATCCTCCTGTCCAGCAATATGCTCTTCATATGCCCACCAATTTCTTAGTAGTATCGAAGGTCTTCACAGCATCCGTCAGTCACACTTAAAACTTATAAGTTAACCTCTCGCATCGTGGAGTCCCTAATTTGTGTCGTCTGTGGAAGAAGCTTTCACCAGGGACAGGGAGTGACCATGGAGCTATCTGGTAAGAGCCTTGAGTTTCACAGCAAGGACTGTGCTTACAAATTCCTTCGGGAGCTCATGCAGCAGGTGGACTCCGACTGTGTGTCAGGGCCTGTCAAGAGGCTTCTGGATAACTATGAGGAGAGAAGACAGGAGGCAGCAAAACAGAAACAGAAGAAGATCTGATTAGGTTTTCTCCTCATCTATCAGAGTCCGCCACAGTCTTCATCAACTCTAATCCGCTGACTTCCCTATTTTTGATTATCTCTAATCATGAAGACACACTTAATTACGTGCTCGTCTTCAAAATCCCAAATGCAGACTAGTCCCACCAAGGTAGGAACGTATGAGTGGCAGATACTAAAGGATCCCAGCTCCTGTATGAAGGTGCCAGTGACGATTTTCGCAGATGACCTGTTAATGGATAAGATGAGGCAGGATCTCACACTGAGACAGGCTGTAAATGTCGCATGTCTACCTGGAGTGCAGGAGTCAGTATACGTACTCCCAGATGGTCATCAAGGGTATGGCTTTCCCATAGGAGGAATAGCCGCCACTGCCATAGATGAAGGAGGTGTGGTTAGCCCGGGCGGGATAGGATACGACATTAATTGTGGAGTTAGATTAATTAGGACAGATCTGACGGAGAGAGAAGTTAGACCAAAGCTAGGAGATCTCGTTGAAGAGCTCTATAGGAATGTTCCCAGCGGAGTTGGCAGTGAGGGAAAAGTAAAGCTCACTAATCAGCAATTGGATCTAGTTCTCTCCGACGGTGCAGGATGGGCAGTGTCCAAGGGAATGGGGTGGGACAGAGATCAGGAGCACATGGAGCAAAGGGGAAGCTGGCAACTGGCAGACCCGTCTAAGGTTAGCTCCGTGGCTAGACAGAGGGGGATGGCCCAATTGGGAACTCTAGGAGCTGGAAATCACTTCCTCGAGGTACAGGTAGTAGACCAGGTCTACAATTGGGAAGTGGCCAAAAGGATAGGCGTGAAGGAGGAAGGACAGGTCTTTGTTATGGTGCATACTGGATCCAGAGGACTAGGTCATCAAGTTGCCAGCGATTACCTCCAAATAATGGAGAGAGCAATGAAGAAGTATAATGTTTCAGTGCCGGACAGGGAGTTAGCTGCCATTCCGTTTGAGACAAATGAGGCGCAGGATTACGTAAGGGCCATGGCATCGGCTGCCAACTTTGCCTGGACCAATAGGCAACTAATTACCCATTGGGTGAGGGAGAGCTTCGGTAGGGTGTTCAAGGTGGATCCTGAGAAGTTGGACATGAACCTGGTTTATGATGTAGCCCACAACATAGCGAAGATCGAGGAGTACGACATAGAGGGGAAGAGAAAGAAACTGCTTGTACATAGAAAGGGAGCAACCAGGGCTTTCCCCCCTGGAAGCCAAGAGATCCCATCCGATCATAGAGAAGCGGGCCAGATAGTCCTCATTCCTGGAAGTATGGGTACAGGGAGCTTCGTTATGGCTGGAATACCCGAAGGTAGACGTACTTGGTATACCGCCCCCCATGGGGCAGGAAGATGGATGTCCAGGGAGGCGGCAGTAAGGAGCTATCCCGTCGGTTCAGTGGTTCAGAGTTTGGAAAGTAGAGGAATATTGGTTAGGGCCGCAACTAGAAGAGTTGTAGCCGAGGAAGCTCCTGGTGCGTATAAGGACGTGGATAGGGTGGCTAAGGTTGCCAACGAAGTTAAGATCGCTAGATTGGTCATGAGGGTGAGACCGATAGGGGTGACGAAGGGATGAAAAGAGAGGACCTGTTAATTGACCCAATTGTAGATCTTAGGTTTAAGGACCTGGAGAAATATGGTGAACTCCTCTCATTATATGAAAAAGTTTACGGATTCTCAGCGGCTTCACTGGTGAAGGCTGGGAGAATAGTGAGATCTATGGTAAAAGGGGCTGACCTTAGAATTCTTTCCTTTACAGCCAACCTAGTTTCCACTGGGCTGAGGGGACTAATTGCAGACTTGATAAGGAGAGGATTCTTCAACTTGATCGTCACTACAGGTGGCACTGTGGATCACGACTTAGCCAGAGCCTTGGGTGGTACTTACTACAAGGGGTACTTTGAAAGCGATGATAGTATGCTCCGTGAACTGAAGATCCATAGACTTGGTAACATATTCATACCTTACGAGGCCTACGGCCAAAAGGTTGAGGAGGCGGTTAGAAGTTACATTCCAGAGATCGTTAAAGTCAAGAAGGAGTGGCCCGTATATGAGTTGCTTTGGGAATTTGGTAGAAGGGTGAATGATGATTCCTCCATTCTGAGGGCATGCAATGACCTTAAGGTTCCCATGATCGTTCCTGGAGTGATTGATGGCTCTTTTGGTACTAATCTATTCATTTCATCGCAATTTAACGGACTCAGGTTAAACCTCTTTGAGGATATGCGACTGATAAAGGACTTAGTCTTTTCATCCAATGTTAGCGGTGCTCTTTTGGTTGGAGGTGGCATAAGTAAGCATCATACCATTTGGTGGAGCCAGTTTAGAGATGGCCTAGATTACGCAGTTTACGTTACTACGGCCCAGGAATTCGATGGAAGCTTAAGCGGAGCCATGCCTCGAGAGGCCATATCCTGGAACAAAGTAAAGCCGGACGCTAAGACCGTAACCGTCTACGGGGACGCCACTATAGTCCTTCCCCTTTTGGCCTCAGCCTTATTAGACTAAACTCGCTTTAAGTTATGTTTCGTGAAACGGTGATTTAATGTCAAGTGATAGCAAGGAGAGGTTTGCAAGTATATCGCCCGCGGAATTCTTCAAAAGAAATCCAGAGTTAGTCGGCTTTTCTAATCCCTCTAGGGCGCTTTATCAGAGCGTTAGAGAAACTGTGGAGAATTCCCTCGACGCCACAGATATACATCTTATACTCCCCAGTGTAAAGGTTTCTTTGGATAGAATTGATCTAGAGAAGGAAGTATATAGACTAACGATAGAGGATAACGGAATAGGGATCCCCCCACAGGTTGTACCCAACGCCTTTGGTAAGGTTCTTTATAGCTCCAAATACACCATAAGGCAAACTAGAGGTATGTACGGACTGGGTGTGAAGGCAGTCCTACTATACAGTCAAATGTATCAGGATAGGCCCTTCGAAGTCCAAACTTCTCCCAGGGGGTCTAACAGAGTATACTACTTCAAGTTGAAAATAGATATCTCAAGGAATGAGCCAATTATATTCCATCGTTCCTCTATAGAGAATCCAACTGGATGGCATGGGACAATAATAACGGTTTACCTGGTGGGGGACTGGCTCAGGTCCAAACAGAAAATATATGAATATATAAAGCGAACGTACATACTTTCTCCCTACGCTGAATTCACCTTTAGAGACCCAGAGGGAAACATAACCTATTACCCAAGGGTTACCAATAAGCTTCCTAGACCACCTGAGGAGGTTAAACCACATCCATACGGCGTTGACATAGAGTTACTTAAGTACCTCATCGCCACGCTTAGGTATCAGTACGATGTGAGGAGCTTTCTCATAAATGAGTTTCAGAGCATAGGAGAGATTACCGCTGAAGAAATCCTGAAACAGGCAGGAGTATCTTCAAGCACTCCTGCATCTAAGTTAACGGACGATCAGATATCGAAACTCGTAGAGGTGATGAAGAAGTATGAGAAGTTTAGACCACCATCAGCAGACGCCCTTTCCACTCTCGGTGAGGAGCTCATAACCATAGGCCTGAACAAGGTGTTCTCCCCGGACATGGTCTCCGCTGAGACCAGGAAGCCCAAGGCTTATCAAGGCCATCCGTTTATAGTGGAGGCTGGAATAGCATACGGAGGAGCGATTCCACCTTCTGAGTTCCCAATAGTCCTCAGGTACGCCAATAAGATTCCCCTTGTATATGACGAGAAATCGGACGTCATATGGAAAGTGGTTGAGGAAATAGATTGGAGAAGATACGGTATAGAAGAAAATCAATTTCCCTTGGTCGTCCTTGTGCACCTCTGTAGCACCAAGGTGCCCTACAAGAGTGCAGGCAAGGAGAGTATAGCCGATGTGGAGGAGATAGAGAAGGAGATAAAGTTCGCCATAATGAGTGCTGCTAGGCAACTTCGTCTTTTCCTTTTGGAGAGGAAGAAGCAAGAGGACGAAAGGAAGCGAATGTTAACTTACATGAAATACATTCCAGAGTTGGCCAGGAGTCTAGCGGTGTTCGAGGCGAGTAATGAGAACGAGATTGATTCCCGCGCAAAGGAACTTGAAAAGAAACTAATAGAGATAGTGTCTAAGAAGGTTGGATTAAATGACCCAACTCTATATGATAAATTGAAGGTGGAGATCTCATGAGCGAAGGACCCCGTATTTCCAGAAGTGACAGGGAAGCAAGAAAGAGGGCAATGGAACTTCTTAGGGCTAAGCTTCTCGAAATCTCGGAACAGATAAAGAAGGGAAATCCCCCGGAGATACTGATTCCAAAGAGGACTTTGTCTAACACAGTTTATGATAGCCAGAGGAAGTTATTGTTGTTAGGAAACGAGAAGTTCAGGAGGAATTTCATAGATCTCAATGAATCCAGGAGATTCATGCAGACCGCCCTCATGTCCAGCATAATATATAATGCTCTACTCAACGACGAGTATCCCACAATAAGGGACCTCTATTATAGGGGCAAACATTCCATTTCTCTTAAAGACGAAGCGACAGGCAAAGTTTACGAAGAGAATACTTGGGACGAACAGAAAGAATCTGACAGTGTCATAGTCGATATAGAAGTATTTACCTCTCTCCTTAGGGAAGAGATGTTAATCCTAAGCAAAGAGAAGGGAAAGGTAGTTGGAGACATGAGAATAAGGAGTGGTAATGACGTCATTGACCTAAGTAAACTTGGTCATGGTGCATACGCAATAGAGCCTACTCCAGACCTTGTAGAATTCCTAGACGTCAATGCAGACTACGTATTGGTCGTAGAGAAGGACGCGGTCTTTCAACAGCTTCATAGAGCAGGATTTTGGAAACAGTACAAGTGTCTTCTCATAACCAGTGCTGGTCAGCCAGACAGAGCAACAAGGAGATTCGTGAGGAGGCTCAGTGAAGAACTCAAGCTCCCAGTTTATATATTAACTGACGCCGATCCCTATGGGTGGTATATATACAGCGTCTTCAGGATTGGTTCGATAATGCTTTCCTATGAAAGTGAAAGATTGGCCACTCCCGATGGGAAGTTCCTTGGCGTGTCAATGGATGACATCTTCGGCTCTAAGACCAAGAAGGCCTATCTATCTGAGGCAGAGCGTCGGAACTTTATCATAAAGGCCAAGGATGCCGACATCAAGAGGGCACAGGAGATACGCTCCTACGACTGGTTCAAGACCAAGGCCTGGCAGAACGAAATCGATGTTTTCCTCCAACGCAAGGCTAAGCTTGAAATAGAGGCCATGGCAAGCAAGGGCCTTAAATTCCTAGCCTTCAATTACATTCCAGAGAAGATACAGACCAGAGACTGGATAAGTTAAACATATGAAATTTCCACTCAGCCGAGACAGGTCAACTCATTTACTCGTTCCCGTTTGCTTCATCATCAGTCCTCGTAACCGAGGATCTCGTTGAACGTATTCTTTTTACATACGCTACAGTACTGGTAAATAACCTTCTGTTTCCCTATATCGAAGCTAACTCCCAACTCCCATTGAGTTCCACATGAGTTGCACTTGACTTTCCATGGCATGCCTTTATCTTCTCTCTATATCATAATTAAGCTAGCGTCGTGATGATAGAACCCATATGGATAGGTGAAGAGGGGCCAAAGCGCTGAGCGCGAAAGAGTTTTAAGTGTCCCGTTAAGTTTGAGACGATGAGATTATGAGTGTCAATTATACCACTGTGGGTGAACTAAAAGTGGGAAGTTACGTTATGATAGATGGGGAGCCTTGCAGAGTAGTGGATATAACTAAGGCGAAAACTGGAAAACACGGAGCTGCTAAGGCAAACGTGGTTGCCGTCAGCGTTTTCGGTAATGCTAAGAAAACTCTCATGGCTCCTGTGGATCAGCAGGTGGAGGTTCCCATAGTAGAGAAACACATAGGTCAGATACTCGCAAATACAGGTGACAGAATACAGTTAATGGACCTGGAATCCTACGAGACCTTCGATATAGATATGCCCTCTGAGGAGGAGTTTAAAGACAAGATTAAGCCAGGGGCTGAAGTGGAATATTGGGTTATAATGAACAGGAAGAAGATAGTTAGGGTAAAGTGATTTGTTAGATTCTCTGAAGGATTCAGTCAGGAAGTTTCTCACGGGCGGTAATGTATATGAGAAATCTGTGGAGGACTTCATAAAGGATCTTCAGAAAGCCCTCATCTCCTCTGATGTTCAGCTAAAACTTGTAATCCAACTCACTGAAAGGATAAGAAATAGACTCAAAGAAGATAAACCACCATCTACCATTGAGAGAAGGGAGTGGTTCCTTAAGATAGTCTATGAGGAGCTCAGTGCGCTCTTCGGAGGCGATGCTGAACCTGCCGTGAATCCCGGTAAGCTTCCTTACATACTAATGTTGGTTGGAGTGCAGGGGAGTGGGAAGACAACTTCCGCGGGAAAGTTGGCTCTCTTCTATAAGAGAAGAGGGTATAAGGTCTATCTCGTCGCTGCGGATACCTATAGACCGGCGGCCTACGATCAGTTGACTCAGATAGGACTTCAGATAGGAATTCCAGTATATGGGGAACCAGGATCTAAGGATCCGGTTGGAATAGCCTCCCGAGGAAAAGAAAAAGCCCTGAGGGAAAGGGCAGATTTAATTATAGTTGATACAGCTGGAAGGCATGGTTATGGGGAGGAGACCCAACTTCTCGAGGAAATGAGGACCGTATCCCAGGCCATCGCCCCAGACGAAGTTATGCTCGTGCTCGACGGTTCAATAGGCCAGAAGGCTTACGATCTTGCCTCTAGGTTCAATCAATCCACCAAAATAGGTTCAATACTTTTGACCAAGATGGATGGTACTGCAAAGGGCGGCGGGGCACTATCCGCAGTAGTGGCAACTGGAGCTAAAGTAAAGTTTGTAGGAACTGGGGAGAAGGTTGAAGATCTGGAGGTCTTCAACCCTAGAAGGTTTGTCTCACGGATATTAGGGATGGGTGACCTTGAGGCTATCCTGGAGAAATTGAAGGCTACTGGAGAGCTTGAGGAAGTTCAGAAAAAAATGGAGGAGGCCATGAGCGGTAGGGCTAAGATCACCCTAAGGGACGTCTATAAGCAAGTTAGTGCTGTTCGTAAAATGGGACCCCTATCGAAAGTACTGCAGATGTTACCTGGCATGAACATGTTGCCAAAACTTCCCACCCAAGACGACCTCAAGATGACTGAAGAGAGGATGAGGAAATGGCTGGCCATAATGAATTCCATGACCTACAAGGAACTCGACAACCCATCCGTAATTGATAAGAGCAGGATAAGGCGGATAGCTAGGGGCTCTGGTACGACCCCAGAGGATATCAGAGAATTACTAAATCATTATGAAATGATCAATAAAATGCTAAAGACCATAAAACGGAGGAAGGATCTTGGCAAACTTTTTGGAGAGTCAGGTATTGAGTAAGGCCCTTGAACTATTGACCAAATATCCCCTTTGCAATGCATGCCTCGGACGTGCCTTCTCGACCCTTAGTAGAGGACACCTCAACAGTGAGAGAGGGATTGCGCTAAAACTGGCACTTCTAATGGAGTTGGATGAAAGAGTGAGGGATCATCAAATTAAGGACTTGGAAACTCTAAGGGGCTTGCTAATAAATATGGGCACTCAGGCAAAAGAACTTTACAAGTTCTATTTCAGTGAGGAATTCAGACCCAAACCATGCTTCATATGCAGCGATCAATTGGATCGCGTAAAGGAGGACTTTAAAGAGAAGGCTATACAGATCATAAGGAGAGAGGGGCTCAAGAACTTTGTACTCGGCGTAAAACTCGATCCTGAACTCAAGGTGAAGGAGATTGACTTCGCTACCAAGGAGTTAGGCCTCCATTACGAAAGTGTAAAGAACGAGTTAAAGAGAGAAGTCGGTAAGTTCCTTAGCGCCGAAGGCTTTACACCTAACTTGGAGAACCCGGAGGTTGAACTCATATACGATATGAAAACTAGGGAATTAGAGATTCTTAAGAAGAGGGAGAAGGTACTGATCACTTACAACAGGTTCTGTAGAGGAACACCCGTTTCCTCATGGTCCTTTGAGGAGCAGAGCTCACTGGAGGAAGCGGTTAAATCTAAGGTCTCTGTCCCATTTGCGGAGTTTTCTGACGTGAGAGTGTTCGAGGACTATCCAGCAGTGATCAGTGGTCCAGGTCAAGTGTTAAGGGACCAATGTTTCAGTGTACGCCCAGTGGGAAGTGTAGACGCTCGCCATAGAAAGCTCATACTTTCTACTACAGTCATCTGGAAAAAATACAGGGTCACTGTGGTCTCCGAAAAGCCAATATCTGGGGCGGTAAACTTGTTGGGCAGCGTGTATGACGTGGTCGTGGGAGTTCCATCCATGGAGGAGCTATATAAGAAAATGGAGGAGTTAGGAGTTACAATTCTCTCTATAGACCTACTGGAGGCGGAAGGTAAATACAAAAAGATCCTGGAGTCCGTTCCAACTCATGTAAAGGGAATTTAGAGCAGATTCTTTATTTCTTGTGGAAGGGATTCTTTCGATAGAGTGGGAGCTCCTCTAGGTATTCTTTTCACCAATAAACCAGTCAATACATATCTCTCTGCCCCCTCTTTCCTTCCCTTCATCACCCTTACTTTAGTGTAGAGTCCGTTACCCACATCTATGAAGGCGTATTTATCATGCTTAGTGGCCAAGTGTCACACCCGCTTCCATATCAACCTTTTGGCATTTATAAAGATAAGGGTTAAGAGCGAGAGATTTCCTCTTTTGGATGAAGGTTCATAACAAGTGAACTACCCCGCCCTCACGGACGGGGCATCTCCACCTCGCGATGGAGATTT
>JAFMDM010000049.1 GCA_017857195.1 Methanobacteriota archaeon
GAGGCCGAGTTAATAGTCGTTAAAAGCGACTAATCACGATGAAGGACAAACTCTATTTAGCCTTTACGTGCATTAACGTTGACCCCGAGTGAATAGGAACATAATTTACGCCGCCCTAATACTTTTCGCCATAACCTTCTCCCTAAGGGCAAGCAACAATATGCTAATGACCACAGTTCCCTTGGTGGCTAGATACGATTTCCACTTCAACGGACTATTGATTGGGCTGGTTGCCTCCGCATCCTCCGTTGCTGCCTTCGTGGGGAGCCTCATAAACTCCAGGTTGAGGGGAGAAAGAAGAAGGCGGGGATTCGTTATGGCCGCCTTCGCTTACGCAATTATTTTCCCCCTATTCTATCTCTCTGGCCCCCTAACAATTTGGTTCATCAGTACAGCAGTGGGAGTATCCATGGGCTTAGTCACGCCAAACCTGATCAATGTGGCAGGCTCCTTCGAGGATAGCAAGACCAGGGAGAGAATGTTGTCCTTCTACACCGTGATCTTGAGCCTTTCCCTAATAGTGGGACCGTCCATCGAGTCTGCCATACTCACCAGGTTCACGCTACTCCAGGCCTTCCTATTCTTCTCAATTCTAGCAGCGTTAGTGGCCTTCTCCTCCCCGGTGGTTAAGTTCAACCCGCATCAAGGGGAGATCAGGGTGAACGCGAAGGTGTGGGGTTCACCAGGCTTCAGGGCCGCGGTATTCAACAATCTCATGTACTCGTTGCCCTTCGGCATGCTCACCACCTTCGGAGCAATTTTCGCAGTGGAACAGTTCAGTGAGTCCTATGCCATTGCCACACTACTCTTCACGGCCTTCTTCGGCACTTCCCTTTTGAGTAGGTTCGTGTTCACACTGAGGCCTCCGTCCAGCGTCTGGTTCGTCATAGGATTGTCCGCAGTGCTCACGGTAATGGGGTTGTTGGCAATATCCATTTCCCCCAACGTTCTCGTATATGCCTTAGCCCTCCTTGCCCTGGGGGTACCTCACGGTCTAACCTTCCCCACGTCCCTGGTGATCCTTTCTAGGTCATTTCCCTCAGAGGAGGTCAGAAACGTGGCCAATAGTTACTACTCAGCCCTCATGAGCGGGGTGGGGGCATTCATACCAATGACGTTAGGAGGTCTAGTATCCTTGGCGGGTTTGAGGCTGGCCTTTGCGTTATTGATCCCTGTGTCGGCTGCATTTGCCCTACTGTTATTTAGGGAGCACAGGATCTCAATTGCAACGAGCAGGAGGGGATGGGATTAACCCTGAACTCGTTAAGAAAAGTCAAAGATGACCAATAATGTGGCCCTAGTTCTAGAAATTGAGGATTCCGAGGGAGGTTTATGCTCGAGCTTCTTGAAGGAAGAATGTTGGACGTAATGAAACACATGAGGAGAGCCAACGTTGATTACGGCAAATCGGTCGCCATAAACGTGGGTATACCACTGGAGGAAGCTGTAAGATTATTGGAGGAGCTGGAGAGGTTGGGAATGCTGGAAAGAACCACCGGTTCAGCAGTGAAGAGCACTGAGGCCAAGTACAAACTGTCTGAGGTTAGAAAACACCACACCTACTACAGACTCACTAGGGAAGGAGATCATTTCCTTAGGGAATTGGAGAGGGACAAGGTAACAACCGTGCTAAAGTTGTTGAGAGGGGAAGAGAGGGCAGTCAAATTACTCAGAATAGCTGAGAGGGTGAACGTGGATCACGCCCTCACTTACGCCAAGTTGAGTGGGTTGAGTCTGGAGGAGACGATTGAGGAACTCGAGAGGCTAGTAAGGGTAGGCCTAATGGAGGAGGATGAGTCAAAGGTGATAAAGTTCGGGGAGAGGAGGGCCAAACCCAAGAGGGAGACAAGGACGCATCATAAGTACTATAGACTTAGCAGGTTAGGAGAATTGGTGACAAGGAAGATGAGGAAGGAAGAGAATAAGGCCAAGAGTGATAATCGGGAGTGATATAACAGACCAAGGATTTGAGGATTCGAATGCTGCTGTACAAACCTTAATTGAAAACTAGTCTTACATGGTTGGAAAATCACGATCAGTCGTTTTCTACTATCTTCCTCCCCTCCATGAGCAGGGGCTCCGTCTTCTCGATGATGGAATCAACGTCGAAGTTCCACTTGCCATCCATCGTGAAGTAATCGTATGGTATGGCTCCTGATATTGTGTATTCCCATTTAGGGGAGAGAGGACTTATGTAAAGCCCAATATCGGAATTGTTGGAGGAGAGTTTAGACAGGAAAGTCAGTGTAGGTAAGAGTTGATTAGATTGCCCATATACAGCAGAATAACAATGTTCGTTTGAACAGAGCGTAAGGTTGGTAGTAGGTATCTTTACCAATTCGCGGATCAAGTCCCGTTGATGCACCACTGTTACCCTAAACGAGGAATCAAATAGCCAGATATTGTAGGCCATGATTAAGTTGGGCTGAACATGTTTAGTCCAATGCCTAACAACCTCCTTGAAGGGTAAGCCTGTGTCCGCCGATATTTCCCGAAGTGAGTAGCCGCTTCTCTCCTGTTTCTTGCCCAATATTATTACATCATACCAGTCAGGGACGTAATCTGGATTTATTTCCTTCTCCTTGTAAATATTTAGGGAACTTCTCTCCTTCACGGGACCAAACTCTCGGTTCTCAAAGTTGAAATTCTCATAGTCCTGTCCATAAAATAATTTTTCATTCACAGGATGAAATTCATAAGAGAAACACAGCTCGTTCTTAGCCAGTCTTTGGAAGAGGGTGAGATAGCTTTCATCTCCTGTGGGGTAGAAAAGAGAGATATAAAAAGAACTAGGAGATATTATATCCTTCGATACTGTCGCAGCTATGCCTCCCGTGACATCATAAATGAACTTAGCGTTAAGCAAAGGAGAGCACTTAACGTTTCCTACAAGCTGAGAAAGATTAAGTATGTCATAATTGCCAACTGGATAAATCCTAAGCCTTAACTCCTTCCTCAGCCATTCCAATACGGATGGTAATTCAGGATCAGAAATTAGAGTCCTTAATTGAACAATATCTTCACTTCCGTACAGAAATAGTAACTTAATTATCCTGGCTAGTTTTTCCTTATCAAACATAGGTCCCTTTACTTTTATCGGATCCTCTTATAGCTCCATTTGTCATAGACCCATCCACTAAATAAACATGAGAAAAGTTTAAGCGTCTCCCCCATCAGCATCAGTTGGCGGCATGGTCTTCACCTCCTTTTGTCTTTTCTAATGTAATCACAACCCTTATTTTTCGGTCAAAACCCTAAGCCTTTTTCATATAGACCACGGAAAAGCCAACGGAATAAACCGTAGAAAAAGATAAAAGGTGTAGAAATACTTGCATAAAAATTATAGAATCTCCCAGGATTAAAGCTGAGTATTATTGTAGTAATCTTTTTTTAGAAGTGGCTAAGACGTGAAGGATCAAGAAAAACCGATGGGTAAAAAGGGATGGATAAGAAGGACGTTAAAGATCAATTAGAAGAATACTCTACTAACTAAATGCTAAAATAAAGAAAAAAGTCCTCTACTTAGGACCTCTTCAAATACTTGAAGTAAGGTTTCACCGCATGGTCCCAGAACAGCGCTCCCAATATTCCTCCAATGAAGTCTGGAATACCGTAAACGAAGAAGTACTCTCCTCTGAAGTTGAAGGCCCCATACCTGTAACCGTAGAGATATAGCGCCAGCATGGGTCCCCAGCTCCTGGCCTCATTGATCATTGCTCCAGTGAGTTGAGCCTCAAACAAAAGGAACGCGGTCACGTAACCAACTCCAATAACCAAGGGAGCAAGGCTTTGATTAAAGAATGGTGACTCAGGGTCGGTAACTCCCAACACCACTAAAAGCAGAAGGAAGGTCATGAGGAATTCGCCCGAGGCCCCGAGCCAAAGGGGAAAGGCCTGATTTATCTGATAATACAGGGAACCTGTTCCTTGAACGTTACCTGCTATGAGCGAAGACGGCCAGTACTTTGCCCAGAACGCTGGGTTAGGATACTCTGTGAAGAAGGCAAACGCGACGTTGGCGTCCAACTTAGGCGTGGGATCAATTGCCACGATCTCATGACCCCACCAGGCCAGGAGGACCCCAGCCGCTGCAGCTGCGCCTAACGTCTGAAACACAATGTAAGGAATAACGTCCCTCCACTTCATTCTCCCGGTAACCGCCATGGCCAGCGTCACGTTGGGATTTATGTGAGCCCCACTTATGGAACCGAACAGATAGATCGCCAAAGCCACTCCCACTCCCCAAGACACCATAATGTAACCGTAACTTGGAGTCCCTGTCAATACGTTGGCCACCACTGCCCCATCCCCAAAGAGGATCAGGATAAAGGTACCCACGAACTCCGCCATATACTTCCAGAGGGCGTCCCTGAGGGGAGACAACTGACTCATCAAATCACCCTAACTAAGGACCATCACTCTGACTCGCCCACCACCTTCGCCCATCCCTGGGCCCTTCTCACTGCCTCCCTCCATCCCCCATACAGCCTCTCCCTTCTTTCCTTGTTCATCTTAGGCTCAAACACAGCTCCCTCCTTCCACCTGGACGCCACGTCTCTCTCCGAACTCCACACCCCAGTGGCCAATCCGGCTAGGAACGCAGCTCCCAGAGCGGTGGTTTCAGATATTAAAGGTCTCACCACCTTCACCCCCAAAATGTCCGCCTGAAACTGCATGAGCAACGAGTCCCTTGTGGCCCCTCCGTCAACCTTAAGGGAGGTGAGTCCAATTCCCGAGTCCCTGGACATTACCTCTAAAACGTCCCTTGTCTGATAGGCTATGGACTCCAACACGGCCCTGGCTATTGTGGCTCTCCTCGTCCCTCGTGTGAGACCTATTATTAGTCCCCTGGCGTAGGGATCCCAGTATGGAGTTCCCAACCCCACGAACGCCGGAACGAAGTATACTCCCTCGTTGTCCTGAATACTTGTGGCCAGGGGCTCAACTTCCTCCGACACTTCTATGAGCTTCAGGCCATCTCTTAACCACTGCACCGCTGCCCCGGTCACAAATATGCTTCCCTCCAGAGCGTAAACGACCTTTCCCCTCTCAAAACCCCAGGCCACTGTTGTGAGCAGGTCCTCCGACCTCACTGGGGTTGAACCGACGTTCATTAGGACGAAGTTTCCGGTGCCGTAGGTGGACTTCACCTCACCCCTGGAGAACGCTGCCTGACCGAAGAGGGCCGCCTGCTGATCCCCTGCGTCACCGCTCACCTGCACCTTTGCTCCAATTGTTCCCTCCTCCGTTTCACCGTAGGGCCAACTTGAGGGCAAAGGTTCAGGTAGGACGGCCTCTGGGATCCTCAGGAGTTCCAGAATGTCCCTGTCCCAGTCCAACTTCCTTATGTTGAATAGCATGGTCCTTGAAGCGTTACTATAGTCTGTGACATGGGCCCTCCCGCCTGTTAAACGCCATATGAGGAACGTGTCCATCGTACCGAACTTGACCTCTCCCTTTTCAGCCCTCTCCCTCAGGCCTGGAATGTTGTCAAGGAGCCACACGATTTTACCGGCGCTGAAGTACGGATCCGGTACCAGCCCCGTCCTCTCCCTGAAGTATTGAAGGTAGTTGGCCTTCAACTTGTCCGTAATGCCGGCCGTCCTCCTATCCTGCCACACTATGGCGTTGTGCAGCGGCTTTCCACTTCTTGAATCCCACACAACCACAGTCTCCCTCTGATTGGTAACTCCCAAGGCCTTGAGTTGTGAGGGCTCAACGTTTGCCCTTCTCATGGCCTCCCTGGCGGCCCTGAGTTGAGCATCCCATATGGCCTCTGGGTCATGCTCTACCCATCCAGGCCTTGGGTAGAGCTGGGGGAACTCGAATTGCCCCACGCCCTTCTGTTGACCTTCTTGATCGAAAATTATGGCCCTGGCGCTGGTTGTCCCCTCGTCAAGGGCCATGACGTAGGTGGACATAACAAATAAAAGTAAAACACAGTTATAAACAAATATGATTGATGTCAATTAATATGATGTATCCGAATCAAATACGGGCATTACATGAACAGTTATTCATATATACAAAGACTTAATATTTGAAGTGAGGAGAGTGTTGGTGTAAGAGAATGAAAATGAGAATTGGATTAAAAGATGAGGGACAACTCAAATGCGAGAACTGCGGCGCTCCTCTTTCCGAGGAAGTTTATACGAGGGAGATAGACGGTAAGACCCATTACTTCTGCTGTTCGCACTGTGCAGACGACTTCCAGAGGAGACGACAGCCCTCAACTCAGTCCTGTTGCTGAGGTAGTAAAGGTGAGGGTCTCACTGGTTATTAACGACGTGACGTGTCCTAAATGTATGGAGAGAGTGAAGGAGGCACTTAGTTCTTTGGGTGGACGGGAAGTGAAAATGGAACTATTACCGCAGGGAAGGGCGTACGTGAGACTAACACTAAGTGAAGTTTCGGCAGAGCGGGTGACCGAGGCTCTAAAGAGGGCAAGCCAGGGTACGAAACATAATTATGTTCTTGCCGAATTCAAGGTGGAAGATTGAAGGAAATCGCAATTATGGGTTATGGGGCCGCAGGTTTTGCTGCGCTCATAAGGGCCAACGAACTAGGAGTGAAGCCCGTCCTTGTGGGCACGGGAACCATAGGAGGTACCTGCGTTAACGTTGGATGCGTACCATCAAAGAAAATGCTCAGGGTGGGCGAGCTCTACGCGTACGGTAGGGAAACATGTAGAGGTGATTGTTATCCACCATTCAGCAAGTCCTTTGAGGAGAAGGAGGCGCTGGTGAACGAACTGAGAAGGGTGAAGTACGAGGACTTGCTCTCCTCATATGACGTAGAGCTTGTAAGAGGAAGGGCACACTTCCTCTCTCCCCATTCCCTCAAGGTGGGAAGCGAAATAATTGAGGCAAGGAAGTTCATCATAGCGACGGGGTCCTCGCCCTCCATTCCCAACGTTCCCGGACTAAGGGAAGTTGGTTACTGGACGAACGTGGAGGCCCTCTCTCCCGACAGGAAGGTGGAGTCGTTAGTGGTCATAGGTGGAAGGGCACTTGCCCTTGAGTTCGCTCAAATGTACAGGAGGTTAGGGGTGGAGGTGGCGGTACTGCAGAGAAGCCCCGTCCTACTTCCAAACTGGGAGCCAGAAATTTCCCTGGAGGCCAGGAGGATAATGGAGGACGAGGGTGTAGCCGTGGCAACCGACGTCAACGTAAAGGAAGTAAGGAAGGGAAGGGGGAAAGTAGTAGTAACAGACAAAGGGGAAGTGGAAGCCGATGAGATCCTCATGGCCACGGGGAGGAGACCCAACGTTGACCTAAACCTTGAGGCGGCCCAGGTTGAGACCAATGAAGTGGGGGGAGTGAAGGTGAATCAGGAGCTGCGGACCTCCAATCCCAACATTTTCGCCGCAGGTGACGTAATAGGCGGAAGGATGTTGGAGGCCCTAGCGGGGAGACAGGGCACGGTTGCGGCGGAGAACGCCCTAAGGGACTCACACTTAACGGTGGACATGATGAGGGTGCCACAAGTAGTATTCATACAACCAAACATAGCCAGCGTTGGACTGACCGAGAGGGAGGCCCCTGAGGCCGAGAGCAGGAAGGTGAGTATGGGCGAGGTGGCCAAGGCCAGGATATTGGGTGAGACTAGGGGACTGGTGAAGCTGATCGCGTCAAAGGGCGAAAGGAGAATATTAGGTATTCACATGGTGGGGGAGAACGCGGCTGAGGTCATTAACGAGGCAGCTCTGGCGGTGAGACTCAGGGCCACTGTGGACGATATAATCGACACGGTGCACGTGTTCCCAACCATGGCCGAGTCCATAAGGCTGGCCGCCCTCTCGTTCAAGGGAGATGTGGGTAAAATGAGTTGTTGTGTCTGATGCTGTCTCCTTGATATGAGAGAATCACAAAAATAACAGCCTTATAGTATTATAACGTTCCAGTCGTCATGAGTTAAATTCCTCCAAACCAGTTTTAGTGAATGACTAGAGTTGTGGTTATAGGTGCTGGGGCCACTGGGCTCTTCACGGCCCTGGACCTGACAATGAGGGGAGTGGAGATTACCTTAGTGGAGAGGGGTGACCTCGGCTCAGGTACGTCTGGGAAGTTTCACGGTATGCTCCACAGTGGAGCCAGATATGCGGTGAACGACCCTCAGGCGGCCAAGGAGTGCGTCCAGGAGAGCAAGATCATGGCGGAGATAGCTCCTCACGCAGTGGAAGATACTGGAGGGCTGTTCGTCGCCCTAAATGAACAGGAGTCCGCATTCGGGGATAGGCTTATGAAGGGACTTGAGTCGGTGGGCGCCGAAAGGAGGGAGCTAAAACCCTCTGAGGTCCTGAGGGAGGAACCTCATCTCAACCCTTCCCTCACCAGGGCGATCTGGGTGCACGACAGGGTAGTCAGGGGATATGACCTCCTGACCAGCGTGGCCCTCACCGCATTCAAGAACGGAGCGAAGATCCTTACGTTCACCGAAGTGAAGGGATTCACGGAGAAAGGGGTGAAGGTGAAGGACTTAGCCTCAGGCCAGTCCTATGAGCTGACCGCAGACCACGTTGTCAACGCAGCAGGACCGTGGACCTTCAAGTTGGCGGAACTCGCTGGAGAGAAGGAAGTTGAGGTCATGCCAACTGCGGGTACGATGGCGGTCTTCAACGGCAGGGTGGTGAACGCGGTCATAAATAGAATGAGACCCCCCTCAGACGGTGACATACTTGTCCCGTACGGAGAAGTCACGATCTCCGGCACCACTGCCAAAGTCATAGATGACCCAGATCAGGTTGAGGCGGACGAAGAGGAGGTGGAGCTACTGAGGAGAGAGTCCTCCTCCCTGGTGCCGATACTGGAAGGTAGGAAGATCGTGAGAACCTACGCTTCTGTAAGACCTTTGGTGAAGCAGCCTGGATCTGACGGCAGGAGCGCCACCAGGGACTTCGTGATTCGCTCGTCATACAGGATAACCTCAGTTGTGGGGGGGAAGCTCACCACCTCAAGACTGGTGGGTGAGAAGGCTGCGGACGTTGTGGCGTCCAACTTAGGGGTGAGAGGGGAATCCAGGACATCCGTCACCCCTCTCATGTCACCAGAGGATGGTGTGGAGCTGATTTCCAAGTCCCTGGGAGAGGAAATGAGGTGGCTAGTCAATTCAAGGAAGGGAGGGGTGGACGAGGAGAGGTACTCCGTGGTCTTCCCCTTTGCACTATCAATGGCGTTGAGGAGGGCCAGTCGTGAAGGTTAACGGACAGCTGGAACTGTCGGCGGAGGAGGAGAAGGTGAGGAGGTTCCTCACGGATCCAGATCAGTTCTCTCAATGTCTGCCAGGACTTAGGGAGCTACAGAAGGAGGGGGATAGCTTCAAGGCCTCCTTCAAGATAGACGTGAGCAGTGCCGGCATCTCCCAACTGAGTAACATATCTTCCAGTATGAGGTTCATCATAGAGCAACAGAAGGGGGAGGTGACAATAAGGGGACAAGGGAAGGCCGTGGGAATGAAGGTTGGAATAGAGCTGCGTTTAAGGACAATGAAAATTCCTTCAGGAACTGAGTTGAGATGGGAGGCCTCCCTGGAACTGGGCCTGCTGGCCAAGTTCTTCGGTGAGGATACACTGAGGAAGATCACTGAGGATAACGTAAGTGAACTCACCTCCTGTATGAGAAGTCGACTGGGATAACCCTTAATATGAAATAGAGATAACTGCTCCATGGCAATCGGAAAAATTCGGAACGCATGGGGAAGAGGTCCCTACTATACGGGTCCCAGACCGCCTTACCTGATAGCCCTTGACGTAATAGCCAGAAGCTTAGGTCTTATTTTACCGGCCTTAGTCGCTTTATTGGCGGAGATCATATTGGGACTGGTAGGGGGAGCGATCGGAGCGGTGGTTACACCGTTTGTTGGACCCTTGGGATCACTTGGGGTCTCCTCCTTCTTTGACCTCCTGTCTGAGGTCATCGTGGTCATAGCCATATTCGTCACGGCCTTTGAGGTGGGATCTGTAATGGCAGGAGGGACAGCAGACCTGAGGAGAGCTTGGCAGATCACCACATCAAACACCACTTACCTGGCACCTGTGGCGGCCATTCTTGGCGTGCTGGACTTCCTCCTTGCGTTCGGTAGGGTGCCCGGAGGGACGTTCATAGTAGGTTTAGCCAACGTCATAGCATTTCTGTCGGCTGGGTTCATATCTAACGGAACCTCACCTGGTGTGGGTAGAGTTCTCACCTGGTACGCGGACTACTTCTCTCTAGACGGGGTTAGTGCGTTAATTCTCCTTGTTGTTTCCCTCCTCTCATTAGTTCCCATATTGGACTTACTCACACTACCCTACGGTACGGCCCTTGCTGTGGCCATGGTAAGAAGAATGCCCTGAGGGTTCGGTTTGAACAGGGAGCGGCTGGTTACCACCTTAAACCTGCTTTTGACTCTGGCTGCCCTCACTTCATTAACTGTAGCAACACGCACAGAGTTCATCCTCCCCCCTTTCATAGCCACAGCCGGTACCAAGTTCGCTGACCCCCAATGGAAATACAACAGAACGGCGGCAGTCATAGAGGGCTATCTCATCTGCTCAGCAATCGCAGTGGTCACTGTGCTTTTAGGAGGGGTAGGTCTGCTAGCGGCAAGCGTGGCAGTAATGGTGAGCTGGCTGATCATGATACTGTTATCGGTTGAGCATCCCCCAGCTCTCCTGGCCGCCTTTCTGGGTGTACTAAATGGTGCCCACCCCTTCTTCATTATTCATCCAGTCCTGTCTGGAATAATAGTGGAGGAGGTACTGCTTTACGTTCTGACCAGATGGTTGAAGTGACGTAGGACTTAATTTCCTCCCATCCATGGATTCCCATGGATGTTCAGAGTCCCCTGGTGGGAATAATAATGGGGAGTAAGTCGGATTGGGAATACATGAAGGATGCTTCCCTCACATTGAAGGAGTTCGATGTACCGCATGAGGTA
>JAFMDM010000050.1 GCA_017857195.1 Methanobacteriota archaeon
ATAAACTCCATTCAGATCTTAACGGTGCATTGAACATCCTGAAGAAAGCTGTTGGTATCGTAATTTCAACAGTGAAAAAGCCGTCATCATTCCTAGTACTGCATAACGGAGTAGCACCCGTAAAGGGGTGTAACACCTGAGACCTCGGGGAACCCTCGCCCTTTAGGGCGGGGAGGAGGTCAGTTAGTGGGCCCTAAATTTGCTTATAAGTCAGCTATTCCTAAAACCTTCGTGAATCGTTGGAACAAGCTATTGTTTAAGTTGTTGGAGAATTTGGCTGCCCCATATTCGATACTGTCCAGAGTCCTCCCTCAACTCATCATTTTGGCAGTCATCGTATATCTCTCAAGTGCAGTTTACGTCTACTATCAGCACCTTGACTGGATCTCCGCAGTTTACGCTGGGGTGAGTCTGGTCACCACAATAGGACTTTACTCTCCAAACCTGAACACCATGCCCACCTCTGAGAAGGTCTACCTAATAGTCATAATGGCTACGGCGGTCGCAACTTACGCCAGCGTTTTTACCGGGATAGTGTCAGTTCTTTCAAAGAGGTACCTCTGGGTTGATGCTAGGGGAAGATGGAGGGGTTCTCACATGAGAGGGCACGTGGTTATCGCGGGCAACTCAATAGAGATAGTGGAGGCTGCCAAGAAGTTGGAGAGCCTTGGAGAGGAGTACGTGGTACTTACGAACAATCAAGACCTGGCTTCCAAGTTGGGAAGAGATAGGGTGATAATTGGTGATCCGACCCATGATGAGGACCTAAAGGCCGCAGGAATCCAGAGGGCCAAGAGCGCCATGGTGATGATGAATGAAGACAACGAGAGTTTACTGGTCACCCTCAGAATACAGAGGCTTAACCCACCGCTCAGGGTGGTGGTTGGAATAAAGGAGGACACAATGAGGGACGTCTTCGAGACCGCTGGAGCTGACTTGGTGTTTTCCATCAGAAGAATGGCTGGGAGGATAATGGCCTCGGCCGCAATTTCAGGGAACATAGGAGGATACATGTTGGACGCCTCGGGCATAGGGGAGATGTCAATAGGCGTCTTCAATGTGGAGCCCGGCTCTGAGATGGATGGTTCTCCCCTGTCCAGGATCCCTGAGGGCATAATACCCATACTTATCGTCAGGGATGGCAAACTCAATCCCTACTTCACCAGGGAGACCAAGGTGAGCGGAGGGGAAATAATTGTGGTACTTGGGGATCCCAAGAACTTCACCAAACTAAAGGAGATCACTAGATCAAGGGTCAGTGAGCCACCTTTATAGACTTCCCCTGGTAAAAGTAATCATGAGGCAGATAGATGCCCTGAAGTCACCGAGGTTCTCCCAAATATCAACTTTCGCCCGATTACCAAGGTGCTCCGACCCTTCGGAGGGGGCAGTTTTCGTTGGAGTACCCTTCGATGACGCCACCACCTACAGACCTGGAGCTAGGTTCGGACCTTTGGGGATAAGGGACGGCTCAAGGCTTTTAAGACCTTACAATCCCTTCCTTGAGGTCTACCCTTTCGATGAACTCAACGCATGCGATGGGGGAGACGTGGACACTGTACCTGGTTACACAGAAGACACCCTGAGGGCCACTGAGACTCTCATGGATCAGGTATTTAGGGTAACAATTCCCTTCGTGGCCGGGGGAGACCACTCTATCACCTTGGCCCTCCTGAGGTCCGCTCATCGGGCCCATGGGAGAGTTAATCTGATCCACTTCGATTCTCACTACGATTTCTGGGACAGTCACTGGGGAAAGAAGTACACCCACGGCACGTGGCTCAAGAGGGCCATTGAGGAGGGATTGGTGGGAAAGGTAGTTCAGGTGGGAATAAGGGGTTCCGTTTACTCTCATCAAGATAAGGACGACGGTGCCTCCCTAGGGATAACTTCCTTGGACGTGAGAAAGGTGAAGTATCAATACCAAAGCGTGGTGGAGACCCTTAACTCCCTTCAGGGAAAGGTCTACATTTCCTTCGATATAGACAGCGTGGATCCAGCGTTCGCTCCAGGCACTGGCACGCCTGAGGTAGGTGGGATGACCAGTTTCGAGGCCCTTGAGATAATAAGGTCCCTGAAATTGGACCTGATTGGGTTCGACGTTGTGGAGGTGGCCCCACCGTATGACGTAAGTGAGCTCACGTCCATGTTGGCGGCCAACCTGATCTATGAGGCCATGAGCGTGGTGGCCAAGAGGAGGAGGAGATGAGGCTCTCTCACATCCCAAGACAGCGAGTGAAGGGGTTGGCCCTCCTTCCAGTGGGCAGTATGGAACAACACGGCCCGCACCTACCAATGGGAACTGACTGCATTCTAGCGCAACGGGTAGGCGAGGAAGTGGAGGCCTCCCTGCCTGAGATAATCCTCTTTCCTCCCATATGTTACGGCGTATCCCTGGAACATGATGGTTTTCCTTACGTAGGTGTGACGGGGGAGACGTTCATGAGGATGGTAAGGGAGGTGTTGGAGACCTCCCTATCCTCAGGAATAAGGAGGACGGTCGTGGTTAACGGCCATGGAGGGAATGAACCATACCTCAGGGTGGTGCAGAGGGAGTTCAATTTTTCTCATTCTGATGCGAAAGTCAGGGTGGTCAACCTTTCCACTTACGGAGGGGACCTTCACGCTGGAGTGGGAGAAAGCTCGGAGATCTACGTCATAGATGAAGGGTTGGTGGACTTGAGCTCAATGTCGTCAATTGATTCCAGATATAGGGAGGGGATATTTGACACCTTGAACGTGAGGGAGGCAACAAGGGACGGGGTCGCAGACTCCACGGGGACCTTGAGGGTGGACCCTGAGTTGGGAGGGAAGTTGCTGGAGCAGAACGTATTAAGGGTCAAGTCGGTTGTCCTTCAATTCCTGAGGGAGCTTTAGATTCTTTTAGGAGGAACTACCGTCTATACCCATGGATCTTGTCCTCTTGGAAAGTAAAGAGGGAGTGGCCAAGGTCACCCTGAACAGACCGGAGAGGCTCAATGCACTAAATTCGGATCTTAGAGGAGAGCTCTTGAAGACCTTAAGAACCCTTAACTCCGATGCTTCAATCAAGGTCGTTGTGATCACTGGAGCTGGCAAGGCCTTTTGCTCTGGAGCTGACCTTACCGCAGGCCCCGTGGACGTGATGGACGAGCTTACCAACAGCTTTCATCCCATCCTCAGGGAGATAAGGGGGAGCGAAAAGATCTATGTGGCTGCAGTAAATGGAGTGGCCGCCGGTGCGGGGATGAGTATAGCCGTGGCATGTGACATTAGGTTCATGTCCAAGGACTCAAGGCTGGTCACAGCTTTCCACAGGATAGGTCTAGCGCCAGATACAGGGCTGGCCTACATACTCCCCAAATTAGTGGGAGCTAAGGCATATGAACTTCTGTTGTTGGGCGGTGAACTTTCCGCTCAGGACGCTGCCTCCCTGGGATTGGCCAAAGTGGTTGAGGACCCCGTTCAATCCGCCGTCCATATGGCAAGGGAAGTGTCGTCTGGGCCCTTCAGGGCATTCGTGGCCAGCAAGAAAATGCTCAATCTCACCCTGTTCTGTGAGATGGATCAGTTCTTGAGGTATGAAGCTGCCCTTCAGGCATCCCTCTCTCGGACCAAGGACTTTAATGAGGGAGTGAGGGCCTTTCAGGAGAAAAGGAGGCCCGTCTACAGGGGTGAGTGAATGAACACAGTGATTGAGGAAACTGTGGAAAGCGCCAGGATATTTAGGTTGAACAGACCCGAGAGACTTAACGCAATAAACTTGGAGATGGTAGAGGACCTCGTCTCCTCCTTCAACAGGGCGGAGGACGACTCCAACGTCAGGGTCGTCATAATAACGGGTAATGGAAGGGCCTTCTCAGCTGGCGCTGACGTTAAGGAGATGGCTTCCATGAGGCTGGAGGACGTGGTGAGGAAGGGCCACATGCCCCTTTGGGAGAGGATGAAAACCTTCAGGAAGCCCATAATAGCGGCTGTGAACGGTGTGGCAGCCGGAGGGGGACTGGAGTTGGCCATGGCCTGTGACATAATAATAGCGGCGGAGAGCGCAATGATGGGACAACCTGAAATAAATCTGGGCATAATACCAGGAGCTGGAGGAACCCAGAGGCTCACCAGGGCAATTGGTAAGTACAAGGCAATGGAGTTGGTGTTGACGGGGAAATTGGTGCCGGCCAGGGAGATGGAGAGAATGGGCCTGGTGAGCCAAGTGGTTCCAGACTCCTGGCTCATGGACGAGTCATTGAGGATGGCCGGGGAAATAGCCTCCAAATCTCCGTTCGCCGTAGAGCTCGCCAAGGAGGCCGTAAACAGGGCCTTGGAGACTACACTTCAGCAGGGACTTGACGTGGAGAGGAGGAACTTCTACGTCTCTCTGGCCTCGGATGACGGAAGGGAGGGGATGAAGGCCTTCCTGGAGAAGAGGAAGCCCACGTGGAGTTCAAAGATTTAATAGCGATCCCATCTCAATTCACTCATGTCGTCCCAAGGCAGCAGTGCTAGATCCCAGCTGATCAAGGTTTTCTTGGCCATCCTGGCGACCGCTGTGGTTGCCTACATCATTGAGGTGATCCTATCTCGTTTTCTGCCCAGGGATTCGGTGTTCATCCAGGAGGCCGTCAACGCAGTATTGGTGGGATTGGTCGGATTCGTCATAGTGAGAATAATTCTATACGTTTTCAGGCAGACAATCTCTCCGAGGCTCACCAAGGCGGCCTCCCACGTGTTGGAGTTGGCCATGGAGGTCTTACTTTACACCCTCCTCATAATGGCCGTCCTCTCCGCCCTGGGGATAAACCTCACCGGAGCCGCAATAGGCGGGGCGGTGGTTGGTATTGCGGTTGGTCTCGCGGCCCAAACCTTGCTGAGCAACCTGTTGTCTGGATTCCTGGTTTCCTTGAGCAAGACGCTCTCCCCGGAGGATCCGGTGATAGTGCAGTCCTGGATATGGAGTCCCCCTGTGGTCGGCAGAGTGCAGAAGGTGGGTACCCTGTTCACTGACGTTCTCACCACCACAGGTAATGTAGTCAGACTACCGAACTCGGCGTTTCTAGGTAACTCCACATTCACCAAACTGGAGGGTACTAACTCGCTGAGCTACACCTACCAACTCACCATTCAGGCTGACGTGTCGGCAGAGAAGGTGTTGGAGAGAGCTAGGGCGATGTTGGAGGATACTCTGAACTCCATGAAACTTACCCTACCTGAAATTTACTTCACCACCAAGTCAGGCGCGGCAAATGTGTTCACTGTGGTTCTACACATGGATGCCCTCGAAAAACTCAACTCCCTTCTTGACATCGTTAACAAGGCCTTCGATCGTGCCTATTGGGATATCAAGTCTCAACCCAAATGATTTCAGCCCTTCGTTGAAACCCATCCTCCCAATCCCAGTCCCCACCACAGTTCGGGGTAAGCGATCAACCTCTCCATCCCTCCAGGTCCCAGGATCCAGTATTGATGGGTGGCGAAGGCTATCAGTGAGATCAGAGATATGACGCCAGCGATTGGGCTGAGCACCCTCATGGGACCCCTTACAACTCTAGCACAATAAATTGCGGCCAGGGACCCGAACAGGAAAGTTATGAAGGCGAAGATGGTGTGAGGTGCTCCAGTAGTCTCGGGGAAAATACCCACTCCCGCAGAACCGACCCCAGACAGGATCAACATTACTGATAGTGCGGTACTTTTAAGTGCTAACCTGAGCAGTATTCCCGACGCGATAAGGAGCACTCCCAACACAATTATTGAACCGTTGAATATGAGGGCAGTGCGTCCCACGCCCAAGTCACTTATGTAATTCCTGCTGACGCTATAGGAGGGATAGATTTCCTCAGCCAAAGTTAGAAAAAGGAGGAATTGAAAGACCCCTGCCAGGATAATGCTCCCGGCGGCTTTCCCGTAATTCATCGTGTTTACGTGGATCTACAATATAAATATCTAGCTGTTTTTAATGAGCGTTTTTTAACGGATAGTCAAAATCAATCTTATGTCCCAATTACTGAGTGGAACACTTCCAAGCCTGGATTTCAATCTGGTAACCAAATCCCTCACCGAACAGCTCAGGAAGTACATGGAGACCTCAGGAAGGAAGGGAGGAGTGGTGGGATTGAGTGGGGGAGTTGACTCCTCCACGGTGGCGGCACTTCTGACTAGGGCCACCAATAACTTTTACTTCCTAATAATGCCCTCAAGGAGCACCCCAAAACGCGACATCGAGGACGCACTTCAGTTAGTGAGGAGTTTCAAGGCTGAGGACAGGTATTCTTACGTGGAAATAGATGACGCAGTTGATCTATTGGCCTCCAAGGTGGGCACTGAGGACAGGGTCATACTGGGCAACCTAAAGGCCAGAGTGAGGATGTCGCTGCTCTATGCCTTTGCATCCAAGTTGAACTACCTGGTTGTGGGGACGGGGGATAGGAGTGAGCTACTTCTGGGTTACTTCACCAAGTATGGAGATGGAGGGGTGGATCTCCTTCCAATAGGGGCCCTCTATAAAACCCAGGTTAGGTCCCTTGCCAGGTACCTAGGTTTACCGGAGGGAATAGCTCTAAAGCCAAGTTCACCTGCCCTGTGGGAAGGCCAGAGCGCCGAGGGGGAGCTTGGGGTGAGCTATGAGGTGGCCGACTCAGTCCTATACCTTTTGGTGGATCAGGGGATGTCCCCCTCCCAGGTGGCTAGGACTCTGGGAGTCAATGAAGAGCTTGTATTGAGGATTCAGTCCATGATAAGGTCATCCGAACATAAGAGGAACCCTCCAGTTATATTGAGGCCTTAGTTTTTACAAAGTTTATAATTTCCCCCCGTTTATATTGAGCCTATGATGTCACAAAGGGGTGGGGGACTTAGTCTCGTGATTTTGATTATGTTGCTGGCTCTCCTCATACTTGCCTTGGTTTCACCCCTGTTCCTACTGGGTTCGGTTCCCCTAGCGCTGGGAGCAGGATCTCAGGATAGGTTCGGTATACCCATCGGTGCGATCTCGCTTCTGGCCTATTTCCTCCACGGAGTCTACTACTTCATTGTGGTATCACTCATGCTTGCCATTGTGGTCTTGATGTTGGTGAGACACTTCAAGGGTCTGTTCCATAACCTAGATCACCCCTTCCTATTGCTCAGGTTTAAGCTTGATCCCCACAATTGCATGCCATGGGCAGGAAGTTGGTCAGAAGGCAGGAGTGTCAGACCAGAGCCCAGATCTTGGCCATAATGGAGGAAGGCCCCATTTCAGCCTACCAGCTGAGTAAAATTATGGGGCTAAACTACTGTACCATACGGTATCATTTGGACGTCTTAACTAAGGAGGGGGCGGTGGTCCCAATTAAGCGGTCAAACGCAGTGATTTACAGGAAGGCAAAAACTCTTCCCTCTATGGGAGCCACTATCCCTTAGGTCTAGGGAGCTTCCAGCCCAAATGGATGGCAGATACTCTGAGCGTTAACGTCAACGCAAATGTGACGGTGGATGCAGTAGGGTCACCTAAACCCAACAACACTCTAAGTAGGAAATATGCTGTAGAACCTATCAGTGCCGCCGATGCGTAGAACTCCCTCTCCATGATCATGGGAACCTCGTTGGCCAATATATCTCGCACGACTCCTCCTCCCACGGCTGTTATTGTCCCCACCATTATGACCAAGAGAGGCTCCGGTCTTATGGAGAATGCTAAGGATGAGCCGGAGGCTGCGAAGGCACCTAGTCCGATGGCATCAGCGTAGAGTAAGGGTCTGCTTATTTTACTTATTTTTTTCTTAAAGACGAATCCTGCTACGCTGCTAGAGAAGGCCAGCGCGGGATACGGCAAGTAGGTTAGATTGGAGGGAGGCGACATGCCTAACAGAAGATCCGCAACGATCCCTCCTGCCAACGACGATGAGAACCCCATCACTAGAGCACCTAGGAGGTCCATCTGTTTGTTAACCGCCTTAATGGAACCCGCTATGGCGAAGGCAATGATTCCGACTACGTTTGAGATCTCCAGGGCAAGGTTCATGGAAGAGAGTTAGACTTTCGTCTAAAAACAATTCATCTCCGTCAACCTTTCTACCTTGTTGCTTCCGCTTAGGGACGTGAGCTTCATGCACTTCATACAGTAGTTACGGGACTTTAACGTAACTTGAAGATTTTCATCAGCTCCGTCGCCTAGATGCCTTCGAACCTCAGGAAGTCCTCCACGAGTAAGGTTCAGGTCCCTGACCAGCTCCCTGAGGACGCTTATCATCGTGGTGAAGACCGTTGGGTAGCCCTGGAGTCTCCCCCTCAACCTGAAGGACGAGTCCTCGAGCCACAGGGCTATGGAGTCGCTGAACGACCTCTCTACTCCCACACCTTTTCAGACAGGACGTCTCAAAAATAAAACTTCTAACCAATACTGCTTTGTGGTATTGTTCAATTTTCTTAGGGGTTAAGCTCACAGATTTTTCTTAAATTTAAAATCCAACTCCAGATTAAAAGTAAGTTTCACGTCTTCTATGATAAAAAAATTGAAGAAACCCACCATAGTATCATCGCAAGGCTACGAAATTTTGTTCCAAAGCTAGAATGATTCATCAAGGATGAATAACTCTACCTCAAGGAGAACGCCCTAACCCTTGGTTTTTAGTTTAATGTCTACACTATCGGCAGTTAGGAACTAGCTAGGGATCGTCCAAGCATATCTCCTCCCACTTCTTGATCTCCACGTTGATTTTCCTCAATAATTCCCTCCCTATTAGCGTCAAGTCCCTTCCTAGAATCGGACTCTCCACGAAGCTTTCCAACTCTATTTTTCCTCTTAACTCTGGCCTTAGCTACCCTAGTTCTCACGATACCGTTCAGAGTTGAATGTCCTCCAAAAACTCTCGTCCAGTTCCACTCTGCTGACCTTGAAGTACACCGAGTTAGGTGATAGTAAGAAGCCCGAAAATCCCGTATCGATTAGGGCGTTAAGTTGGATTGACTTATCCTTAACGATATCCGTGATCGTAACTGGAAGCTCAGGTCTCTCTTTCACCCTAAAGCAATCGACGACCATCCCCACTCTCCCGTGCTTGGCCTCGGGTAATTCTTACTGCTTATCATGCACCTCTCGAACTCCTTGGCCTTCTCTAGGGCGGTCCTCTCGTCAGGGAAACCCCCACATATTTACCGTCACAAGCTAGGACGTATCTTCCCTCATTGAAAGCCTTCTCAGCGTCAGGGTTAGTTTTGAGGATCGCATAGTTTTGATCTGAGACGCTGTTGGTCACGTTGAGCCACATGGAAACCGCCTGTCCTATGGCATCAGATACACTTATACCTAAGATGGCAGCCTTGGCCTTTAGCATTCTGTAAAGGTTCTCGTCCATATTCTTTAAGAGGACCTTCGTTGTCATGATTAAGGTTCGGTTATATATAATAAAGTTTATCTTTATACTTCCCAAGGGCCTGAAGGGTGAAGCGGACCCGTGGTCTCCTAGGGCGAGCTAAATGTTGAGCTTTGGGTACCCAGTCCTTTAGGATTAACAATAATTAATCTTCTTATCATTGCCGTGAGTCGCTCCTGCGAGCTAAAAGTGTGGGGAGAGGACAGGGTTAATTGGTCCATGTCGCCTTTTCGACATCTTGAGCATTCTCGTTTAATAGCCTCTATGCAGAGCAAGTTTACGAGGATCGTTAAAGACAAGGACGGGGAAAGATTTCACGAATTGGAGGGAGATGAAGACATAGATAGGTTATTTGACGAGGTTATAAAGAAGGTCAAGGATCGCGCACGTAAACCTTCTTGTGAGACCCGACCTCCCAAATAAAACGATGCACTCTTTTGGATCAACGCTGTAAAGTATCCTCACATCCCTGTAACCTCTATGGAGAACATTGAGTTGCCATACTCGTCCCCTAGCTTCTCCCTGGAACATTTGAAAGGGTCATTCCCGAACAATTTGAGCGTCGCCCTTATGTTGTTCAAAGTTCTGACGCCAGGAATCACTAGATATGTGATCTACATTTTCCTCAAAAATGGTAGCTTCCTTGATAGTGTCGTCATTAGCATATTTGTTTTCGTACCTCTATAACCCATGTGGGAGACTTATAAGGAAGGACCTCCCCTGTCCATAGTGCCGACATTTATTATGTAAACTCGGGTTTGCCCATCCGCCACCACTATTACCTCAGCAGTCCGTTAATCCGCGTCGTCTACACCACGTTCTAGGAAAGGATAATTTAGCTGATAAGTAACGACACTATCCCCTGTCCTTCCTGCGGTGACGTGGCCAGGTATGACGGATCGTTGGGAAATCAGAAGTACCTTGGGGGGTGCGGTGGATACTTCCCAGGGCTGGAGTTCTCTGATCACGACTGAGAGGCCTTCTCAAGGTTCAGAGGCGTGACGATTTAACGAAGTCCTTCAGAGACACTGCGTTGCCCCTCTCGATTAAGTCCCCGTCGTTGGACACCAACACGAACCCCGACGACTCGGCCACGTAAACGTAAGACGCGTCGTAGTACGTGAATCCCCTCTCCAGGGCTACCCTCATGACCTCCTCGAGGGGCGGATCCTCCACCACGTCCAGTTTCCTCATGAACTTTTCCAAGTACGCCGAGAGCGTCAAGGGATCCTTAACCCTCCTGAAGCGATACTCCTTCCAGATGGCGTTTCCCACCTCGTAGAAAGTCAGGGAAAGTATGTGAACCTCCTTGGGGTCTACCCTTCTGGAGGAGGGAGAGGCTTCAGGGGCTACCTC
>JAFMDM010000051.1 GCA_017857195.1 Methanobacteriota archaeon
GACCAACACTTCGGTATACCAAATCCTCCCTCCTTCAAGGTAGTGCCAATAGGGCCCTACGATCCACAACTTGGATTAACTTTAGGTTGGGCTGGGGAAATTAGTCTGGATGTGGAGTCATCCCATGCGATGGCTCCAGGGGCTAACGTTACCCTCTACATCGCAAATGAAGCACTACCTCTGCCCTCAATTATCGCATTCATAGATTCGCAAGACGCGGTCGATACACTATCCCAGAGCTTCGGTATACCTGAAACATCCTACTCACAATTCAGCGGAGGATTGTTCTACGAGTGCGTCATCTTATCTGATCAATACTACGCAATGGGTAGTGCGGAGGGAATAACTTTCATAGCCTCCTCTGGAGACGCGGGAGGTAGCGGATACAGTGCCGGTCCCCTGGGGACTGTTGGTTATCCATCCACATCTCCTTTCGTGCTGTCGGCAGGAGGTACCACGGTCTACCCTGTGTTTGGACCAAATGGAACCACCTACAACACTACCGCATGGTCAAATTACGGCTTTATACCAAACAAGTCCAACTGCGGAGGAGGAACCGGAGGGATCAGTGAAATAGAGCCAGAGCCTTGGTATCAATGGTCTCTACCAGTTTACAAGACGTTCCCTGATGGAAGACAGGTACCCGACCTCTCAGCTAACGCAAACGTTTACCCTGGAATATTCATCGTCCTTCCAGGAAACCAGACGGCCATAATCGGGGGAACCAGCGAGGCCTCTCCACTTCTAGCTGGACTACTGACGTTGGTAATGCAGTATTCTCACGTAAGGCTGGATCTTCTGGGACCTGCACTTTACGCCATGGCTTCCAACCCACGAGATTCCATGGCCTTCATAGAGCCCTCCTTCGGTTACAATATACCCTGGATGGAGAGTAAAGGCTATAATCTAGTTACAGGATGGGGTTCTCCCAACATAGCCACCTTCTCCATCTATTACTCCGCCCTTCACAGCTCACCAAGTCTGAGCATAAACGTTACCGCCACCTACAATCGAACCCAAGTACAGCAAACATATCCCGGACAAAGGCTGACCATCCAGGCCTCGATTACGAGGGAAGGATCGATGGTCTCAGTTGGTAACTTCGTGGCTTTGTTGGAGTCAGTAAATGGTAACCTTACCTCAACTCAACTGACCTTCAATCCCGTTACTGGAAACTGGACCGGCAACATCACAATTCCAAATTCTGCACAAGGAATAGTTAATCTTGTTATTTATGGAGAATCAGCTGGGGTCTATGGTGCAGGGTCAGTTGAGTTGTTCTCAGGATACTTTGCGCAATTCCTAAGCCCAGTTCAAATGATACCATATATGGCCAATGAGGGAATACCAATAGTGCTGAACATTACTAACACCATGGGAGCTCAAGCTCCTCCAATTAACTACACAGTTTCTGTATATTCCTATAACCTTACTAACAATAGTTACACGCTATTGAGTAACGTGAAGGTGGTGCCAGTTCCCGCCGTATTAATAGTCCCTGCAGCTCCACCTAGCACTTTCCTTTGGGTAGGTTTACTTAATGCGACATATCCTCCAGGAGTAATGAGGTTGGTGGTCAATGGAGCGTTCGGTTACGTATCTTTCTATAACGGAATTGACCTCCAGACAATGTTTATATTGCCTCCAGTGGTTGCCGAACCTGGTTCTGTGCCAGCGGGAAGCTATGTTTACATCTTCGGTAAAATTACTCCACCAATCGAGACATTTGGAGTAACGTCAGTGGTGGATGGTCAATCGGTGGCGAGCAATGTAATGGTGGGTTCCAACGTAACCGCTGAGTTGTATGGGCCTAATGGAATAATTAGCTCCACCCAACTATCATATAATACGACTTCAGGTCAATATCAAGGATATCTACACGTTCCTGCAAACGTGAAATCTGGTCTTTATGATATACTTCTATTTGCAGACTATAACTCCACCACATTGGGGACAAACATTCAAGGGTATTTCTATGGTCAAATATACGTAAGTAAGGGGGCCATCGAGCCTGCGATCAAGGTATCCAACTACTACGCATTCCAAGGGCAGAGACTTTATGTATATGCCAACATAACGGATCCAGCAACTGGAGGAGAGATCACCACCGGAATGTTCGTGGCGACACTTTACCCTGCCACTCTATCCTATGAGTATTTCACATTGACCGGAATTCAAGACGTACCACTATGGTACAACCAAACACTCAGTGAATGGGTAGGAAACGTAACTCTTCCCTCCACCTCCAACCTTAATAATTTCACCTACTTAGGAACATCAGATTACTTCGCTACTCCCTTCGAGGTGTACGTATCTGGTCTGACACCTAACGGAATTCCCACCACCACCTCTCAATCAACACAATATACCTTCTTCGTAACTCCCTATAGTCAAGTCCAGAACAGCATAGTTACTGATCCCATACAACCATACTACACAGCTTTTGACAACGACACTATAATGTATAACGGAACACTGACTAACGACGTATTCATGGGTCACAACTATATTGAAAATAGTGTTACCACCTTAGTTTCGTCTAACATTAGCGGAGAGTTAACAATAATGAACAGTAATGTAGTCCTTACCAACGTCATAGGCAACGATATAGTGGCAGTAAACTCCCACATCACTTTAGTTGATAGTGACATAAGAAGTCTCACCTTAGTCCACTCCACGGTGACCCTAGAGCAATCTGAGATCCAGACATTGATGCCCTCTCTTCCCTCCATAACGTTCGTGTCGCCTACTTCAGTGGTTAGCGGAAACGTGATGGGTCAAATTGAGGTAACTGGGAACGACATATCTAACGTTACGGTGTTGCTAGATGGCGCTTATTTAGCATCCACTACAACGAACGGTACATTTACCTTCCCCATAAATAGTCTAAACTATCCCGATGGTACCTATACTATTACGGTCATCGCAAGACAGTCGGATGGACTCAGTTCCAGCAAATCAGAGCAGATTACTTTCAACAATCAACTAATCAACATATCAAATAAGATCTCGAATGTAAGCTCAAGCTTGACTTCTGAGATAAATCATTTGACAAACACCAGCCAGGAAGAGATAAACCATGTTACCAGCACTAGCCAAGACCTGGGATATACGGCAGTTGGTATAGGAGTGATCGCAATAATAATTGCTATTGTCGCCCTGTTCAGAAGAAGGTAATTTTTTTATCTTTTTTGCTAAATAAACTAGTAAAACAATTAGATTATGAGAGTGTCGTCACTTCTTAGTTAAATTATCTCCTCCTTCAGAACATTATGTAACTGACATCAACTAATGATGGTTGGGCGAATTAACGGATCTAGACAGATTGGCATCCGTTAATTTATCTGATCCGTGCCGACACTTTCGATTATAGCAGAGTATAGATCATGAATTTAACTTTTGGAAAATTAACGTTAATCGGAACTAACATCATGAGAGTTCAAAACTTTGTAAAGACTTACACAAATAGCAATAACAATGATATTATTAACTACTAGCCACATGACGTATTCTTTTCACAGCTTCTTCGTCCTCACCTGTATAGTAGGTCACCGCTTCACCTGTGTTGTTGAGCCTACCTGTCCTACCTATCCTATGAATATATAGCAATGGGTCCTTGGGAACGTCGAAGTTTATGACCTTTCTTAAAGACATGACATTAATTCCTCTGGCGCCTAAATCAGTGGCCACAAGTACGTCAAACCTTCCCATTCTAAATTGATCCATATTCCTGTTTCTGATCGTTTGAGGAAGGTCACCATGAAGTTTAGTCACCGAAACGCCTCTTTTCTTTAACTCCCTGAATAGTTCTTCTGCCCTTATCTTAGTGTTAACGAAAACCACTGTATTTGGAGAGACGTCCTCCATGAGAACTCTCAACTTGCTGGACCAGTGATCTTTGACCCGAACAAACCTCTGTCCTACGTCCGCAACCTCGTAGTCCTGCCCTGAGCTTAATCTTACCACCTCCACATGAGAGTACTTTTTTGCTACAGATTCTACTGGCCTCGGTATGGTGGCTGAGAAGAAACCGAGCACCTCCCTCGCAGTATTTACCAAGATCTCCTCTATATCCTCAATAAAACCCATGTCCAGCATCGTATCAGCCTCATCCACAATAACTGTGGAGAACTTCTCAAGCTCTAACCATCCCTTGCCCCATAGATCAAGTAATCGACCCGGTGTACCGATCACTACCTGGGCCTTCGCCTCTTCAAACTGGCCAGAATAACCGACCCCTCCAAAGATCGTACCCACAGTGAGTTTACTATACTTAGCTATCCTCCTTATCTCGTTGGCTGTCTGTCTTGCAAGCTCCCTCGTAGGTACGACAACTAGGCTCGGTTTCCTCATCTCCACTATGGGAACACCATAGGCAGCGGTCTTCCCGCTACCTGTCCTGGCCTGAACTAGGACGCTCTTCCCATTCAAGAGCATTGGGATAACAATAGACTGCACTGGAGTAGGCTCCTTAAATCCCATGTCTCTCAGTGCACTCTTCACTTCCTGTGAGAGGTTTTCTATCATGACAACTTGTAGATTTTAAGGGATTTTAAACCTGACCTCTTAAAATCAAATTAGACCAAGGCGGGTTTTAACATGATTTTTCATGGATCCGCAAGGAGTCTTTTGAGTGTGCTAACTCCCTGTACTATGTCCTTCTCATTCGCCGCTGCGATGCTTAATCTGGCAAATGTCTCACCTCCCCTTAGGAAAAAGGGCTTGGCTGGGACAAAGAGGAGCCCCCTCTCCAAAGCACGCTGGAAAACGTAATTGGAGTTTAGGTGGAGGTTTAGGAGTAGGAAGAAGCCACAACTTGGAGAATGGAAGTCGGTGAGGCTGTTTTCCTCCAAACTATCAACTAGGAGCTCCATTTTTTTACGGTAATGGGAGCTCAATCGCTCTGTCCTATCCTGGATCACCTCTCTCTTCAGAAGATCGGCCAACACATACTGGTTCAGGGTGGAAGTGGAGAAGTCATTCTGCTCAAGTAAGGATAGCTTCTCTGCTATGACCTCATTGGCCACGACGAAGCCAACCCTCAGACCTGGTGCCAGTACCTTACTGAAGGAACTGACATAGATTACCCTCCCTGACTTATCAAAAGCCTTTACAGGTGGTGGAACGTTGGTGGCTATTGGCCTATAGGGGTCGTCCTCTAGAACGTAGAAGTCCCTCTGCTCCGCCATCTCGACTAACGCCTTCCTCCTTTCCTCGCACATGGTGACACCAGCGGGATTATGACAGGTGGGGATGGTGTAGACCAATGAGATCTTGACCATTTTGGAAAGCGTGTCTAGTTCCTCTATAGATATCCCCTCTCCATCCAGGGACACGGGGAGTACAGCGGAACTCCTCAACTTTATGGGAGATAAGGTCTCTACAAAGGTGGGATTCTCAGAGGCTACTACGTCTCCCTCCAAGAGGTACTTTGAGACTAATTCTATGGCGTGTTGGGCGCCGCTGGTCACAACCACCTTTCCATCGGACTTATTTAGGCCAAGGTGAGGAAGAAACCTCTCTATCTCTTTTACAAGCGCCGCTTGACCTCCAGCGCCTGGGTAACCGAGGGCTTTAGGCCCCATTTCTTCCAGTACGGTATTATAGGACCTCCTTATCTCATCAACTGGGATCGTCACGGGATCGGGGGAACCTGATGCCAGGTTGTAATTGACGTGGGTGCTATGTCTCGACGCCATTTCAACTGGGGAGAGTTCTATTTCTTTACCAATCCTTGAGACCAAGTACCCCTCACCTGTACTTCCTCCCAAACCCCACCTTTCTTCACTTTCTCATAAAGTAACGACAAGACTGCCACATCCTCCAATCCCACTCCCACGGACTTGAACATCGTTATCTGATCTCCCGCTCTTCTTACCTTTCCTGACACGATGGAGGAAAACGTAACTACCTTGGACCAATCCATCATATTCATCTTCTCTGCTAGTAAGAAATCCCCTGCTTCCACCCTAGCCTGAGCCTCGTCCTCTACTGCTATTATTTCCGAGGCCTTGATAACGTCAGGGAAAACCTCAGCTCTAGAGGGTACGTTTGAACCAAAAGCATTGATGTGAACCCCATGGGGTAACATGCTACTCTTGAGGAATGGGGACTGGGAACTTGTTATGGTGACCACCACCTCCACTCCTTCACAGGCTTCCGCGTAGCTTGAAGCTACCTTAACCCTTATTCCCTTCTCCTCCAACCACTTCTGTGCCTCAAATATCCTTTCCTTACTCCTGGAGTACACCTTTATGGAGGAACCTGCTATTTCGTGGAAAGCCTCCACCTGAGCTAAGCCCTGACGACCGAGTCCTATCACTGCAACCGAACCAACGCCCTTAGCCAAATATTTAGCTCCCAGCACGGAGAGGGCAGCGGTCCTCATCCTGCCCATGAGATCCGACTCTACCATCAACAATAACTCACCATTGGATGAGTCAAATAATAGAGAAATGAAATTGGGATTGAACTTACCGCTGGCATAGGACTTGAAACCCATGTAGTTGTGAAATCCCCCAGCCTGAATGCTCAAGACGGCGCCTGCTGTTACCGTCCTTGTCCTCGGCGTGTTGACGGCGGAACCCTGGGACCATTCCAAAAATGCCCTCTCTAGTACATTAAAAATTTCCTTATAATCCAAGAGTTTCCCTACATCACCCTCCCTCAATACTATCAATGTGAACCAGACTCCTATATGGAGATCTCGGAAATAAGCCTGAATAGGGATTAGCTACCTTCCAGTTCTATCTAGGTCACCTAAGTTAAATGCTACCATTTAAACCTGGGAATGGTATAGTTAGTTATGAAGGAGGTCTACGTAGTTTCTGGAGCGAGGACACCAATAGGTAAACTTCTTGGGATGCTCAGCAAGCTTTCCCCAGTTGAATTGGGTGCGCATGTGGTTAAGGGGGCTCTGATCAAGGGATCTGTACCCTTTGAGGCTGTAGACACGGTTGTGATGGGAAATGTATTGAGGGCTGGACACGGGCAAGATCTAGCTCGTCAGATTTCCATAAGGGCTGGGATAAGGCCAGAAGTTGACGCCTATAGCGTGGACATGGTGTGCTCCTCAGGGATGATGAGTTTCATAAATGCTGTGCAGCAGATCAAGGGCGATGATTCTCAAGTAGTTGTTGCGGGAGGAACTGAAAGCATGAGCAATGCGCCCTTCGTCACAGACTCTATGCCTAGATATGGAGTTAAATTCGCCAGGGGAGGGCTTAGGTTATCCGATAGTTTACTGATAGATGGCCTCACAGATCCATTCAATCAGAAGCTTATGGGAGAGGAGGCTGACATGGTCGCTAGGAAGTTTGACATATCTAGAAAAGAACTGGATGAGGTCTCATATGAGAGCCACAGGAGGGCAGCCTATGCCACTGATAATGGAAAGTTCAAGGAGGAGATATTACCAATTCAGTTGGGAGGGATCTCCCTAGATAAGGATGAGGGAATAAGGAGGGATACAACAATGGAGAAGTTATCCAGACTTCCGCCAGCATTCGGTCCAGAGGGACTACATACGGCAGGCTCTTCCTCACAGATGTCGGATGGGGCGGCCGCGCTGGTTCTAGCCAGTGGCGATGCAGTAAAAAGATACAAGCTGGAGCCAATTGCAAAAGTATTGGGATACAGTTGGACGGGTATAGAGAGTTGGAGGTTCACTGAGGCTCCAATAATTGCAATAAAGAAATTACTGAGCAAATTGGATATGAACTTATCTCAATTCGATTTCTTCGAGAACAACGAAGCTTTCGCAGTTAGCAGCGTACTTTTTAACAAACTCTTAGAGGTTCCTTACGAGGTCTTAGATGTTTATGGTGGAGCCATAGCATTAGGACATCCAATAGGGGCCAGTGGTTCGAGAATAATAGTTACGTTACTCAACGTTTTAAAGGAAAGGGGAGGAAGGAGAGGAATTGCGAGCCTATGCCACGGAATAGGAGGGGCTACTGCGGTAGCCTTGGAGCTAGTATAAAATCAGTCTAAATTTAACTTAAATATTCCTACTTTCAGTGATAGTGTCAGCACGGATCATAGTGTCGTCCTTGAGGTACAAAATTTTCTTCTACATGACGAGAATAGTTGACAAAGGATGAATAACGCCACACCCTTAAGGAGAACGCCATAATCCTATGATTTGTTAGGTTAATGACTACACTATGGCACGGATTAGGTGAATTAACATATGCCTGTCTTCCGAGAACTGTTAACTCGCCACAATCCTCATTAATTCACGTCAGTTGCATAGTTCCGAAGGGGAGATAATTTATCCTAACAAGTGACGACACTCTCCTTTCAGTGATTCGCTACATATAACGATACAATCAGAGGAATCAAACATGATTACATGCAATTCTACTCAAAACCAGTATATAACAAGAAATTTTTTTAAAAAGTTTGTCAACTTCATGCAAGCCTTCTCATGATAGTGTAATAATCCGAATTACCATATCTAAACCCAACGAGTAAACTCTTAAAAAGGGAATCAGAATATTAAAAGTAAAGGTGAATGAAGGGATTGCCCAAGAAGGTACGTAACGAAGCCGCTCCAAAGGAGGTTCCAAAACCAGCTGAAGGGGAGGTAATATGTGTTGTAAAGAAGACTTTAGGTGGGGATCATCTTTCAGTCAGATGTTTAGATGGTGTGGAAAGGTTAGCCAGGATACCTGGCAGAATGAAGAAGAAGGTTTGGATGAGGGAAGGAGATGTGATATTGGCCGCTCCTTGGGATATCCAGAGTAACAAATGCGACATAGTGTATAAGTACGCAAATGATGAAGTTAGGAAATTGATAGATGCAGGAGTAATTAATCCGGACCTTCTAGAGCAGCTACGAGGTTGAATGTCATAGTAAAACGTAGCGAGAGAAGAATAAAGGATAGAGATGATATAAAAGTAGTGGATTCCGCTCTAGATAACAGGACGGCCCAAGCAGCTATCGAAGTAATGAGGAAGTTAAAATTAAGAAAGGTTTTCGGTTCTATTGCCTCGGGTAAAGAGTCCAGATTGTATCCCGCAGTGGACGGTGAAGGAAAGTTTTACGCGTTGAAGATCTATTACATCTCCGCAGCAGCAAGCAAAAGAAGTGCGGCCAAATACGTTGCGGGAGACCCGCGATTTGAGGGGATAGAGATAGGAAACACAAAGGAGCTGGTATACGTCTGGGCAAAGAAGGAATTTAAAAACCTCATAAGAATGGCCGGAGCGGGTGTCAGGGTTCCCCAACCCTACATGGTGTTTCGTAACGTCTTGGCCATGGAGTTCCTCGGGGAGGGTCCAAGGAGATCTCCATTATTGCGAGAGGTCCCAAGAGAAGAAATTGATGAAAATATCTATATTAAATTATTGGAACAGTTGGAAATTATGGTCACCAAGGCAAGATTAATCCACGGTGACCTTAGCGAGTACAACGTGATAATCCATGAAGGGGAACCTTACATTATAGACGTGGGTCAAGCTGTTACGGTTGAACATAGGAACGCTGAGGAGCTGTTGAGAAGGGATTTATCAAACATAAATAACTTCTTTGAGAAGTTGGGAATGAGAACAGTGGACGTTAATGAAACGGTTAAGGAACTAATAAATAAGGCGGAAAGAGGAATTAGTGCTTAACGTAGCCTGTCATCGCGTCTGAGAAGACCTCTCTAAGTCTTTCCAACGCAGTTTCCACGGAGCACTTCTTGACGCTTTCCTTACCAACCTTCTCCGTCTGGGTTGAACGAATGGCCTGACGAAGCTTTTCAGATAGGTCTTCATGGTCACCTGCCTTGAAGACATAGCCATTCACGCCGTCCAAGACTAGTTCACTGACACCAGTCCCTGAACTAACCACGGCAGGTTTGCCGTAGAACCAACCTTCGCAAGCTACCAAGCCAAAACCTTCAGTGTTTGAAGGAAGGAGAACTACGTTTGCCCTCTGATACAGCGCACTTAGGGATTGGTCGTCAACATATCCAGTAAAAATGACCTTTTTTTCTAACTTTAATTCCCTCACCAGCTCCCTTAATTTAGAGGCCCACGAACCAGCCTTGTTATGCCCAAGGGATTTTGACGTGAAACTTCCATTTCCAACCAAAACCAGCTTTCCATCCACCTTACTCATGGCCTTGATCGCCACATCCTGGCTCTTGATGGGATCCATCCTTCCTACAACTAAGATCACCTTGTCATCTGGACTAAGTCCATATCTGGAGGATACCTCATTCACCTCTGAACTTGAGGGAATTTTCAACTGATCCGTATCTATGAAGGGATACACCTGTCTTGCCTTGACCCTACCTCCAGCCCTTACTAGGCTTTCTAGATCTCTTTTGGTACTTACTATGACTTCGTCGAAACCTTCAAAGGATTTTAGCAGGAAGTCCCTCATCTTAGCACTCAACTTCTCCAATGCCACAGGTATATGATACCAAAGGATAGCAGGAGCAGAGGGACCTATTATTCCTCCCACCAACAGTTGTTGAAAATCGTTTATGAAATAGATGTCCGTATCGTCGTAAAACTCCAGCAGCTTCTGGGAGGACAACCAGTTATAGGTGGCATAGG
>JAFMDM010000052.1 GCA_017857195.1 Methanobacteriota archaeon
AGACTTGAACGATGGAGATGTTGCACATCACCCCACGGACCTGTATACTGTACCTCTGGGCCCTCAACTCTAGGATGTTCGAGAGCTTACGAAAGAAAGCTAGCTTCTTTCACTCTGGAAAAAGCATGTTTTATATATTATTCTGGAATAAAATTTTATCGACTAAGGTCAATTTTAAGGTAAAACTTTTACCTTAAGGGATCTCAAACAACAGGTGAGATTAGCTGTAATTGGGTCGAACAAGGGCGTTACAACAGCCAACGCTGTATTAACTGAGGTCTTCACTGGCCTGAGACCCAATGAGGTGCTGATCCTAGCTGAAGAGCAGTCTCCAACTCCTAATGGATTAGCAAAGGCCCTGTGGTACCTGGGAATTAAGGCTAAACTAAGCGTTACTATCCTGGGAGGGCCTTCCACATGGAAGGAGAACGTTTCTAAAGTTGATACCGACGTACTGGACGTCACTCCTGGTAGAAAGTATATGGCCCTCTTCTCCTCAAACTATTCAAAGTCCAAGGAGGTGAGGTACGTCTACCTGAAGAGGGAGGTGGAGGGGTATCGAACATTCGGATACGTGCCATTCCAGGAAGTAGAGGTTTGGGAGCTAAGGGAGGGGAGGAAATTGTCCTACAATCCGCCGGACACAGAAGGGAACTTGCCTAACCAATCCCTGCTTAAGGTGGACTCCCTAAGGGGACTTTATAACATTCTTACTCTGAGGGGAAAAGTGGATTATGACTACGACAACCACAACACTAATAATCCAGATCAGTGGCGCGAGGTCTGCTCCATCAGGGCCGGAGCGAAACGGTTTAGGCAAGAGGATAAGATACAGGAACTGGCTAGGCAGGGACATTACTTCCTTGCTGACACAAATGTTTATATTAACTTAGGTCCAAGGGTAAGGGAACTCACAAAGGGTAAGATACTGGCCTCCAAGTCTGTGTATAGGGAACTAACGGAGAAGATTAAAACCACTCAGAAGGGGATTGACATGAAGTTCCACGTAGGTATGGGCACGTTCAGAGAGATACATAGGGCTCCGCCGGTGGGGGAGGGCAGGGGAGGTGATATAAGCTTGTTGGAGGAGACGAAGAGACTTAAGACGGAACTGTCCGAACCTTTGACCCTCCTAACCTCAGACAACATGGTGTCACAGTCCGGTAAGGCTTATGGGGTTGACGCTCTTTATCTAAATGGATTTGAGAAGGGAGAGGCTAACCATGGTGAATTGCTCTACTGTTTAGCCGCCAACGGGGAGGTCAGGGTTTCCGTAGACGACCAGGAGGTTGTGAAATTAAACATGGGTCAAGTGGTGGACAGGATCACCAGGGTTCAGTCCCTTAATCCCAAGATAAACTACGGGCCACTTCTTCAGGAACTTGAGAACCTGATTGGAAGGGAATCAGTGGAAACATGAGGGTTTTTGGAGCTAGGGAACAACATCTCCTGTCCCCTGGCCGGGACCATCCTGGGAGACGCCCACCTTCACCACCCTAAGTGGAAGGTTGAGCAGGTGTTGAAGATGTACTCCAACGGGATGAGGATGAGATCTCAAGGGTGCTAGGAGTCCCCCTTGGGCACCGTGTTCACCTGGATTAAACGTCACGGTAAGAAAAGGTTCGTTAAGTTGGTCCGGTTATGGGGTGACGCAAGACAAATCGCGAATGAGAAGGTGGTGGCCAAGGTGGTCGATGAAATGTGGACCTATCTGCGCAGGAACATGAAGCCTACAAGTGGGTCTTCACTTGCTTCATGTACACTACTCTGAGGCTGTACATGCCGTTTTAGGTGGGAGACAGGGACCAGCGTTCAGGGAAATATTGAGGCACCTGCCTGACGGAGGCAAGTGAGCGACTACAACGTGTACTCGTTGAGGAACCACACCGTGTCGCCGGTGAACCCCAACGAGTTCCACTCGTCATTGAGGGACAGGCTAGCTTTAAGAGGGCGACCAAGGCGGTGAATAGCCTGGAGATGGTAAAGTACTCTCTGGCCTTAGTCTTGTGCGAGAGAAAGCTAATACCGGAATTTGTAAGTTATTGAAGACACTATGGAGACACTCTCTATTAAGGGGAGGAAAATATTTAAGAAGGAACCTCTAGGCGAATCCATGAGCGATAAGAGTAAGGACCTATTGAGAAACTCGGTGTCCTTCATCGAGTTGGTCTTTCAGTCAATCTCGTTCACGGCTCCCGCCATAGCGGTGACGGCAACAATGACGGGTGCAGCATCATTCGCCTACGGATCCCTTCCTCTCACATATATTCTTGCCATAGTGGCAGTGTTCAGTGCGGCATACCCTATCTACATGTTCTCTAGAAGGGTTGCATCAAGCGGAGGTTATTATAGGTACATAGAGAGGGGATTGGGACAAAGAATGGGGGCTTTCGGAGGGTGGGTTTACATCCTTTACACGGTGGTGGGGGCCACACCCTTCATTTACTTTGAGACGGCCCTGGCCGTTCAAGTGGGACTGGGAGTGTTGGGAATTCAGTTGCCAGACTGGAGCTGGTTCCCCATTGGTTTAATCGTGGCCCTCGGAGCCTTCGCCTTGGCCTACTCGGGTATAAGGAATTCACTGAGGTACAGCGTCTTCACTGGGACAATTGAGATGTTACTCCTCCTGGCTCTTGGTGTCCTCATTCTGAGCAGAGTTCCTCATCCCCTCAACGCATCAGTCTTCACGCCTAAGTACTCCCCCACTGGCTGGCAGGGGGTGGCACTGGGGTTAGTTTTTTCTTTCACTTCCCTGGCGGGATGGGGTTCAATGACCTTCTTGGGAGCTGAGGCTAAGCAGGCTCACGCCAACATGAGGAGAGGGGTCATAGTCACGATAGCAGTTCTGGGTGCCTTCTTTCTTTTCATGAGTTATGCATTCACCATAGGATGGGGACCAACCAACATGGCCACCTACTTCAACTACTTCCTCCCTGGACTTAACCTGGCCCTAGAGTACGGGGGAGTGGTGTTTACCATAGTGATTTTCCTCTTCGTGGTCAACAGCGGATTGGTGGACACCCTGGCCATAATCAACGCAGGGTCCAGGGACCTCTATACGATGGCCAAGGATAAACTGTTGCCCGAGTGGTTATCCTATACTCACCCCAGGAACAAGAGTCCGCACCATGCCCTCATAGCTAACACGCTGGTGGGGATAGCCCTTTTCACCATTATGGGATGGATAGCAGGGCCTTTCAATGGGTTCATAATTACTGGAACCATGAGCGGAGTAGCGACCCTCCTGGATCATTTATTGGTGAATACGTCCCTCCCGTTCTATATGAGGAAGTTGAAACAATACAAGTTACAGTACGCCCTAATTCCCGCCATAGCGTCTGCCATTTACCTATTTGCGATATATGGATCCTTCCTTTCCATTAACACCTACGTCATTGCTGCCGTGATCTCTGTGGTGGCGTTTCTACTGTTCGGCGCCGTATATTACTCCAGAAAGAGGGGAGAGATCAAGTTAGAGGCGGGTGAGGAACTGTAAACTAAGGAGAGGGGAGCATTTTTAAATATGGCTATGATATCTATCATCTATTAAAAATTAATTATTTTATTTAAATAAGTTTAAATAATCTAACTTAGCTAACTAAAAACCTAGTATAATATACAGGCGACCTCATGATTCTCCTTGACCTTCAATAGGTCTGGCTCCCTCAATCTGCACTGATCCCTGACGAACTTACACCTATCGGAGTATCTACATCCCTTTTGCCTTCCCTCATCCCTAACCTCAAGTTCCCTGAGCTTGGCCCTGAAGTCTCCCTCCGGTACGGCGTCAAACAATGCCTTGGTGTAGGGGTGCAGTGGATTTGACATTACCTCCTTGGCATCACCGATCTCCACCAACCGTCCTCTATACATGACCGCGACCCTGTCAGAGACGTATTTTGCCACAGCCATGTTGTGGGTTATGAAAAGGTAGGTGAGGTTCCTTGAGCTCTGTAGGTCAAGTAAAAGGTTCAGAATCTGGGCTTGGATGGAGACGTCGAGGTTTGAGGTAGGTTCGTCCAACACAAGGAACTCTGGGTCGCTTACAAGGGCCCTGGCTATGAGGGCCCTCTGCCTCTGCCCACCTGAGAGCTCATGGGGGTATCTGTCCACCACAGCCCAATCCAATCCCACTGAGTTTAAGGCTTCCTTAACCTTCTCCCTATCCTCCCTCCCAAGCAAAGGTTCCGAAACGATCTCCCCCACCCTCAGTCTGGGGTTCATACTGGAATAGGGATCCTGGGGTATAAGTTGCATTCTTCCCCTGAACCGCTTGAGTTCACCTTCCCCAAGCCTGGTTATGTCTTCTCCCTTAAAGAACACCTGACCACTGGTGGGGTTAATCAGCCTTAGCACCACCATTCCCAGGGTGGTCTTCCCTGACCCAGACTCACCCACCACTGTCACCGTCTCACCTTTTCTCACCGCGAGGGAGACTCCGTCTACAGCGTTGAGGGTTCCTCCCTTTACCTTGTAGGAGACCGTAAGATCCCTCACTTCAACCATATAGGTGGCAGGAGACGTTGTGTTCACCTCTCCTTGATTCCTGAGGAGTGACCTTTCTGCACACCTCCATGGCCATTTCACACCTAGGATGGAAAGGACATCCCTGAGGCATGGAGAATATGTTGGGTGGGTAACCGGGGATCTGTTTCACCCTGCCTTCTCCCTTGAACTGGGTGGGTACTGAGGCCTGTAGGCCCTTGGTGTAGGGATGGAGAGGAGATTTGGTCAGTTCCTCGGACGATCCCTCCTCCATGACCATTCCTCCATACATCACCATCATTCTATCGCTCAACTTACTGACCAACATGACGTCGTGGCTAATCAGAAGGATCGCGGTCCCCTGTTCCTCCCTCAATGAGAGGAGCATCTTCATGACCTGGGCCTGCGTTATGACGTCGAGAGACGTGGTAGGTTCATCGGCCACAAGTACCTTGGGCCTTAGGATGTAGGCCATGGCTATCATCACCTTCTGTCTCTCACCGCCAGAGAGTTGATGGGGATACTTCTCCAAAACCTCCTGCGGTGAACGAAACCTTACTCTGGTCAGGGCCTCCAGAAACTCCCTCTCCGTCCTATTATCCAAGGATCTTCTCCTAGACCACCTGATGAAAGGGCTAGGAAGCGACTCCCTTTCCTCCCTGACCTGTAGGGCCTCTGCCAATTGATCCTTGACCTTCATTATGGGGTTCAGGCTGGTCATGGGATCTTGAAATATGACGAACACCCCTGTCCCTCTCACCCTGAACAGGTCCCTCATCTTGGTAAGGTCCTTCCCTTCCAGGGTTATGGATCCTCTCTCCACAATGGAGTTGGGAGGCAGGAGCCCAGCAACCGCATGTCCCAAGGTGCTCTTCCCTGACCCAGACTCACCCACCACCCCCATGACTTCCCTCCTCTCTAGGGACATGTTAATTCCCCTGAGAGCGTAGGCTCTGATCCCTCCCCTGGTGTAGCTGACCCACAGGTCCTTAACCTCAAGCACGGGCATATCTCTCACCCATCCTGGGATCTAGGGCGTCCCTCAGACCGTCACCCATCAGTGAAAAGGAAACCGCGATTATGGTTATGATCAGTGCCGGGAAGAGGGAGGACCACCAGTTCTGAGGTAGAGCCGAGAGTCCGTCATACACCATCCTTCCCAACTCTGGTGTAGGAGGTGGTGCCCCCAAGCCGAAGAAGGCCAACACCGAGTAGTTCAGTATCACCGCCCCCATGTCCAGGGTGGAATACACCAACAGTAGGGGAAGGAGGTGTGGAAGGACGTGTCTCCTAAGAATTTGGGTCCTGGAGAGCCCTGATACCTTAGCCAAGGTGACGTAGGGCATGTTCTTCACTTGAAGTACCTGTCCCCTCGCTAACCTGGCGTACACTGGCCACCCCACCACTATTAAGGCGACCTCACTGTAAAGTAGCCTGAGGGAGACGTGGGACTGTCCCAGTATTTCTGTTATGGCCAGGGCAAGTAATATTCCGGGGAAGGCTAAGAAGAGGTCAGTTATCCTCATGAGGAACTCATCCACCAGACCAGCCAGGTATCCCGCAACAACACCAACTAATCCCCCCAGCAACACTGATGCTACAACTATGATAAATGGGGTCAGGATGTCCACCGGCAACGCGGCCAACACTCTCGTGAACACGTCCCTTCCCTCTTGGTCCGTACCGAATATATGTTTGGCGGAGGGAGGTAGGTTAGAGGCACTGAAGTTAAGGGAGTAGGGACTGTAACTTGTGAGTAGCCTCAGATCTGTGGCGGATATTACTGTGAGACCGACTATCACCACCAATATTACCAAGCCAGCCATCAACGTCTTGTCCCTCCTCACGTTCCTGTAAAGGCTCATAGGCTCTCCCTCACCCTGGGATCGGCTACTGTGTAGAGTATGTCCGCCACCAGGTTAGACAACACCACGATCACGGTCACTATTACTGTGCTGGCTATGAGGGTGGGTGTGTCGAAGTTCAGTAGGCTCTGAGCGACCAGGTAACCTATTCCATAGTAGTTGAATATGGTCTCCACCACCAAGCTTCCCTGCATTAGGCCGGCGAATATTATGCTGGCTATGGTAATTGTGGGGAGAAGGGAGTTCCTAAGGGCGTGCCTAACTATGACCACCCTCTCCCTCAATCCCTTGGCTCTAGCTGTCTTCACGAAGTCTGAGTTAAGGACGTCTAGCATGGAGTTTCTAATTAGCCTTACAATTCCACCGAAGCCAAAGAGCGCCAAGGCCAAGGCCGGCAATATCACGTGAACCAAGGCGGAGAGAAATGCCCCATAGTCTCCAACCAGCAGAGCGTTAAGGATGGGCATGTTGTCTATTAGCCAAACGTGATATATGTGCCCTCCAATATCAAATCCAAATTGAGGCTCCCTCAAGGCCAAGGTCGGAGAGACGTAGTAGGCTGAAGGAAGAAGGTGGAGGTAGTAGGACAGAGCAAGTAATAAAACCAGGGCCACCATGAAGGGTGGAAAGCTCCTGGTTACAGTGTACACCAACCTGATACCGTTGTCGGTTTTCCCTCCAGGCCTGAGGGAGGAGATCACTCCCAATGGAATCTCTAACAGTAACTTAAGCACAAGGGCTATTACGGCCAACTCCAAGGTCACGGGAAGGTACTCCTCAATGAGAGAAATGACGGGTGTCTGGTAAAGGGGTGAAATCCCCCACTTCCCGGTGAAGAAGTTGCCCAGGTAGTAGTATAGCTGTACGTACCATGGGGAGTCCAAATGATAGAGCTCAGTGACCACCTGAATTTGCTCTGGGGAGGCGTCAGGTCCGGCCCAAACGGAGGCAGGATTGGGCGCGGCCACGTTGGCCAGGTAAAATACAAGCACCAAGGCGGCGAGGATCACCAAAAATGACTCGGCGGCCCTCTTCACAACGAACCTCCAGGTATTCATTTAGTCTCCCTAGTATATGTCAGCGTAGAACAATCCGTCAAGTCCTGGGCTATACCATATTCCATGCACTGAGCTTGAAGTAACTGTGTAAGCCAGGAAGTCGTCCAGCCATATATACTGGGCGTTGGCCAACTCAAGTTCCGTTATATTATTGAATATGCTCTGCAGCTGGGAAGGTTGACTCGTCCTCACGGCCTCCAGGATGTATTGGTTTATTGTGGAATTGTCAACGAAGGCAGGATTGCCGTGATGCAGTCTTGCCTGGGACATCAGGTATATGGCGGGGTCTATTGGGCTGAGCACGGGTGGGAAGTTCCCAGCCAGCTGGAATGCTGGATAGGTGGAGGAGTTGGGTGGACTTAGATAGGACTCCACTATTGTAACCACTGACTCCGGGTTCAACTGAACGGTTACACCTATCTGTGCCAGGTCCTGTTGGACGATCAGGGCCTCGTCCTGAAGTGCTGTGCTACCCGTCTGATAGGTCAATGTAACGGTGGGGAAAGGTCTACCGTTGGGATTGACGGTGGTTCCGTTGGGTAATGTTAACTTGAATCCCGCCTGTACCAACAGGCTTATGGCCAGCGAGGGGTTGTAACTGTACCCCTGGATGGAGCGGTTGTAGAAGGGAAGGGCGGGGTCGTTGGGTCCAACATATCCAACAGCGAAGCCCTTGTAGACCTGCTGCTGTATCTGGGCAGGATCAACGGCGTGAGCGAAGGCAAGCCTCACCGCAGTTATGTTGAACGGGTATTGATACGCATCTATTGCCAAGAAGTCTATCTGTGCCGAGGGTCCCCAAACATTAACGGTGACATTTCCCACGGTGTATACCAACGGGAAGGTGGCTGAACTCAGTTTACTCTGGATTTCCTGCAACCCAGACTGCCCTATGACCTCAGGTAGGTCTATCACGTCAATTGCAGAGATCTGCGCCTTTCCCTGCTGAAGGTCAAGGATCCTCACTGCCTCGTTGGTCTGATAGTCTATGACTACGGTCCCCACCCTAGGCGTGGCCAGCATTTCATTCCTCATTCCCTGCGGAATATTTGATGCCCAGTAGTTGGGATTCGCTTGCAGTACAACGTAAGATCCGCCAATGGGGGTCTGCAACACGTAAGGACCTGAGCCCAGGGCGTGAGTGGAGAGATAGGTGTTGGGGGAATCTATCTGCACCCCTCCATTCTGATCAACGAACGTTGGATCTACCACTGCTCCAGCGCTGGTGGAAATTGCCGCCAAGAAGGCTGAATATGGATAGTCCAGGTTGAATTGGACGGTGTACGGATTGACAACAACTATAGCCTGTCCAGGATAGGACATTATCTTCTCTATTGTGGAGTTCTGGACGTTGAAGTGCGATAAAATGTACGCCAGGTCATTTGCAGCCTCCTCCATGGCTTGGGTCTGGTTTGATGGAAAAGTATACCCAGCGCTCTGGAAGGCCTGCACTATGCCGTTGGGGAGCATAATGGTGGCGGGCTTTCCGTTGGATAGGGTCCCCACGAATCCCTTACCGTTGTTAACGCTGAGCCCTTGACTTACATATATGGATATGCCCAGGTTAATTAACATGGTCCTGTAGAAGGAGAACCACACGGTGGTGGCATTCAATGGATCGCCGTTACTGAACTTCTCGAATGGCCAGAGGTGGAACACGTACACCGTACCGTTGGGGCTCTCCGTCCAGTTCTCAGCCAGAACCCCAATGAACGACGTTGTATTCGTACCATTGTAGAAGGTCAGCGTCTGATAGACGTTCTGTATTATCTCCCCACCGGCTACATCGTAACTTGAGGCGGGATCGATGCTGACTGGGGGAGCCGCCTCATCCACAGTCAGGGTGTTGGGAATGGATATGTTGGTTGAAATTATTTTACTGGTGTTGGTTGTGGAGTGGTTACCTGTAGTTGAGGTGCTGTTGGTGGTCGGAGCCTTTGGTGGGTGAGATGAGAAAACCCCCAGGGCTGCCATTCCTGCCACAACTGCCACGATTATTATGACGACCGCAACCAGGGCGCCCACGGTTCTACTTATACCTCTCATAACTGTTGAACTATTGAAGACCTTATTATTCTTATTCCCCAAAACTCAGTGAAATACACCATCACCTTTTGGAATATTTATTATAGGATTCAATTATGCAAAATTTATAATTGAGGGCCTCAGGCGGGTCAGGCGCATATTTCTCTTCACCTGTCAGATAAGGTTGGGCTCGTCATTCCCATCTGAATAATTGGATATGAGAAATAAGGTTTGCTCAGAGCATTCCCATCTGCAGAAGTTCCTTCCAAACTTGTCTTGAGACACTATCTAAATCGACCTCAATTGGCCTGGCCTTCACGTCCTCCTCGAGGTGTAAATCGTTTGTGGTACTGAATATAGGAAAGGCCCCCTTCCCCATTACCCAACCCAAGAGCAACTGAGCCGGGGTAACGCTAAGTTTGGAGGAAACCTCCCGCACCTCGCTAACCAGAGGCTCCAGAAGTTCCACCACCTTATCCTTGGCCAGGTAATACCACCTGTATTCATCTCTCACCTCCCTCCTCCCCACCAGATAACCTAACCCCAAGGGATCATAGGCCAGGAGAGGTATGTTCTCCTTGACCATGTAAGGTAAGACCTCTTCCTCAACATCCCTGAACAGTAAGTTATAATGCATTTCATTCGCAGCTACGTCCGTTCTGGAAAGGTGTTCCCTGAACTCCCTTAGCATGGGAAGAGGGAAATTGCTGACACCTACGTACCTTGTGAGTCCCTTCCTCACAAGATCCTCCATTGCCTTGGCCGTATTTACCACGGGAACGTAATTGTTGGGTGCGTGGGCCAGGACTAAGTCCACATAACTCAAGTTCAGCCTAGAGAGGCTTGCCTTCACCGCCTTCTCAAGGTGCTCAGGTCTAAGGTGCTGAGGTGAGATCTTCGTGATGATGAACAGGTCGCCCCTTGAATACTGGGTAATGGCTTCA
>JAFMDM010000002.1 GCA_017857195.1 Methanobacteriota archaeon
GAGGTCGATCATTTCACGCCTTCTCGGCCAGATGTCCTCATCTAGGATGTGACCTATCGAAATATGGTGTAATAGTGAGGGAAGAGGTGGTCTGCCAGTGTCATTTCACCCATTTCTCGATAAAGGATGGCAAGGCGATCAAGGGAGCCACAAGGAAATCCCTAAATAAGTTCACAGTGATAGTGGAAGGAAACGGAGTATGGCTCGAAATCGCCTCCAATTTCATGGAAAGCGGGAGTTCTGGAACAGGAAAAACATCCTGAACATAATTCTATTGTCTTTATAATCAATTGTCTTAGTTATATAAAGCTAAAGTTCATATTACTTGATGAGATAAAATACATTAGAAACTCTTACAGGATCGATAGAAAATTTTTCATCAACTATTCGAAAAGCATTGCTCTACAAAAGATACTATAACACTGAATTCCCTGGCTTCGGATTCAGGATCGGCTATTGAATGCCCTGAATCATTAACGAATAGCATAGTATCGTTTCCTAAGGCTTTAGATTTAGCCACATATTTTAGGGCATGGGCAGGATGAACTCTGTCGTCAAAAGTTCCGGTAACAACCAATGTCTTAGGGAGTCTTGGCCTTAAATTGTGGTAAGGACTATAAGAGAGGAGGTAATCCCTGTACTTTGGATCTTTCGGATCCCCATACTCATCAATCCAATATTTCCCCACATAAAGCTCAGGATAACGAATCATATCTAAAACCGGATGGATGATCACTGCACAGTCAATCAACTCCGGAGATCGATTGGCCACAGCTCCTACAAGAAGCCCACCATTACTTCCTCCCATGGCCACCGTCTTTCCTCCGAATTCTTTCACCAACTTAGTGAAACTTTCAAAGTCCTTGAAAACATTCTTCTTGTTAAGGAGCATTCCTTGCTTATGCCACTCCTCTCCATCTTCATAGCCGCCTCTAAGGTTAGTTATCAAAACTGAAAATCCTCCGTCTAATAGGGGTCTCAGATAGGAGGGAAATGAAGGTAGCAGGGAAATTCTAAATCCGCCATACCCATATACTATAACACCCTTTGACTTCGGAGATTTAGAAAGAAGGAAGCCATGAAGAAGAACATCGCCCTTTATGTATACATCAGTTACATTAATGTTGTAGTTACCATACTCCATAATAGTTTTAGTCCGTTGAACCTGTCCTTTCTCCACCGTCTTCTTGTGAACCTTATACTTAAATTTAAATGACGTCTCGCCGAGAAAAAGCGAGCTTCCATTAGAGTCGATGAAGATAACATTATCGTAAGTTTCTTCATTGGTATTTATTCCATTTATATCATAGTAAAGGATCTGAGTTCTATAATCTTTTATTACATTTATAGCGAGAAAATCTTTACCTGCAGTGGCATTAATTATGGGGAAGTTCGAGTTTATACTTTTCTCACCAAGTTTTATTGTATTATTTTTCATATAAATTAATTGATCGGTGTAAGCAATTACGCTAAGTACTTCACCCTCGTCAATCTTTCTAAGTGAATTGAAGTCCTCACCTACATAGAGTTCACTGAATCGCCATCCCCTGCTCTTCACCACGGTCAGAACACTGCCAAACACCTTCGGTTCAACAAATTCTCCAGGACCTAAATCCCTCCCATACACTATTTCCTTTCCGCAGAAGATTCTTTCAGATGGAAATTCTCCGCCGTCTGGAGGTGCAGACTCCCTATAACTCTGTACATAACATAAGTCTCCATTGAAGTAAAAGGGGGAGCTGACAAACTGCCCTAGCTCCTTAATTCCTCCCTCCACTGAGATAAGGAGGGTAGTTAACTTATCGCTCCCCTTCCTTCCAATGCTAACTCCTATCTCGTCAGAATTATAAACTTTCCAAATTGAGGAGAGAACATAACCCTCAGGTGGAGTGTATAAGACCTTGCTCCCCAGAAGTAACTTATTGCTCTCGCCGTATAAGAGCAGGGCAGGCTCGTCCTCTGAATAGGCAAACATGTCTAAAATTTGAGGCTCTCTGAATATCGACAAAAGTGAGGGATATACTTCATTGGCTCTCCCTCCTAAAACTCGATCTGTCTCCTCATTCGACTTTGCAATGAACTCCCTAGTTTTTTCGTTTTCCAAGTTCTCTAAATACTCGTATTCATCCACAATGAGACAGATAACATAAGGGGGTATAAGCTGATCCATAAGTTGGAAGAGTGTGTCGATAGTGTCATCAAGGATTAGGTAAATTAACAAATGCCTATCTGTGGAGATCTATTGACTTGCCACAATCCTCATTAATTCGTGGCAGCGGAATAACGTTCTGAAGCGAAGATAATTTATCTTGACAAGTGATGACACTATGGAGAATTTGCTGATATCAATTACTTGAAAGGAAATATGGCGTGCATTATGTTCCTCAATCTAGAACAGCTCATCTGCCCAGCCGCTATGGGCTCTCTACCATATCCATATACCAGTTGAGAGCCTATGAGGCCTAACCCTATCCTTTCCTCTGGAGATCCACCCAAAGGCATGACGGCCACTTTTCCATATTCCAAAAGTCTGGTGAGGACCCTGAGATAGCCTTCTTTCGCCACAACTGCTACCTTAAAAACTTCAGCCCTTGGAAAGAGTCTTATATACTCAGCTACTTCCTCAACACGAGGAACCCTGTCCAAATAATGGACTGAGACAACTTCCCCCTCTGTGGGAATTCCATACCTCATGGCGAACTTAGCCTCCACGTCATACATTAATCCCTGTTCTCGAAGGGTTGAAAGTAGTTTAACCTTGAGCTCAGGGCTAAACCCATGAACTCCACCCTCCTCTGTGTCCCTGAGCGTGACAAGAAGCCTCTCCTTATTTTTCTTTAATTCTTCAAAGGGTAGAGGTACGATATCATCCGCAAAATCCAGTCTAAGTTCTATGAGATCACCCTCGAATGAGGCTATATCTAGAAGGTCCTCGGCGGACCTAATCGGAATCGAACACACTATTTTAGGTCTCAAGAATTTCCAACCTCGTGCCAAGGAATCGAAGATCCTCCCAGAATTTAGGATTACTTTTCCTTACGCACTCCGCCTGTTCTATCAAAGCGCCTACCGTGGAACCTATGGCCCCTGCCATCATTGCTATTCTATGATCGTTGGGACATTTTACGTGTCCATAATGTGGTAATGGACTGCCCCTTATTAATATCTCCTCCGAACCCTCCGTTACCTCGATACCAAACCTCCTTAACGCCTCTGAGATCGTGCTAACTCTGTCACTCTCCTTCAACCTTAACCTCTCCACTCCCCTCAAACGAGTTTCTCCATTGGCCATGGCCGAGAGTACCGCAACACTTGGTGCTAGGTCAGGAGCTTGATTAACATCAACATCTATTCCCCTTAATGACCCTGGTTCCACCCTCCATTTCCCTTCATCATAAAAACTTACAGCACCCATTTCCGCAAATAGTTTCACTATGGAATGATCACCGAAATAGTCAGGGGGGTCAGGTAGACCTGAGATCTCAACCTCTCCCCCCGAAAGGATACCTGCTCCAGCATAAAAGGAAGAGAACAAATAGTCGCCAGGTACGGGACCTGTAAAATCTAAGGTGGGCCCCCCATCAATTTTAACTACTCCTTCTCCGATTCTAACCTTTGCTCCCAACTGGTTCAACAGATCTGCCGTTAATCTAATGTAGCTCATTGAGCCCAGATCTGTGGGAAATGAGATTGTACCTCCTCCCCTGAGCATGAAGGCGTAAATGAAGCCTGAGATGTATTGGCTACTCTTTAGTCCCTTTAGTTCCACTTCATCAGCGTCTATCCTTCCTTCTAGAGTTAAAGGTAGTTTATAGGAGGAAACCCTCATCCCAAGACTCTCTAGCTGTGGAAGGAGATCATTAAGAGGCCTCCTTCGAAGCGTCTCGTCTCCATCAATAGTCAATCTTCCCCCTAAAATGGAAAAAATGGGAATCAGGAACCTCAGAGAGGTCCCAGAACCGCCTAGGTTTAGATAATCAAGTCGTAATTTGGGCTTGACGGGTGGCTTAAGGTGCGTCCCTTCCCTGGAGACTCCCAGAGCCTCCACCACCCTAAGAGAGGTATCCACGTCGTCTGAGCTCTGCAGATCTTGAAGGTTGACGTAGGTGAAAATGGATGAGAAAATCAAACGTAAGGCAATTGGTTTAGAGGGTGGAGCCCTTATTGTACCAGATACCTTTGACCTGTTCAACTTAACCATCAATGGGGACCGCCTCTGTCCTCAACACTCTTCCTAAAGATGAAAGATAATCCATGAGGGGACCCTCCTCGCCTTCCTTGCAGGCAGCGAACAGAGAGGGACCATTACCGCTGATTCCTGCGGCCAATGCCCCTTTCCTCAATGATTCCTCTATTGGAGTTGTGTCGTAACCGAGTATCTCAGCCACCGCCACACCATTCAATCTCATGGCCTCCAACACTTTCCCCTGCAGCGCCAATTCGAATAATCTCCTAAAGAGACTTGGATATGCTCTGAGCGCCTTGGGATCAGTGGTTCTACCTCCGCGCGGTACAATAAGAAAAACAATCCCCCCAGGTGGCTCATAATGTTTTAATACCTCCATCCTTGCGTTATCAGTTACACTTATCCCTCCTCTATAGGACGCGAAAGCGTCATCATAAGCTCCAGTTAACGAGACCCCAGCCTCCCGGGAGAACTTGGCAGAGAGATAGGGGGGATGTAAAGGAAGATCAAACAGCCTTGATATGCCCTTTATGAGTGCCACGGTCACAGCACTACTACTTTTGAGTCCTCCGCCTTGGGGAATGGGCGAGTTTACCGTTACTCTGATAGGGGGTAGAGAATATTGTTCTCTAAGGCGTTCTATTACATAACCCAACAGTCCCTCTACCTTCCCCTCACCTACCTCAATGTTCACATTGACCTGAAGGTTTACAGCCATGGTTGATCCTAGCCATGCAGCTACAGCGTTAACTACTGAGATTCCTCCGAATGCCCTTTCCTGCACTGCTCTGTGTAGGTTTTCCACTTTTCCTCTACCTCACGCCCCTGATCGGACGTCAATTTGACCCTTGGTATTAGTGAAGCCCTTAGTGCATGATCTGCTAAAACTATAGCAACCATTGACTCAACAACCGAAACGCCCCTGACCGCCACGGCAGGATCGTGCCTACCTATTACTGAGACCGTGGTCTCCTCCATTGTATTTAGGTCTACTGTTCTCTGAGGTATTCGTATGGAGCTGGTGGGTTTGAAAGCCGCCCTGATCACGAGGTCTTCTCCATTGGATATTCCCCCTAGCATACCGCCTGCTATATTTTTCCTCCAACCCAACTTTCCATCCTTCAGAATTATCTCGTCGTTAGCCTCACTTCCCCTCATTTTAGCTAATTTGAAACCTAGACCATATTCAAATCCTACCACTGCTGGAATGGACATAACGGCCTTCCCCAGGTCTGCCTTCAATTTATCGAAAACGGGCTCTCCAAGCCCTGGTGGGACGTTTTTGGAAACAACCTCTGCAATTCCACCATAACTATCTCCATCACTCATGGCCTTCCTTATTAACTCCTCATAGGAACTCTCTAAACTCGTGGAGGCTGCCCTAACTGGACTGTATTTAGAGCACAGGATCTCCTCAAATGAGTAATCCCTATCTGCCTCAACGGTTCCAAGCGACTTCAGATGGGCAGCGACCATGACTCCAACTAGCATAAGTAATTTCTTGGCGATGGCGCTGGCGGCAACCCTCCCTACAGTCTCTCTTGCGCTGGCTCTCCCTCCGCCTCTATAATCCCAGTTCTCAAAGCCATACTTAATAATATAGGTCAGGTCGGCGTGACCTGGCCTCGGCTTATGCCTTATCTCAGAGTAAAGCGATGATATGACGTCCGAATTCTTCACCAGGATGGTAATTGGGGCCCCTGTTGTTTTGCCCTCAAAGAGGCCAGAGACTATCATGGGGATGTCCTCCTCCCTCCTGCCTGAGACGAAAGGCCTTCCAGGCCGTCTAAACGACAGCTCGAACTTAATGTCGTCTTCGCTAAGAGGTAGTCCGGCTGGAACCCCGTCTATTACCACACCTACCATTGGGCCATGACTCTCACCGAAGGTAGTGAGCCTAAATGACTCACCGAATGAATTGGCCGTCATATAAGAACATCCTCACCTCCTCTGGACTTAGGGATTTGCCAAACCATATCTTTTGAGCTTCCAATGCCTGATTAATAAGGATGGAAAGTCCGTCAATTACTTTCATCCCTCGTGATATGGCCGTTCTAAGAAAGGGGGTCAAAAGCGGAGAGTAGACGAACTCTACTGCGAGTTTACCTCTTACACATTCGGGTGGCACTAAATCAGGTTTGGGTGTGGCATTAACAACAACCTTAACCTGATGATCTCCACAACTGGCAATGAAAGAAGCATCAATTCCCAAAGAAGATAATCTCTTAGAGAGTTCCATGGCCCTCCGTGGTGTCCGATCCATTAACATGACTTTACATCCCAATTTACCAAGGCTCAGTGTTGCTGCCGCAGCAGCGCCTCCAGCACCAAATACAAGACAGCCTGAATCATGGAGGTCCAGCTCAAGCCCATTGAAGATCTTAATCAATGCCCTATAGTCAGTATTATATCCCCTTCCATTAACTACCGTATTTACAGCACCTAGTTCCCTACATTCGTCCTCGCACTGAATTAACTCAGCCACCCTCTCCTTATAGGGTATTGTCACGTTAAAGCCGTAGGCCACCTTGGTAAGACCGTTAATTACGGTTTCCAAATCGTCAGGCTTGATGTCGAAAACTAAATAGACGGCGTCAATGCCCAGCTTAGAAAAGGAGTAATTATGAATGGCCGGAGATAGGGTGTAGCTAATATTATTCCCTATTAACCCTAAGAGCTTAGTTCTTACTCCAAACACTGTACAACAAGCCCCTGAAGCGTTTCTAGAGGGACCTTGAACTTCGTCCATTCTCCAATTCTAACTGGGACGGGCATCAGGATTTCCCCTCCCACACGTTTCTTATCTCCAACGAGAGCATTGAGAGCAATATGCCTATCCACCTTGACCTTCAGTTGGTCCACTGAAATTGGGAGACCATATAATTGGAGGAGCCATAACACGTCCTCTACGACTCCCTCCTCTACAGCTCCTAACTCTTCTGCTACCTTGGATTCGCAAACCATTCCTACGGAAACTGCCTTGCCGTGAGGTATGGAGAAGTTAGACCCCGCCTCAAGGGCGTGGCCTACGGTATGACCGTAGTTAAGTACAATTCTTATCCCTTTATTATCTAACTCATCTTCCCCAACTATCTTCATCTTGTTTTCTGTGGACCTATATACTATCTCCTCCACTTTGGCTAAATCCCTAGACTTCAAAGATTCAAAGTTGGAGGACATATAATCGTATAGGTCCTTATCCAGTGTTATACCGTACTTTATTACTTCTGCCAGTCCGGTAATGTACTCATCCTGAGGTAGTGTGGACAGGAAATTCAACTCATCGATTATCAAACCTGGTTGGTAGAAAGTTCCCAACAAATTCTTTACTCCTTCGAAGTTGATGGCGTTTTTACCTCCCATGCCAGCATCTACCATACCCAGTATAGTAGTTGGGACATTTACAAGGCCCACTCCCCTCATGTAAATAGAGGCGGCGAAGCCGGCCACGTCCATAACCGTACCTCCTCCTACCGCCACAACAAAATCGGATCTTCCTAATCCTGCTGACTTCATAATCCTTATTATTTCTAGCACATTCTCTAGATTCTTAGCACCCTCCCCATCGTCCACAACATATTCCGCGTCAAAGTCAAAAGGCATCTCTACTCGTTTAGACCTTATTAATATCTTCCTTCCTTTTAGCTGGTCAACGAGCGCAGAAGATTTCACTCCAATAACTATCTTGATTTCCCTTTGGCCTATCTTGTATGCGATCTCTCTCAAATTGACCTCCCTATTGCCTTGGCTAACTCTGCTAATCTTTCCATGAGGAGTCTGAAGGAGTTAAGATCTAACTGTTGTTCGGAATCGCTCTTTGCCCTCTCTGGATCTGGATGGACTTCCACCAACAGTAGGTCTGATCCCGCTGCCACTGAAGCAAGGGCTAAAGGAAGAACTAGATCCCTCTTCCCAGCGGGATGGCTTGGATCGGCTCCCACAGGAAGGTGGGTATTTAATTTAGCGGCTATCATTCCCCCCAAATCTAAGGTAAACCTTGTTGCCCTTTCGAAGGTTCTTATTCCCCTCTCGCATAGCACAACATTTCCATTCCCTTCTGAAAGGAGGTATTCAGAGGCCAATAACCACTCTTCAACGCTATTTCCCATCCCCCTTTTGAGGAGAACTGGAATTCCAGTCCTTCCTACTTCTCTCAATAATTGAAAGTTCTGTGCGTTTCTAGCCCCAACCTGAAGCATGTCTACTCTACCCTTGAAAGCTGGAATGTCCCTAGGGTCTACGACTTCCGATACTACGGGCATCCCTGCATCTTCTCCGGCCCTTCGCAGGAGCTTAAGGCCGTCCTCTCCCATTCCTTGAAATGAGTAAGGACTGGTCCTGGGTTTATATGCGCCACCTCTCAGCAACATTGCCCCCGCCCTTTTTACTGCCTTAGCAGTCTCCACCACCTGCTCTAAGCTCTCCACCGCGCATGGTCCTGCTGCAACCACAACGCGTGAACCTCCGATCTCTACTCCTCCCACATTAACTACGGTCTTCTCTTTCCATTCATTACTTGCCAATGGATAAGGTCTGGCGACCTTTACCTTGGAGATGACAGAACTGTCATTTAACTGGATCGCATGTTCATCGGGCCAGGCCAGAAAGATGGTTTGACCGTAAAGTTCCAATCGCTTCCAAGAGGCGGAACTAGCCTTCAATTTTTCCTTCAGGTTGCTAGAATCCGACCCTTGTTTAAGGATGAAAAGGATCATAGAGCTCCCTCTATCTTGGAGGAGATCGTACCAAGCTCCCTTAGGGTTATTTCTCTTACTTTGGAGGCATGAGGATTAGAAAGTTGAACTTCCATAATAACATTCTTCAAACTTCTTACTCTTCTTCTTATTCTGTTGAGCTCCCTAAAGGTAACTGTGCTAAACTTCTGTGGATCTACCTGCATCTCCCTGGACGCAACTTCCACAGCCTGATCAAAACCCAGGATAAGGAAGTGAGTGAGGACTTGAACTACGGCCATGGCTCTCTCATGTTCGTCGACAGAACTTAACACTGGAGTGAGCCCAGAATGGAGCCAGAAGCCACACACGTCGTTCAGCACATTGGATTCAATGTTCTCTCCAGGAATTATTACGATTCTCTCTCCAACCGGATAAATGTGAGGACCAAACAGGGGATGAGTACTTACATAATTAAATTGAATTTCTTTGGAAAGTTTGTTTAACTTGGAGAAAGCGGTTGTTTTGGAAGAGAAAATATCCATAACTACCTTCCCATTACTCATCCTAAGGATGCCATCTATAATCTCCGACTGCAGTGCTGCAGGGGGAACTGCAAGGAGTAAGTACTCTCCCCAATTAACTGCTTCCCTCCAATTCATTGTCACTATGTTGAACTCTGAGGCGAATGCGTCAGCCTTTTTCATGTCCTCCCCTGTTACCGTAACAGCATGACCCGCCATGATCATGAGTGATGAGAGAGATCTAGCCATTCCCCCATATCCTACAATCACAACCCTTCTTTTCTGAGATGCAGTGGAAACCTGGATAGCTCTTGAAAAAGACATAAGCTCTTCAAAAAGAATTTGAAGGAATTGTTCAGGAACCGGATGGGACTTGGAGAGGCTTAACCATCTCTCCCATACCTTGAGTTCTCTACTTTCGTCCCTAATGCCAGTACCTAGCTTAGACTTCAATTTTCCCATCTCCTTAGATAGTGCGAATCTCCTACTGAGGAGCGAAATCAGTTGCTCATCTACTCTATCTATCTCCTGCCTAACTCTCTCCATTTCCTCCGTATCAACCCACCACTTCCAATACGGATTTCACAATGGATTCAGCGTTGATACCGAAGTGATCCAGCAGCTCACGTTGACTTCTGGCGGATCTACCGAAGGTGGTCGCTCCCACCATTCGCATGGGAACCGGATATCTTTTAACAACACTCTCCGCCACAGCAGATCCTAACCCGCCAATAATACTATGCTCCTCAACAGTAACCATCCTCCCAGTCTTCCTAGCATAATACTCCAATAGACTCTCATCCAGGGGCTTAATGGTGGAGAGGTTAATTACTGCCGCACTGATCCCCATTCTACTTAATTGCTCCGCCGCTTGAATAGCATCCCATAATACCACTCCTGCACCCACGACTGCAACGTCATCTCCTTCCCTTAGGACGCTTGCCTTACCTAATTTGAACTCATAATCAAATCCCTGAGTGACCGGGGGAGAGTAATCTCTTCCCACTCTGACGTAAACTGGCCCCTTATGAGATATTACCTCTGGCATAGCCTTTACTACCTCAATGGGATCAGCGGGGACAACTACGGTGAAGTTGTTCAATACCCTCATCAAGGCTATATCCTCGAGAGATTGATGGCTGGACCCGTCGCCGCTATCGCTGTAGCCAGAGTGGGTTGCTATGAACTTGACCCCTAGATTCATTCTAGCTACCGTATTCCTTATCTGTTCCCACGCCCTCATGAGAAACATAGAGAAATTCACCACAACTGGCTTTTTCCCTACCGATGCCAGCCCCGCAGCGAAGTCAACTAAGTGTTGTTCCGCTATTCCCACATTAAAGTATCTGTCTGGAAACTTTTCCCTAAAGTAGGAAGCTCTGCTCGAGTCGCCAACGTCCGCTGTTAGCACTAATAGGTCTGGGTCGAGCTCACCTAATCTGACGAGCTCTTTACCCATCGCTTCACGCATTGAGGAGAAACTTCCTTGCATCATCTGGGGACGACCTTTGATACTTGGTGTTTTCTATGGGCTTGAATCCCTTCCCCCTTAAAGTGGAGGCAAATATGACCACAGGAGCAGCGGCCTTCTGGGCCTCTTCTATGGCCGAAAGGATGCTCATGAAATCGTGGCCATCGCACGTAAGAGTTGTCCAGCCCGCCTCTCTCCAGACTGTCTGAAGGAATGATTTGGGCTTTATGCTGTTAACGTCTCCATCCAGTTGGTAACCGTTGAGCTCCACGAAGACCACTATGTTGTCAAGTTCCTTCACTACCTTTTGGGTGAATCCTTCCCATACCTGTCCTTCATCCTGTTCCCCATCTCCCATTATTACGAATACTTTTCCTTTCCTTCCAGACATTTTCATCCCCTTAGCTACTCCCAAACCGAAGCTTAGACCCTGACCTAAGCTTCCTGTGGACATATCCACGCTCGGAATGAATATCTCTGGATGTCCTTGTAGAATACCCTCTAACGATTGTATCTTCCACAACTCATCCTCTCTTATGATGCCCTTCTCCGATAACACTGCGTAGAGCGCTGGAGCAGCATGACCCTTGCTTAGTATCAACCAATTTCTATCCTGGGGAGAGTGGTCGGCAGCTTGATACTTGAATATGAGGGTAGTCAAAATCTCTATGCTGCTAAGGGAAGAGCCGACATGGATGCTCTGGTCATAAAAGAGCATCCTTATCACATTCTTTCTAGCCCTTTCTGCTACTTCCCTTAGCATGTTTAATTCTTCTAAGGATATTGGCTGGGCATCAGCCCTTCCCATTGGCTCAACACAACACCCCACTACCTCCCTTCAAGCTTACCTAATTAACTTTTCTCAGATCGCGTTCCGAAGACCAGAAGTAACTACTCCTATTTCCTGTTGAACGCTTGCCGAAGATATGTACTTTCACATAATCTAGCGGAGGCTAGGGAAGGTAAGACCGCTTCAAATATACTAAATCTTCTCTTCCCCACTATTAATTTCCACGCATAATATTAACAGGGACTGGGAAGGGTTAGAAGAAGGAAGCTTAAAGGAGTTGAAAGCAGTTGATACGATATCACTTTGATTTTCTGCAGATGCCTAATTTATTTTTAGGGACACTAAGAATTAGGTCGTGGAGAGATACAGCAGACAAATTATCACTCTAGGACTAGATCTGCAGGAGAGGCTTCAGAAGACCACTGTTCTGATTGCGGGATGTGGGGCTACGGGTTCCAGAGTTGCCGAGTTGTTGGCTAGAATGGGGGTGGGTAAAATGTTAGTGATAGATCCTGACATCGTTGAGCTCAGTAACTTACATAGGACAGCGCTATTCAGAGAGTCTGACGTGGGTTTTCCTAAGGCCCAGATATGTGCGTCGAGAATAGAAGAATTGAATCACGACGTGAAGGTGGAGCCTATAATAGATCTAATAGAGCCTGAGAACGTCCTCTCTATTGTAAATCAGGTAGATTTCGTGTTTGATGGACTTGACTCCATTCATTCGAGGCTTGTACTTAACGACGCGGTAGTCCTTCTGGGGAAGGTAATGGTTTTTGGAGGAATTGAAGGGGAATATGGTACAGTTGCCTTGGTAAAGGCAGGAGAGACTCCATGTATTTCCTGCTTCCTAGAAGGAGAAGAGAGCGCAGGGGCGTGTGAGATTGTAGGGACTACGGGTCCTCTGGTGGATATTGTAGCATCCCTTGAAGTCCAACTTTTCCTTAACTATATGAGAGGAAATTCAGCAGAGGGACTAATCTACATAGATGGAAGGACCTTGGAGTTGCGAAGAGTTCAACTAGAGAGAAATACCGAATGCCAGGCATGTTCCTTGGGATTATTTGTATACCTGAGGGGCCAGGTTCAAGACTCAAGTTGTCGAATAGTAAGAACAAAAGAACCCCAGAATATGAGTCCCGAAATGGAGAAACCGGGAGTCAAGGTATTCTCCACATTAAATGGTCAAACGATCTGCTACGAAGGGGGAAAGTGTTTCAACAAACTTCAAATACAGTAGGCTCATAGGACACATGGTGGATAAGAGACTTCTGGTGTCGGCCCTACTGATACCATTATTTATACTGATCTATTCTATAGTGACTAAACTAAATATAATATCAGTTATAGAGTCAATTAGGCCAATGGTTATCCTTTCCTTCGTGGCAGCATATCTAACTCAGGTAACCACTTTGAGCATAAGGGACGTGATAATCACCAGAATGGTGGGTTCAGTCAAACTCAAGCTGACCACCACATTGAGGGCTAGGCTCGCCGGAAACGCGGTGGGATTGGTTATTCCAGGTTGGATAGGACCTGATCTCTCAAGAGCCCTTAGGTATAGTAAGGATGGGATGAGACTACAGGAGGCTCTCTCAGCGTCCCTATCGGAGGCATTTTATGACGTTATGGGAATGTGTGTAATGTTTGTGGCACTATTCTTCATACTGGCCCACGAACCCATCTATATCCCATTTCTCCTGATTTCGTTAGGTAACATAGCGGGATGGATTACGGCGTTCGTTTACTTTCAGGCAAACCCACAGCTCAATTGGCTCGAGGCAAAAGCCATACAACTGATGCCCTATAAAACCGTCATATCGAAGATATATGAGGCAGTGAAGGGCAACTTCACCAAGCCAATTGCCAAGGTCAAATACTTCCTCTCACTCCTGGCCCTAACCAGCCTAGGATGGACAATGAACGTGCTTCCCTTTTGGTACTATACAGACTCCCCCAGAATGGCTCTCTTCGCCGGCTTCCTGTACTTCGTCTCAGGACTTATACCTATTCCAGCCAGTGCCGTGGGAGTGCCTGAGGTTTCACTTAGTCTCCTTCTACCTGCTAGGGTCGTAGTGCAGATAGTAGTAATGGAAACAGTCAGCATAGCACTTGGATTACTGTTCCTACATGAAATCAATCTCAGCGAACTTAAAAAGATAGCCAAGGAGATCGAAAAGTAACTGATGGAAAGTTTCATTAGGTCAACTCAGGAGGAAGAGGCGAGGGCTGCCCTTACAGCCCTAAAAGGGAAGGAACTAGTCAGAATAATTCTTCCCTATGATCCAGATGCTATGCTCCTTGCCTTCACTCTAGCAGGAATTTACAAACGAATCTCGATATCATGGAACGGAGGGGACGGAGACTTAATCTTGGGGTCGTCAAGTGAGCGAAGCATCTCTATACTTGGTGAATCGTATAATATTGGACACTCATCATTCAGCTCAATTGTCCCACTTAGTTTCAACCTGCTCCCAGTTCAGCTCTCTGGTATGCAAATATCATGGTTGTTGGAAAGAAGGGAGCCGACGCCGTGGGAATTTAACGTCCTCAAGGGTTCGGAAAGAGGAGGAGTGAGGCTCGAGAAGGGGCCTAGGTTACCTGCCTATCATATGCTTCCTCTTCAATATTCAATCTTAATGTCAATGGAGCCTTTCTTTTTAGGGATATCAGGGAATAAGGAGGCCTCAGCCACTTTGGTGAGGGAGATAGGTGGGGATGATACAACTTACCTTAAAGATCTTCAAGAGTCCCAACTTAGCACATTATTAGACAGACTATCTAAGGCCTCAATGGGAAGACCAGTTGTATCAACTAGGATATTCATAAATGACGTTGACCTACTAGAGCTTGCCATGGCCATTATCTATTTCTTTGACCTAGAGGGAACGGCGGTCTGCTATAAAGTGGCAAATTATGACAATTACCATAAAGAGCTACTGCAGAGGTATAGACGAAGTTTAAGCACGGGCTTTCAAGTTTCTTGGCACAAAGAAGATTCGAAATTGATAGTAAACACTAATCTGAGGTCTCCACTCCTCATGAAGGTGTCCATAGGAGATCTGGAGGTATCCTTTGTCGAACTGGAGCTTCCAGATGGGAAATACAGTAGCAGGTACTTCAATAAATTTCAAGGGGAGGGGTTGGTGAAACTGGGTTGATAGTTGAGATAGAGCTGGAAATAAATACAATTCACGGAGACGAAATGAGGCGAAGCTTAGAGGTGGACAATATAGATTTCCCTAAGGGACTCTCAATGGAGATGGACTATCAGGAAGGGAAACTAAAAATAAGATTGAAATGTGAGGGAGGACCTAAGATCTTACTCACATGTAGAAACACAGCAGACGAGATATTGGAACAAATTAAATCTCTCGAGGAGGTATTTGAGCGACTTCGATAGGAAAGTTTTAAAGTATTAAATCATGTGCGTCACCTATGCCGCTTAGACCAGGGAGATGTTATAGGAAGTTTTCAGGACCTGCCTACACCAGGAGGGAATACATTCCTGGATTTCCAATGCCTAAGATAACAAAGTTCACAAGTGGTTCACATAGCGGAGACTATGACTACGAAGTTAGGCTGGTCACAGTTCAAAAGGGACAGATAAGGCATAACGCTCTCGAGGCAATGAGAACAATCACTTTGAAGACCATGGCCTCAAGGATAGGTAACGAGACCGATTTCTATCTTTGGGTCCTCAAATACCCTCATCATATAATTAGGGAGAATAAAATGATGGCCTTCGCTGGAGCAGATAGATTACAAGACGGTATGAGACTATCATTTGGTAAGCCCATAGGCACTGCGGCCAGAATAGAGAAATTGGAGGAACCTATAATAATTCTCAAAGTTAAGAAACAGCACTTGGAAATAGCCAAAGAAGCCCTTAACATAGCATCCATGAAGATGCCCCTAAGGAGTAGAATAGATGTAATAAAAGTGAAATAATAGATGATAAGTAATGTATATTTTTGAGGAGGATAAGCTAAAGGATGAAATAAGAAATAGAGGAGTCAAGAAGGTTCTCTTGCAGTTTCCCGATGGGCTTAAGCCCATGTCCACTGAGGTGGTCTCTAGACTCTCAGAGGCCATGCCAAATGTTGAATTCGTAGTCTCAGGAGAGCCTAGCTTTGGTTCGTGTGATATTGCTGAAGACGAAGCCAAACTTCTGGGCGTTGACTTGATAGTTCACTTCGGTCATACACCTTACACCTGGTATTACCCAAAGTTCCCTACGCTATTTGTGGATGCCAAAAGCACCCTCACATTAACCAAGGAAGAGATAGATGACCTGAGAATAGCAATAAGAAAGAGAGAAGCCAAAATCGTCTCTCTCACGTCTACGGTACAGCACAGCGATTTAGTTAGATCTTTAAGGAGTGAGTTGGAAAATGAATTTGAGGTGAGAGTTGGTAAGCCGTCCAACCCCTTCATGTATGATGGGCAAGTATGGGGGTGCGACTATAAAGCGGCTACTTCTGTGGACGCAGACGTATATGTAAGCATATCCGGAGGAGAATTTCACTCTCTGGGTTTGGGATTAGCCACGGGAAAGCCCACAATAAAACTAGATCCCTACACTGGTAAAATAGCCGATGTAACACAGGAAGTATGGCGGGTCCTAAAGGTTAGGTACTCAAAGATCTACAAGGCTATTGAAGGTAGAACTTGGGGAATAATACAAGGACTCAAGGTTGGACAGAATAGACCATTGATGGTTAAGCAGCTCGAGCTATCTTTATCGAGAAAAGGGGTTAGGACCTTCGTCTTCACATCGAAATACCTCACACGGGATGTAATTAGGAACTTCGATAGAAGCTACATTGATGCTTATGTGGTGACCTCATGCCCAAGATTACCAACAGATGACCTATATGACTTCGAAAAGCCTATACTTACGCCAGGGGAGGCGAAGATGATAATAGTGGGCAAAATGGAACCTTATATATTCCCGTGGTGACACAATTGGATCAAGGAAACATAGTCTTACCTGGAACATATCTCTCTACAATAGAGGAATTCATGCCCGGAGACGGTACCTACGATAAGCAAGGCCTTGTTTACGCAGGAGTAGTTGGGAGAACATTCTATGACATGATTAACAGGAAGGTTAACGTAATAGGATTTAAGAAAAATTATATGCAGACCTTAAAGAAGGCCAAGTCTCTTATAGGAGTTATTACTTCAGTGGATGAGGATATGGCACAGGTCTATATTATTGCGGCAGACGAGACTAGATTCCTGAGGCCGTTCTCTGGGGTTCTACACTCCTCCCAGGTATCTCAGAAGAGGCTAGAACAAATAACGCTGGCCGTAAGGATTGGAGACATCATAAGAGCAAGACCATTATCTGCAGCGGTCCCATTACCATTAACGATCAAGGGTAAGGAGTTTGGGGTCCTCGTTGCCCACTGTTCCCAATGTGGAGGTATAATGAAAAAGATTGATGATGAGCACGTTAAATGTAGCAGATGTGGACAGGTAGAAAACAGGAAACTCTCCAATTTCACGATGGTGAAAAAGCATGGAAGTTGAAATCAGAAGAACAGGGGATAGTTACGCAGAGGTAGAGATAGAAGGAGAAGAGCACACGCTAGGTGCACTTCTAGTTGATCTGCTCCTAAAGGAACAACATGTTAAGATGGCCTCCTATTCACAACCACACCCGCTGGAGGAGAAAATAGTAATAAAAATCTTAACTGACGGTCAGATTGACCCTGCGGATGCGTTCAGGAAAGCGGTAGAACGCGGGTTGGAGTTGGTTAATAAATTCCAGAGGGATGTAGAGTCACTTTGAAACATGGAACAAGAACTGCAGTAATTTTGAAAATAGATCACTTTTTTCTATGTGTGTTCAGAGGGGAATTTCTGGAAGGGTTCTTCATAGGTGATTCGAAGGACCAGGTAGAACGGGCATTAATTTCCAGGGACTTTCACAAGGAAATTAGTTACTCAAATTTCTCTTTGGGAAAGCCGTATTCAGGGGAACTGGAGGTAAAGTGCCTAAAGTTAGGAACCATGCTGGAGGAAAAACTAAAAAACCACGAAAGAGGGAGTGATGGTTTATCGGTGACCTAGTATGAAGTTCTGCCCAAATTGTAGAAGTATGATGACGCCTAAAAAAATAAATGGAAAGACGGCATACAAATGTCAAAAGTGTGGCTACGAAGAGGAGGCCACTCAAAGCTTAACAATAGTAAGTAAGGTGAAACATAACGAAAAAGACAAGATGCTAGTAATAGATGAACAAGCGCCAGCAGGCAGTCAGAAAATGAAAGGTCTAATCTGCCCCTCATGCGGAGGAGATGAAGCCTTCTACTGGATGCTACAAACTAGGAGTGCGGATGAGCCAATAACAAGGTTCTACAAATGTACAAAATGTGGAAAAGTGTGGAGAGAGTACGAGTGACGAGCTAAGTTAACCCCCTAAAGAAGAAGGCTTTAATCTAGTTTCCTCACCTTGTCCAAATGCAACGAAATCCTAAAAAGCATCATGATGACATCTATGAGGTATGTGCTAGGTCCTACTCTAGCCCTATAGACAAAAGTCTTTTTTCCCTATTTTCTACAACTGCCTCACATGCCAATCCATACGTTGGCGAATGTCACCAATGTAAGTGTCGGCCCATATGTAACGGGGGGATATGTATCGGGGAATATCACAAATGCAACTTACATTCCCACCCCGACGCCGTTCAGTGGGGGTACAGCCGTTTATACTACTCCATGGTACGTGGCCGCTGAACCGCTCCTGATCCTCCCCTGATCCTCCTCGCCGGTTTGATCGTAATAGGGATCACCCTCTACTTCTCACCCTATAGGAGGACCCTAACTAAACTGCTAAGGTTAAGGAAGGGCTAAGAACCTTAAAAACTTGGCCGTCCAGTACGAGAGTGTCCCTCTCTCGTTGACTTTCATGCTCCCTCTTCCTCGTGATTCCTTCAAGTAGCTCCCTGTCTACTCATGCAGTAGTATTAGGCCGTCTAGGTTTCTTGATGACCTCTCCCCTCGCGAGGTCCTCGGCTTACCCTTAACTTCCATAAAATTGTATCGGGAGATCATAATTGACATTGATTAGGCAAATTAACATGTGCCTATCTGCCAAGCTCTGTTAACCTGCTACAATCCTCATTAGTTCATGTCAATCACACAATGTTCTGAAGGGCGAGATAATTTATCCTGATAAGTGAGGAGACTATCGACACACTCAAAGCACATCTGAAGTCTTCTTAGATCCTCTCCTCACTAAGTCCTTATCATCGCTGATTAAAGGGACTCCATACTTCCTGCTTAGGAACAGGTATGATGCGTCGTAGTAAGTTATGTTCTCCTTCTCAGCGATTAGAAGCACGTTTTCGTTCAGACCAATACTTTCGATTTTCAAAAACTTCATAACGTTCTGGAAGTCGGTGACCAAATTAGTTCTTTTGACTTTCCATAGGAAATTCCCTATTTCGTAGTAGGCCAGATCTGCGGTCAGACATTCCTTGAAGAGATCTATGACGGCTTCTCCAGCCTTTTCAGTAAGGTTAATTATCGCGGAAGCGTCCAATATATATTTCACCTGTCATCCCTACCCTCCCTGATCAACCTGGCCACCTCCTCCTCTGACACCTTCAATTCCCCAACTATCCTTCTTGCGGACGCCCTAGCCTCTTCCTCTTCTCTCCTCGAGATCTCCTGTTCTAAAGCTCTCCTCAATACCTCCGACACGTTGATGTTATACCTCCTCGCCATTTCCCATATCTCCCTTCTGACTTTAGTGGAAACCGTGACCCATTCCATGATCATTACTACATTCATGGTAATAATAAATTTTACTACCTGGGGGGATAACAATGTGTTGACAGTGTCGTCACAGGTTAGGTAAATTAACAGACCCCTATCTGTCGAGATCTCAAGATCTATTGACTCACCACAATTATCATTAATTCGTGGCAGCGGAATAACGTTCTGAATGGAGAGATGATTTATTCTGACAAGTGACCACACTATTACATAGTCGAATCTTACGAGAAGTTGAAGCTTGGGGGTATGGGGGATGTGCCCCCACAACGGACCCGGGGGGATTCGAACCCCCGACCACTGGCTTAGAAGGCCAGCGCTCTATCCTGGCTGAGCTACGGGTCCCGACATTTTCTTATTTGAAGAGGCTTTAACGTTTATCCTTGCTCTTCCTATGTGCCTAGTAAACGCACTCCTGCGATTAAGACTTCTGTAATTAAGTTGGATACATTTTCCTTTACAAAAACTAAAGACGGCCTGGTCCCTCGGGAGGATTGGCTACGAACCTATACACTAGAGGATATTCAAAAGATAGCGAACCTGAGACTCTACATCCTACAAGGTTAAAACGTTCCGGTCATATCGGTTCTTTATGAGAGCTTTAGTCTTCGATAGACAAGGAATTGATAATCTATCAGTCAGGAGCGTTCCTGATCCAAATCCTGGGCGAGGAGAAGTTTTATTGAAAATAATGAGAGCCGGAGTTAACCCTGTTGACTATCTAACTGTGACCAGCCTCAAGGTCCCACTACCACACATTCCAGGAACAGAGTTCGCCGGAGTGGTTCAGGAGGTTGGACCTGATGTAACTGGTATAAAGCCTGGTGAGAGGGTGGCACTATACACTAGATTCTTCGATGGAAAATGTGATATGTGCCTCAAGGGTAAACAGATGCTATGCAGGAATGGTGGGAGAATAGGAGTGGATGTAAACGGGGGATTCGCAGAGTTTATCGTAGTCAAGGATACCACGGTATTTCCCTTCACTGGTGAATGGGAGTTAGCGGCCAGTCTGTCAGTGGCAGCACTCACCGCGTATCATGCGTTGAAGGAGGCCAATGTAGGAATGGGGAAGGTGGTGGCTGTGTTAGGCGCCTCAGGAAATACAGGCATGTTTGCCATACAACTGGCCAAGAAGATGGGCGCCAAGACTGTTGCGGTAAGTCGCAAAAGATGGTTAAAGGAGATGGGAGCTGATGTTGTAACAGGTTATGAGGAGGCTGAAAGGGAAGTTAGGGAATTAACTCACGGCAGGATGGCTGACGTGGTCATCAATTCCTTAGGTGCCAGTTTCTGGGAAATAGGGACCTCCCTTCTCGGATTAGACTCAACCTTGGTTACATTTGGAGTAATGACAGGAAACCAAGTAAGGCTTGATCTCTCGAAGCTCTACTCGAAGCATATCAGAATAATTGGAACTAATCGCGGTAGCCTAGAGGACTTCAGGGAGCTAATAGAGGTCTGCAGCGACTGCAGGGTAAGGGTGTGGAAAGAGTTTTCATTGGAAGAGGGAAAGGATGCCCTAATTGAACTCTCCAGTTCAGAGAGAAACGGAAGGATCTTCATAGATCCAACGAAGTGAATAGTATGGACAAACAACCTCTTCAGTCATTATTACCAATAATTCAAGAGGCAGCTGATCCGTATAGGGCCTTGAGCGAAACACTATCGGTGAGGAGTGACGAGTTGGAGATTTTCGGTGAAAGGCACAAGTTAGGTAGAGTAAAAGTTATCTCCATAGGGAAGGCTGCGTATCCGATGGCCAAGTGGGCCATGCATTCTCTGAGGCCAATAAAGTGCATTACCGTAGTCCCTAAGGGGGTTAATATATCATTGGAGGGAGCTACAATTCTTCAGGGTGCCCATCCTATCCCTGATGAATCGAGTTTGAAAGCCGGTGAAGAGGTAATGAGGGAGGTTTCCGAAGACGACTATGATACACTAATAGTGATGCTATCAGGAGGCGCCTCGGCCATGGTTGAGGTTCCCCTATTACACCTGGAGGAACTAATAAATGTTAACAAAAAGCTTGTGACCTCGGGTCTTTCCATTAGGGAAATAAATGCTGTGAGAAAGCATCTATCACTAATAAAGGGGGGAAGACTTGGGAAGCTCAGTAAGGGGAAAATCATCAATTTCATTGTGAGTGATGTTCCAGGAAACGACATCGCCTCGATTGGAAGCGGCCCTACCGTACCGGATCCCACCACATTCAATGAGGCGTTGGAAATTGCCTTAAAGATCGGATTAGATGAAAAAGTAATTCAAGTGTTGCGAAGAGGTGTAGCAGGAGAGATAGAGGAGACCCCTAAAAGTTTGAACAGTAAAAGTTACATAGTTTTAGATAACATGAAGGTTCTGAGAAGAACTGCAAAGGAGTTCAAAAATTCCCTTATACTAACATCCGAGCTTCAAGGAAGCGTAAACGAGGTAGCTAAAGTTATGGCGTCAATATTCAAGAGTTGCACTCGATACGGTCTCCCCCTTTCAAGACCTTTCATCCTGTTCTTTGGAGGTGAACCTGAGGTGGAGGTTAAAGGAAGGGGAGGGGTAGGAGGTAGAAACAGTGAAATGGCACTCCATTTACTCAAATTACTGAAGGATGAAGAGTTCGGTCTTCTTGCCTATGCCACAGATGGAATAGACGGAAACAGCCCATATGCTGGGGCCATTGTAACGGACTCCATAAAAATTAATGAAATTGAATCCTACCTAGCTGCCCACGATACGTATACCCCCTTGGCTAGATTAGGGGCCACAATAAAGACAGGATATACGCATACTAACGTTAACAATATTTACGCACTGATGGGTTGAGCTTTCAAAGGCTGAACATTCTTGCCCCTTATTTTCTGCTGTAGCATAAGCAGGCCACGGGCCAAGGCTTCTGGCCTAGTTGGGCAGCCAGGGAGATATATATCAACAGGTATGCCAATCTCACTTGCAAGGACTAGGTTATAGGAGTTCCAGAATATTCCTCCTTCTAGAGAACATGCGCCCATCGCGATAGTGTATTTAGGTTCTGGCATCTGCTCGTAGACCACTCTTACAGCTCTAGCCATCTTTCGAGTCATGGTCCCTTCTATAACCAGCAAATTACATTGCCTTGCGCCGTTGAAGGGAAGCATCCCAAATCTCTCGGAGTCGAACCTTCCTGCCGCAAAGGCCCCAAACTCAGTTCCGCAACAGCTCGTGGTCAAATGAGGTGGCCAGAGGGAGAAAGATATACCCCAATCCTTAAGACTCTTTATGGGTTTCTTTTCCAATAACCATTTCGCCGCCTTCTTAGCGGCGGTATCCAAGTTACCTGTCAGGAGAAGCTCTTCCTTAGCCATGGTGATCATATAGCTATACACGTAGAACCTAAAATAGGTTGTGTAAGAACAATATAACTTGTATTTGTCTTTTTAGTTCTGCCTAAAAAGAGGCCATGGTTCTGTATCTGGCCATCTCAATGCTCTTTCTATAACACTGAAGGGCATATTCTCTAGCTGCATCCCACGTGAAGTTTTCACTTACTCGCTTCACTGCGTTTTCTCTGACCTTGAACCAGAACTTAGGGTCACCAGTTTGAATTACCCCTTGTGTGGAAAGAAGAGAAGCATTACCACTTTCTGCAGCCTTTGAAAGGATGAGAGAGGCATAGATATATTCGGAAAGCTCCTCTACACTCTCTGGTCTCGCCAGGAGACCTGTACCCTCGGCGTTAGATCTAAAGTCAACTACAGTCTCAGCCACTCCCCCAACTCTATAACCTACTACTGGCGTACCCACAGCCATGGCCTCTACAACATTTATGCCAAATGGTTCCCATCTGGAGGAAGAGACGAACACTGAAGCCGCGTAGTGAAGAAGTCTATATATTCGTCCATCAATTTGCGAACTTACTAGAAGTCTTACATTATTCTTCATGGAGGAGGCTTCACTCACCACTTCCCTCAACAATTCATACTCTTTTCCAGGTATTCCGAGAACTATTAGCCTAGCGTCAGGAATTCTGAAGACGACTCTCCTGAAAGCCTTCATTAGAAGCTCCACTCCCTTTTGGTATACCATTCTTCCAGTGAATAGAACGAGCTGACCACTGGCCATTGGTTCATAGGTCCAGTCATCTCTAATTCCGAGGGACTCCCTTGACTGCCAAAGTATACTACCTGTGGAGAAGTCCTCTGGTACTGCCCTCATGGAATACATCGATGAAAGTAACTTATCTCTTAGTTGAGCTCTATCAATGGTTCCCATCTCCTTGGCCATTTGCTGGACCTGGGAGAAGCTCCAATCAGTGCCATCATAGGTCACACATGACTTATTCTCAGCCCAGCTACCCACAAAATTGATTACTTCTTTGAGATAGTTTGAGCTTACAGATGTCAATAGATCGGCCTCATAGGCCGCAAACCTCTCTAGGTATCCGCCCGATAGATCGTCCCAAACCTCTCTAGTTCTCCTAAGGACGTGTTTGCTTACTGACCATATATAGTGGGGACAATTATAGAGTCCCGACCACTCCTCTGAGGCATAGTGCCATGGGGCACCAACCTTGTTCAGAAGATGTACAGTGAAGATTGTAGGGACTACGACTCTCCTTATCTCTAGTTCATTTTTAGTGGATATGCCCGCTAACACAGAATGCCAATCATGGATATGTATTAAAGAAGGGACCTCTGATTGATCTATTAGATACTGAACGAGAGCAGGGGCAGCCCTCGCCATGAGGGAGGACTTCTCCATGCTCCAATCATAAACCCCCCATGCATCAAGAAGGGCACCAGTTTCACGATCCATTCCCTTCAACAGTATTATATTAACCCCATCTAAGCTGCCTCTCTCAGCCCCTATTGAATATCTATAAGTATAACCGTCAACTCCTCTCCTTTCTCCTGCTGTTCTTAGCCCAATCTCTTTCAGTCCGAGCAACTCCCTATGCTCAGCGCTTAGATGTCTACCATGGCTCGGCATTACTACTATGACCTTCATCCCAGCCCTGGCTAGGGCGGTGGACAGCCCATATACAGCTGCCCCAAGTCCTCCTCCCGACGCTATGGGCGACATCTCAAATGAAAACATTAGGATTGATTTCAGTTCGCCATCAAACCAGAGCGATTCTACTCTCTTCATTTTAGCCACTCCTCTAGATATTTCTCATATTGTTTCATTGAGGGATCCCTTTTCATAACCTCATGGGCCTCCTCATCGTTCCAGGCCACACCGAATTTCCTACCTCCCTTATAAAAGAAGAAGGGCTCCTTCCTAACCCCAAGTCTCTCAAGCTCTTCGCTAAGAAACATCGAGAGAGCGTAGAATTCATTGATGAACGCCTCAACCGGTGAATCATATGCGTTGAAATAAGAATGTACCTCAGCGGGACCCCCTTCTCCTACATACATGTAATAATAGTTATCGCTGGTGCTGAAATACCTCCACGCTTTCAGGAAATCTCCTCCCAACTCTTTGGATGGCAACTCCGCCCTTAACACCAATTCATCGTAGGCCCTCTGCATCTGATTACCAAGCCAACCGCTCTCGTCTTTCCTCACGTCTGCCCATGAGGAAAGTCCTTCCAGTTCAATTTCCTCCGAGGCTTCGCTTAATACCTCTGATGGAGTAACCATTTCTACCCCTTTCTTTTCCAATTCTCTAGGTAACCATCTGAGGAAGTCCATTATGCCTGACTGTTCGTAATGATGCTCTCCGAACGTTTCATAGTCCACAAATATGAGTCCGCTATATCCCTCCGACTGAGAAATCCAATTGGCAAACTTCTCAGCTGTTAGAGGATATTGATCCCAGAGACGGTTAGAAAATCTAAATGCCACGTCGTCACTTAACTTATAGTTTCTGAAAAAAAGCCTGAAGTCCGTCCCCTTTAATATATAAGGATAGTTGGGACTCCTTCCCTTGAGGAGGGACTCCTTCCCCTCCACCAATGCTCCCTTAAAACCTAAAGACTTAACCTCACGCATTATTGAGAGGTTGGATAGTAGCTCGGTGTTCTCAAATATTTGGGGTATATAGTTGAATAAATTCTTCAGAAGTGATCTGTGTGCCTCAACCTGTTCCCTGAACTCAGTCTTATCCTCCCAAGTTCCCGCCAAGGAATGATAATAGGTTTGTCCCAAAAACTCTACATTGTTTGTGTATCTAAGCTCCATAAGTAAATCAAGGAAGTCCTTACCCCATCTCTCTGCCTGTTCCAGTAAGGTTCCAGAAAGACTAAAGAAGAACTTGACTTCGCTGCCCTCCTCATGTGCCCTCTCTATTTCATCTAAGATGATCTTTGTGGCAGGAACATAACACCTACGCTTTACTCTTTCAAATATTTCTTTATTTATCATTGTATCAAAGAATCTATCCAAAAGCTCTCCTCTCAACCTAGGGTTCCAAAAGAAGTCTCTTCGCACTCTGAAGGGCTGATGAACCTCAAATCCAATGGCAACTCGTCTCATGCAGAGTTATTTGTGAATTCCGCTAATATCTGATCATGGATCTATCAAAGCTGAAGGTAATTGTTCCAATAGGAGGGGAGGCTCTTAGACTGAGACCCTTAACGATAGAGACCTCCAAAGCAACCGTTAGAATACTTAACAGACCTCTTTTGGAGTTTCCCATATTGGAACTAGCCAGGCAAGGCGTGAAAGAGTTCATATTTGGTGTAAGGGGTTATGTAAACTACAAATCATTATTTGATAATTTCAAAGAGGGAATAGGCCTTTCCTCCAGATATAAGATAAGGCCTAGACTGCATTTCAAGTATCAGCCCAGGATAGACAGTGTTGGCAACGCGGACTCAGTTAGAATAAATATGGATTATTATGATATAAATGATATAACTATGGTAATTCAAGGTGATAATCTTTTCCACTTAGAATTAACTAAATTCGTGGAATACCATGAATCTAAAAAGGCTACTATGTCAATTGTACTAAAGAAAATGGATTCTATAGAGGGCTTTGGAGTGGCCGTTATGGATGAGAATAAAAGGATAACTAAATTCGTGGAAAAACCTAAGTCACAGGAGGCCCCTTCAAACGTTGTCAACACTGGAATATACTTGCTTTCCCCTGAGGTAAGGGAGATCTTCAAGGAGAAGGAAGTTGTAAAGATGCGAAAGGAAGGAAGGATGGATTTTGGAAAAGATTTCATACCTTACCTGATTGAAACCGGAAGGAAGGTTTATGGTTATGAAACTGAGGATCTGTGGTTTGACGTGGGAACGCCCGAAAGATATCTGGAGGCTATGTTAACGTTACTTAAAACAGTTCCTGATGAGGGGTTCCTAGGTAAAAAAATAGATGAGGACAGAAGGATATTCATACAGGGTCAAAGCCCTGACTCTATAAGGAGAAGAAACTACATAAGAAGAAAGTACAAGGAAAAAGAGATAGAATTAGAAGGAAACATTTTGATAGGAAGACATTGCCACATAGGGAGTGGCACATACATAGAGGAGTCAGTTGTGGATAACTTTAGTGTCATAAGGGCGGAGGCTAAGATAATCAAGTCCGCAGTAATGGATCGTGTGTATGTTGGGGAGGGGACGACAATAGAGAATTCCATAGTTGGTAGACATTGTGAGATAAGGTCAACTAAGGATAACCCAGTTAGGATAGTAAACAGCACGCTAGGTGACGACGTTGTTGTTGAGGAAGGAACCGTAATAATAAGGTCAAAGGTCTATCCACATAAACTCATAAACGCTAACAGTAGAATAGAAGATAGCGTAATAGTGTGAACTTACCCTCATTATGGGGAATTCCTCCTTCGATCTACCACCTTGCTCTCGTTTGCAGGTAAGGATATGGCTCCTCAGACTCAACAGTCCTAAGCCTGAAGATAGGCCTAAGTTACCCATGGGGCCCCTTTATGGGGTGCGTACCTCGTAAATCCTTGCTTCAACTTCGGCAGCCCTTACCAATTCATGAGTGTCGTTGAAACCCTGAGGAAACAGACTTGAAAACCTTTGGAGGATTATCTGTCCATACAGGCTCTTCCACTCTCGTGAAGATAAGAGTTAATGACTCCACAATCATAGGTAAGGCAAAATTCAGAAAATAACTAAATATAAAATATAGATATTATTTTATAAAATAAAAGAATATATCGTTATTTGAAAATCAAAATAAAGTCCCTTAGATCCACTAAATTAAACGGAACTAAGGATGCGCTTTATGAACGTAGTGGTTAATTGCTTGAAAAGTTAGATCTCCTAACCGATAAGGATGAGGAGTGAGGTGATCTCTGAATAAATGATGAAAAAATGAGATCTGTGTTTTAACTTAAGAGTAAGAAAAGAGAGTTGCTTTTCTCATCAACCATCTTTTAGGAAATTAATGGTAATAGTTATACAACAAGTTCCAGTTTACGCTAAATATCTACAAAATAATTACTGTAGTTTGTACCCACAGCTTGGACAATACTTGAATGAGGCAGACAGTTGAGTTCCGCATGCGGGGCAGTAAGAGAATCCTTGGTTGACTGGTTGTGGCTGGGTGATCGGTTGCTGATAATTGGGTTGAGGTTGCTGATATTGCACGGGTTGTGCGGGCTGAAAAGTCTGTGACGATAAGGGGGCCTGATTAACAACATTTTCAATAATTTTTGAGAACTTCCCCTCTATATGCTCGTTATATAACATCTCCGGCACATCCACCAACAGGAATAGCGGACTTAGTACAATTGTCTCCACAGCAGTGGCCGCCAGGTTTTCAACCCACGCTCCCATTCCTATCTTTACTTGCAGTCCATTGATAGTGTTGTTAAAGGTGAAGGTGAATGCCCTATTAGCAGCCACAAGGGTCCGTAATATTCCCTCTTTCTTGGCTTGTACCACAGCCATGTTCTGTCCAACATTGGATTGGACCTTATAACCTTCAGAACTTAGTTGACCCACTAGAGAATTTACTACGTAATTTAAATCGACCTGCTTTGGAAAGTACAGCTCTTTTGGCATTAGGATGAAATAGCAGAGGGGATTAAAACACTACTTGAAACCTTCATGTTTTTTATATGTGGTGGAGAAAACGCCAACATGAATCCCGTTCATATTTTGGCTAAGCCAGAGGACCTAGCTCAAAAGGCGCTGATAGCCGGAGATCCTGGTAGGGTGAAGAAAATTTCCGAATTTCTGGACAAACCTAAATTGGTAAACGACAATAGAGGCTTTTTAGTATACACCGGTAATTATAAAGGAAGTAAAGTTACTATAGCTACCCATGGGATAGGAGGACCGTCAACAGCAATTGTGGTTGAGGAACTTCATATGTTGGGAGTCAAGACTTTCATCAGATTAGGTACGGCTGGCTCATTGGTTCCCACTCTGAAGATAGGCGATGTCTTGGTAGCTACAGGGGCATCTCATCTGCCTGGGGGAACCATAGGACAGTATGTGGGCCAAGGGGTTACCATATCTCCTGCTCCAGACATAGCGCTCACAATGGCACTGACCCAGAAGTTAAGAGAAAGAGGTATAAACTTCAGGGAAGGTATGCTCTTTAGTAGTGACGCTTTCTATGCGGAGGATTCATCGTTTGTTCAAAAATGGTCTTCTCTAGGGAATTTGGCCGTGGAAATGGAATGTGCCACACTTTTCAGTCTGGGAAGACTTCGTGGACTTAGGACTGCCGCATCAGTTATAATAAGCGATGAATTGGCGGGAGAAACAAAGTGGATTGATAGAAGTACGTTAGAATCCAAGGTTGAGCAGGTATCTAAAGCAGTCCTCGAGGTTTTAGCGGAGGCGGGTTAATGAAGCTTATTAGGGATCCAATTCACGGCTACATCGAACCATCTGAGACTCAACTGGAGATCATCTCCTCTCCTCTATTTCAAAGACTGAGGTACATCTCTCAAACAGGCCTAGCCAGTCACGTATATCCCGGAATGACTCACAATAGGTTCGAACATAGCTTAGGCGTTATGAAAGCTTCAGGAGAAATGGCAGTGATGATAGGAAGGAACAGCGGACTGGATATAATTAGCCCAGGGCTTGTCCAATTCATATCAACTTTAGGAATGCTGCATGACATAGGCCACCTTCCCTTCTCGCATACGTTTGAGTTGGCCATAGAAATGGCAAATTGGATATATGGGATGAAGCTGAACGAAAGTGGACGAAAGACCCACGTTCATATAGGCCTTAAGATAATTGAAGAGGAACTTTCAAAACAATTGGAGAAAGTCGCCAAAGAGACAACGATTTCCGACCCCATAAAAGCGACTAAACATGCCCTTCTTAACGAACCAACCACTGAAGAGGAGAGGCTTAGCAGTTACATAATATCTAGTTCCATCGACGCGGACAGATCTGATTATCTGCTTAGGGATTCATACTATGCAGGAGTGGTCTACGGCCTTTTCGATTTAGAAAGGTTAAAGAGAACTTTGGTTTACAAAGAAGGAAGGGTTGAAGTTCTAGAGAAGGGAATTCCAATAGCTGAAGAATTCCTTCTTGGCAGGGCCCACATGTACCAGAATGTGTATTTTCACAGTGTAGTAGGTATGTACAATGCGATATTGGCACTGGCCATAGCAAATATACTGAAGTCCGAAATTATAAAAATTCCAGAAAGTTCCACTGATCTTCTTAGCCTTACCGACTTCAAGGTCCTAAATCTTATATCATTAACTCAAAATAAATTTAGTAAAGCTATACTTTTTAGGAAAGGTTTCAGGAGGGATAAGGACTTAGAGCTGACTGGCGAATGTGCTAGGAAGTTTGAGAAAATCAAGACAGACGCTATGGAGCTAATTAGCGAGTCCGAAGGATCTGTAATTTTCCATGAATTCTCGGACGTACCAGAGCAGGAACCGCTTAGCCTCTTCGTTTCCACTAAGAACGGTTCGATGGACATCAAGAAAGTATCCAGAGTTGCTTCTTCCCTAGGAAGATTAGATAAAGTTATACTATTCCATCAAGAGGATGTAAGCCCCACAATTCTCAAAAGTGCCAGGGACATGATTGATAGTCTAAGAACAAGCTGCTAAACAACCCTCACAGCCTTAATACACCAACAACCTCTTCTCCATCAAATGAAAGTTGAAAACCTAACTTTCTACCTAAAGCTATCATGGGATAATCTTCGGGCAAGGTGTAAAACTTCACCTCCTTAAGTCCCAATTCCTTGGCCTTGATTATTAGTTGTTTGACTAGGTTAGTCCCCAGGTGCGCCCTCCTATATGACGGGGACACTACTACTGAAAATTCTCCGTCAGGATGAATAGTTGCTTCTCCCACTATTTCTCCTCCCGCCTCGGCCACCACGGTGTAATGATCTTCACACTTCGCTAACTTAACGGCGTCCTCCGCACTCATCCTGTAGATATGAAAGAACCGTAAATATAGATCTTCGGATGGTAGAGAATTATAGAATTTCAATACCGCATTCCAGTCACTCTCTCGTATTTGGCGTACTTTTACTAATGCTTCCATGGTTTATACATGGGATTATTAGATATAAAAATCTTCTGTCCACACCAGAAGATAAGAGGTGTTTAACATATGGGAAAATGTGTAGATTTAAACACAACTTACCATTGACTTAAGTCTCCAAGACTAGGTCCTCATCTTTAAGGAAATCGTTTACGACACTTTCCAAACCTCTCTCCTTCATCTCTGAGAGAAGTCTCTTGAGGGCAATCTGAGCTAACTCAGCACAATCAGGAGCTATTTTTTCATCCAAATACATAGCCACGAATTTTAGGAATCTGATTTCATCCATATTTCATGTAATGCTAGTAAGTCAGTGGGTGAGGGGCGAAACTGACTTGACTACTGAAAAAGTAGTGAAAGAAATTACATCCTCACTGGAGGGTCTGCCCGTAAGATAGAACTAACCTACGTGGTTAGTCTATAACCCGTTTTCTTTGTTTCAATGAATCTGGGAAAAGTTTAAAGCTTACATTGAAGAGAAAGACACATGAAAGAGAGGGAAGTAGAGGCAAGAAGACTAACCGGGAGGAAAGTGGTAAAGGGGAGGACTTACCAATACGAATACTATACCCTTCCACTAAACCTCTACGTCCCAAAGTCAATGGTTGAGAAGTTTGGTACTAAGTTCTACCTTCAGGTTGATGAGGAATCTGGAATGATAATAATAAGACCTAAAACTGAAAAAGATCAATAATTCTTACGATCAATTAGATTTTGAGTCCTTTAGAGATATGAAGGGAATTCGACGGAAATAGAAAGATGAATTTAGGGTATGGGCCTGATTTATTATTGTGACAACGATGCTCATACTGAACTAGGTGTGATGAGGGGATTAGTACTGAGCGTGATGTAAGAACCCGCGTCTGACCTTGAAAAGGAACAGTAAAACATGTATTGGATGTAAGAACATATCAACACTAACATATATCTTTGTTCAAAAAATTGAACAGATTTAATCACCTAGTCCATTGTCTAGCAAGGTACGTGATAATGAAAAAGTTCGGACTTATTAGTACGAAGAATGTAATTAGAAGTACTAAATTAGCAAGAGCTAGATTCGATTATCGTAAAGTATAATTATATAAGGCTTGACGTGCTGTACGATTTTCATCAATTAAAGTATAAAGGAATTGAAGTTTAAGTTCATCTTCGATCGCCCGTGATAATTGATAGATACATTGACATTCCAAAGCAAAAAGGGGTAGAATTTTGGGATATACAGAGGATATCATATATAAGAAGACTTTCGTCGACAGGCAAAGGAAATCTTACGTTAGAGAGAACTAGTTCGTTGAGAGTACTTGATAGGGTAAACTTTAAGCTTATAAAAAAGGGAAGAGGGTCCAATACTGCCAGGAAAATACTAGGAAAGGAGCTCTCTGCTCCCATATACCTTGGCGACATGTCTTTTGGGGCACTTAGCGGTGTGCCCAATATGGTAATAGCAGAGGCAGCTGACAGAACCAATACACTTGCAGGGACTGGAGAAGGAGGACTTAATCCAGCTGTATCTAAACATAGCAACATATTGGTTCAGTGGGCCTCAGCCAGATTTGGTGTTAGTATAGAAACACTGACCAAAGGTATAGGTATAGTGATAAAAATTGGCCAGGGAGCTAAACCTGGTATAGGTGGACACTTACCTGGATCCAAGGTCACTGAACCAATATCGCTAACCAGAAGGATACCCAAGGGTCTCGACGCCATATCACCAGCGCCGCACCACGATATTTATTCCATAGAAGATCTCGGGCAAAGGATAGAGTCCCTGAAGGAGGCAACTGGCAAGCCTGTATTAGTGAAGGTAGCTGCTACTAACTATATTCCATATGTGGTATCAGGGATAGCGAGGATGGGAGCCGATGGCGTAATAATAGATGGACACGGAGCCGGTACAGGTGCTACACCCGTGATAGTGAGAGACAACGTTGGTATACCAGTGGAGATGGCCGTGGCTGCGGCTGACAGGGCCTTGAGGAGGGAGGGCAGGAGGGATGGATTCCTAATAGTTGCTGGCGGGCGAGTAGGTGACGCATTAGATGCAGCCAAGTTGATGGCATTGGGGGCCGACATCGTAAACTTAGGGACTAGTGTTCTCATAGCAATGGGATGCGTAATGGTACATAAATGCCATATTGGTTCATGTCCAACAGCATTAACCAACAAGATCGATGGGAGTAGGGAGATTGATTTTAATTTCGCTTTAGGTAAAATAAATAACTTTATAAGAGGATTTATAGAAGAGCTCTCAGAGATAGTAGGCGGTGTAGGCCTTTCATCCATAGACCAGTTAGTAGGGAGAAGAGATCTATTGAAAGGTAGTTCCCTCACCCGAGATACGCTTAACGTACTGGGTGTTGAGGGAATACCAGAGGATTCGGATCCCGTTATGAGAAATTGGGAGTCAAGTGACGTCATTTCTCATCTCCATGAGTTGGCTTCAAAGGGTGTTCCCACAATAGTCAGCATGGGGAGTAACGCACCTCCTGATGTACAACCACCTCGAAGAATCACGGATTGGCTAAGAATAGATGGGGCACAAGTTACTAGGCCTTCCATAGATCCTTACAGGGAGCAGATAGACACAAGGATCAAATTGCTCGGGGGCACACTTGAGTTTTCTGCACCAATGGGCATAGATCTAAGGGGGAGCCCAAGAGCAATAAGGGAGGCAATGGAATGGGCAGCCCTGGCAACCAATATTCCGGTTCTGGTAGAGGACGTGAACCCTGGCTATGAGGAAATCTCCATATCCAGCGAAGTTAATGGAGCAGGATTGTGGGAGAGATCGCCAAGAGAGGGAAAGTATTGGATGATAAATAACATATCAAAGGGGTTAGAGATAGTGGAGAATAATAGAATAGCAGGACTGATTCTTGAGGAATTTGAGGAACCAGTAGAGGTTATGACGTCAGAACTGGATACATACCTAAAGAGGTTGGGCGTAAGAGACAGATACGACATTATGGTAACGGCTGAGAGTCTTAGGGACGTTGGTGACGTAATGAAGTTAGTGGGATTGGGCGCAGAAGTAGTGTTTCTACCCTGGAAAATAATGGAACTGGCATTAGGAGATGGAGGCAGAACCAACCTCTTTGAAAAGTCGTTTAACCTTATTGCTGCGTCAAAAAGAGAAATATCATTGTTGGCAGGGGCAGCGGGAGTATATAACGTCTATAACAGTATAATAGGAAACAGGGAACTCCTAAGGAACATTAATCTGAACAGTGAAATAAGCAGGAGGCTTAGAGTCAAGGTGGCGGGTTCTCTATGATATATCAGCCTTCTGGGTGCGGAGTGTTTGGAATACTAAGGAAAAAGGAGAGCCGCCGAATAACAGGAAAAGAGGTATTAAGGGCTATAAACAGGGTCAAGCATCGAGGGAGCGAACTTGGGGCCGGATTCGCAGTCTTTAGTGCAGAAAGATCCGATAGGGTTAGGCTCAGGGCATTTACCAGGAGTCCTGATCTCGTGACCGACAGATTAAGCGCGATGGGAGTTAAGATTGACGAGGTGATTATAAATAGAAACTTTGGTGAATTATGTGACTGTTCTCTCTCGGTAATAGATGAGCCATCTGTTAGAAGGGCAGTGAGGCGTGCAAATGAAATAATGTGGGAGGAGGGAGAGGGCAGAATATATTCAATCGGAAGGTCTCTCCAGGTGCTTAAAGGAGTAGGTTATCCTGAGAAGGTGGCTAACGAGACACAAATCGGCGAGACTGAGGGGGATTTATGGCTTGCACATACCAGACAACCTACCAATTCACCTGGATATTATCCGTTCTGGTCACATCCATTCTCTGGGTTCGACGTTGCAGTCGTCCATAATGGTGATGTAAGTTCCTTTGGTGCAAATGTGGAGTTTCTTAAATCAAGGGGGGTCAGGAGCTTTGTTGGTACAGATAGCGAAGTAATCGCTATGCTGTTCGAGGAGTTGTTAGAGGAAGGATTGAGTGTCGAGGAGGCAACACAAACCCTAGTGGGTGAGAGGGAGTTTGTAAGAGGGACATCTCTAGACGGGCCATTTACGGCAGTCTTGGGTTACTATGGTGATGATCTCTATCTAATTGTAATCGCGGATAAGGCTAAGTTCAGGCCAGCTGTGATAGGAGAGGATGAGAACTTTATCTATGCTGCCAGTGAAGAGAGTGAGATTAGGGAACTAAGCGATGAAGCACGGGTTTGGACCTTGAAGCCTGGGGGATATATGATAGCTTCCCTGAAAAGGGGCATCATAAGATATGGCCGAGAACCTCCGCTACCACCATCAATGAAAACTCCATCGAACGCCATAGACATTAGAAATCTTGATTATAGAACAATAAACGAGATTATAGCCAAACTCGCGAAGGAGGGAAGAGAGGTAACACTAATCAATGCCATGGGTCCAAGATTTTTAGGCATCACTCTCCCTCGGTTAGGAATAAGGAACGCCAAGGTTACCGTTTATGGCACTGTTGGAAACTGTTTGGCCAACCTAAACAATGGAAATACGTTCTATATCTACGGAAACGTCGGTGATGATGCTGCGGATACCATGCACTCCGGAAGAATAGTGATAATCGGGGATGCTAGAGACGTTCTAGGCCAAGCTCTACAGGGAGGAGAAATATTTGTGAAGGGCAACGTTGGAAACAGGGCGGCAATCCAGATGCGTGAGTATAAGGACTCGAGGCCCTACTTGGTGATAGGAGGGACCTTTGATGACTATTTGGGCGAATATATGGCAGGAGGAGTAGCAATAATTTTCAATAAAGAGGACAGAGAATTAGGGAATCATATAGGATCGGGTATGGTAGGTGGTAGAATATTTGTAAGAGGATACGTGAAAGGGGATCACATAGGACTCGGGATAAACAAGGTTGAACTAATCAGGTTCTTGAAGGCACTTGGTATGAGAGGACTTATAGATCCTCAGAAGATTGACGAGATGAAAGAATTAAGCTATTTCGAGCTGAAACCGCTGCTTCCTCCCTCGGCCCGAGAGTTTGCCGAGAAAATATTTGAGGACAAGGTGGGCGCTCCTACTGTTGAGTATAGACATCTTACACAAACTGAAAGGGAGGAAATTGTACCCATAATCTCCTACTTTTCAAGTGCTACAGGAGAGGAGTTCATCCCATTAATGGAGGATAAATTCACCGTAATATCCAGAGGAAAGTAGTTTCAGTCCTCACACGGGTCTTCATCTATCTGACCGGAGTTCTTTTCATCATCAAGTCTTCCAATCTTCTTCTTCTCTCTTCTAAACTCAAACTATCTTGTTCCGGTGGAGACTTAAAGTATAGTGAGCACACCTCCTTCAAAGGACCTCCCTTCCTCTCTCCTAAGAAAATCTTGGCAAGCTGAACCAACTCAAGTAGAGGAACAACCGCATTAGGCCCATCATAGGTCTTCATGGAAACGTCCACTCTCACTGGAACGCCGAAGGAATATATCCCTTCTATTACCATATAACTTACTCTCCTGTCTCCTAGGAAACCTACATAATCGGAGGTACCCGCTGTCACCTCAGCACCGTCAGAGACCGTAGCGATTAAATTACTCTTAAGACCCTTTTTCAGTTCTTTCCTCCATCCCTCGAGTGATATGGTCGCCTCAGTGGTTCCGGCTATGTCGACTTGATATGACCGTACAACCTTCACACCTCTTTCGCGCAAAAATGATATTATTCCCACATGAGCAGCAGTACCTCCAATTTGACTTAGTAAGTCATCACCGAAAATAGGGATTTTTGACTGATAGAACTTTTGACCTAACTCCTTTGCTACGGCAGAGGGTGTGGTGTTTATGAACGCAGCACCAGCCTCCAAGCTCTCCTCCGCATAAAATCGGGACGCTTTATCGGTTCCAGTAGGTAGCAGGGAGACCACTACCTCAGCTTTAGTGCGTATAAGTTCGTCTCTAACACTTACGGGCTGATCGTCTGACTCATCTATAATGTCACTTAAAATGCCCTCTCTTCCATCCAATGTGGGTCCCCTTAAGACGATCAGATCATTTCTAACTTCCGTATACTTAGCAACGACGTTGGGAGGTGAAAATATGGCCTCTTTAAGTGGCTTCCCCACCTTCCTCTTATCTATGTCAAAGGCGGCCACTATTTCGATAGGTTCCTCCAGAAATTTATGCATACCATATATATCATGTTTATTATTAAATAATTCTAATGATTGAACAAATGCTGAGGACGCGTTGCCAACTCCTACTAAGGCCACTCTGACCATTATACCACCAGCAAAAAGATCAGTGGAGCAATAAATCCTATTGTCACGGTCAAGATAGAGGCTAAGATTACACTATCTCTCTCTGAGGTTAACGGTAGGCGTAGATTTCCGGACTTGAACATCTCCCTTATGATAGGAATGTAGTAGCCAGCAGATATGGCACTATTTATGACGCCTAATACTAGCAGCCAAGGTTGACTGAAACTGGATTCGAAGAGAAAAAGCTTACCCCAGAAGCCCAAGAGTGGTGGAATTCCCAGTAGACTGAGGAGGAGCAAGGAAACACTTATGGCTAGAGATCTATCACTGGAGGAGAGACCATTAAGTACTGAAAGGGAAGTATCCCCCGTTGCTCTATCCAAGGCATTTATAAATAGGAAAAGCCCAGCCTGCGCTATGACATATGCGATTGTCTGAACTGCTATGGCGACCTCAGCTATTTGAGGCTGGAATACTATCATGGAGAAACCTATCATCAGGAAGCCAACCTGGGTAATGCTACTAAATGCCAATATCGCTGAGAGATCTCTTCTTGAAAAAGCGGTAACATTTCCTACTACCATACTCCCCACAGAAATAATGGCAAAAGCCAAGAAGAGGTAGAGATCGTAGGGTTGAGCTAACTTAACAAACTGGAACACTCTGAGAAGGGCAGCTATACCTATAACTTTAGACGTAGAGGATATGAAAGATACAGCTACCCTATCAGAGCCGGTGTATACATCAGGAAGCCAGGCCTGAAACGGAAAGGCGCCTATCTTGAAGCTGAAGGCGACTATAAGGAAGAAGGAACCCAGGAGGAACAGAGGGTATATGGGATCCGCGACAATCAGCGAGAAGCCGAATCCAGAGGATAGTATATACAGAGAGAAACCAAATATCATCAGCGAGCTTGAGACTAGACCCATCACAAGATACTTGATCCCAGCATCGGCCGAACTATAGTCCTTCCTGATCATGGCTATGGCATATGAAGCCGCGGATGCTATTGCCCAAGCCGAAACTATGACCAACACATTAGCGGCTAAAGATATGAAGATCGTCCCCAATAAGGTAAGGAGAACCAGTGACACGAAGGAAGTCCTAGTTTTCCATTCAACAATTGTATTGTTGGCTCCAAGTAACGTGATAAGAGTTGCTATGGCCGCGGCAATAGAGAGAAGGTAACCAGTATCGTCTAGAACAACTGTATTAGAAAATGCATACCCGTGAATTCTTAAACCTAGGCCCAAGCTTACAACTATTATAGAGATTATTACGCTTACTATTGCAGTCCAAGAGACTCTGCTAAACGAAGACTCTGAGCCATCGTCCATATACAGTATGGTTACTGCAACCGCAGTTAATAGAGCGGTTGGAATTCCCAATATCAGGTCTCCGACGTTCATCTTACCTCACCCCAAGGAAGAGAATTAAGAAAAGCAAGAATAGGACCACTATTCCAGCTCCATAAACAGCCACGTAGTCCCTTAGGACTTGGGTCTGTATTCCGTTGAATATCTTAGAGCCGGCGGAAGTAATCGAGGAGGGAAGTTTGTAATTTATCAAATTATCTAGCACCCCAGTCTCAAATCCCTTAAACACTAGTTCGGAGAACCTTCTATATCCCATACCTATGGCGTCAAAGGCTGGATTTATATACCAACCATAGTAGAAGAAGTTAATTATCCCACGTGTTATGTTATTACCATAGAGATCTACCTGACCGACATAGAAAGCAAGGATAGCTATCGCTATCCCTACTAATCCTACAATGATTGAGCCAATATCGAGACCATAGATAGCATAGGATAGACTAAAAGTGGAAGAAATGAAGTGATAAAGGCTATAGAAAGTCCCTCCAACCACGATAGATGCTAATACCAACAGCAGCGGCGAAACAATCATTATCCTAGAGGCCTCATGTTCTTCCACTTCCTCAGCTTTCCTCCAATTGAACGTCTTAAATACAAGCCTCATTATGTAGATGGAGCCTAGTAAGTCAAGCAGTAATGTGGCATAGAATAGTTCCGTACTAGCGGAAATGTTAGATATCACATCATGTCCCCAGAAGCCCAAAAGGAATGGAAAGTTGGCCAGGTTAAGAGCCGCAATAAGTTGGAGAACAAAAACCACCGGGGCCTTTCTGTATAAATTGCGGAATGATGAGATATATCTATTTTCTGTTAGGTGTATGACATAGCCCGCATTCATAAAAAGGGAGGCCTTGTAAATTCCGTGTGCAATCATCTGGATTAGCCCTGCCACAATGCCTGCCACAAGTAGGGCGGGATTGCCAGTATAGAAGGATAAAAGACCCCCAAGGGAAGGAGCAAAGATCATAAGTGATATCTGGTCTGCCGTCGAGTTAGCCAAGATAAGCTTCTGTTCTCTAGCTACTAATGCGTTAAAACTAGCGTAAAAAGCAGTAAAAAGGGTCACGCCCACTGCTATCTCCATATAGAGGGCAGTTTGAGCACTGGCTAAATTCATGAAGGGATAAAACAGAAATGTTAACATGGCACCCAAATTGACCATAGTCGCTGCGTGTATCAACGCACTCACCGGAGTTGGTCCTGTCATAGCCGTAAGTAACCATTGAGTGAAGGGAAATTGTGCGCTCTTCGATAAACCGCCAAGGAAAATGAAAAGCATTATGAGCCATGCAAATGAAGGATATCTGGACGGTAAGGAGGCCAAGAAGGTTACTAGTCCTCCTGAGGGGGAGGGATATAATAAAGTGGTTCCAGCAAATTGAGTGTGACTGGTAAGTAACACCAGGACACCTAAACCTGTGAGCATAGCTACATCTCCAATTCTGGTGAAAACTAAGGCCCGTATCCCGCTGATCGTCGGGAAGGAGAGATTCCTAATTCCAAATACCTTTCTGTCGAAGTCACCCACTACGTTTCTCTGATCGTCGTTTAGCCAGTAACTTATTAGTCCGTAGGAGGCAAGCCCCGTGCCTTCCCAACCGGCCATGAATAGAAGCAAGTTGTCTGAATAGATAACGGCCAACATTGATGCCACAAATATGCTAA
>JAFMDM010000053.1 GCA_017857195.1 Methanobacteriota archaeon
TATCTCTTTTTTAGTATAAAAAGGTTTCTGTAAGGGGGGTATTCATCCCCCACCTTACGGAGGGGGACTTCCGCCCCCTTAACCCCCCAGAAAGTTAAAGCAATAAGGAGTCTTCAAGAAAAGCAAAGACGCTCTGTCCTCAAGGGCGACGCAGCTCATTCTAAGGTATACCTTCTCCCTTGGAATCTGGATTAGCGAGTATTGTCTCTGTATTATTCAATCATCTACCAAATGAGTGATACAAATTCTCGCAATTGATACTAACGGCTATATGATTCTCGGCCTTAAGGTTGGGAGAAGTCAGAGGTTTTGTACTACCTCACAGGAACCTCCATTCCAGATACAGTTGGCAAAGTTACGCATAATGGTCATGAAGTCATCGGCATTCCAAGGCTCCTTCTTTAAGTATAATGACTCTGAGAAGAGCAGTAAGGCAAGGTAATTACTGTTTAATTGTCGCCTCAGAGATCTGGCCCTTTCCAGAGTAAGGTAAACTTCGTCAGGAAGGGGTGGAACCATGTTCACGGCTAGCGCTGCATCTCCCCCCCTCAGTCCGTGAAGGTGAAGGGCATAGGTTAGCAGATCTATCATGCCCTGCTCAGTGTAGTCAGTTACGTATAAATTGACCAGTCTATCCTCTGAGAAGTAATGAATGTAGTTGGGAACGTGGATAGAGAACTCATCAAGACTGGAAACGTTGGGTGGATTATCCACCATGACAAGGTCAAAGCCAGTCAAATAGTCCTCAATAAACCTCTGCACCTGAACTTTAATCCTTGGATCATGATTTAGCTTTGGAAGCATTCTCATGAAGGTGGGCAGATCACCAAATAACTGAACTGCTATGAGGAGTCCATTTCCCACCTTCTTTTTCAGAACTGCACCTTCAGGATTAGCGCCGCTAGCCACTAGTCTGAAGAGTCCCACTCCCTTCAATCCAAGAAGTTTTGAGGTATAGCTGTTGAGATCTTTATCTATTAGGAGGACTCGCTTCCCCGAATCTGCGAGGGCGTAGGAGAGGGCTAAAGATATTGAGGATTTGCCCACTCCTCCTTTAGGCGAGAACACTTCAGTCAGCATTCTTTCGCCCCAACCATAATCGTACAGGATAGGTTTCTATTATAATAGTCTTCCATTATAATAGTTTCATAAGCTATATATTTCATATTTATCAGCAAAATTACGTAGTCCCAACAAGTTGAGGAATAAGTTATGTCTACCAATTCCCTTTGAACTCTATTCGTAGACTACAATTTAAATCTATTTACCAAGTTTTATATTCAGAGTTGTTCGTTGGGCCTGTGCATAGTGTCGATATTGACCTACAAATCATGAGATTAGGCCGCTCTCCTTGAGAATGTAGTATTATTCACCTCCTGCAAACCATTCTCGTTAGAAAGAAGGAAATTTAGTAGCCCAGCGTTGACACTATGGGCCTGTGAGACCTTGTTAGATTATTTTGGCATGAAACAGGAAGACTGAAGGTGAAAGCCAGATTCTCATACTGTTTAGCGTGGTACTCTAAGTCCATTTGAATATGGATCTTTTCCCAAATATAGAACACTGCTACGAATTCTTAAGACCATGACCTGTTAACACCAATACGGACTTACCATGATAACTTCCCTTACTATAGGCAGCATAGACTGTGGCGGAACTGTACTCAACGTATAGTCCCATTCTGGAGAGTGAGTCACGGGCTTTAACAATTTCATCCTCATCCACTATGGCACATAAGTCCGCGGCTTTTTCCATAAAGGATAGAAGTAAGGGATTAGTGCTCACCAGGGCGTCAGCCACTGACTCAACCTTAGATGGAGGTAGGTACTCTCTGCCCTCCTTTTTTGCACAAAGGGGACTTACCTGCCTAGTCTGCACAGCCACTATCTTTGGAGGTGTGTCCAACTTACCCTGGCTTAGCAGATGTTGAAATCCCTCATAAACGCCCAAGAGCAAGGTCCCAGCTGACACTGGGAGGAAGACATAGTCAACCTTACCTGCCTGGTTAAATATTTCGTATGCAAGTGATCTTATTCCATCCCTAAATTGCGGTTGTAGGACGTGGGATGCATAGTAGGCCCGATCTGACATGGCTGCCCTACTCACATCGTCCCTACTTCCGCTTACCCTAACTAGAGAAGCTCCATAGGAGAGGATCTGTTTAACCTTAGCTCCTGCCGCTCTCTCAGGGACAAAAATATTCACCTTCATCCCCGCCGCAGCTCCATAGGCAGCCATGGAAGAACCTGCGTTTCCAGAGGAATCCTCGCTTATCTCAGATATTCCCATCTCCTTGAGATAGGAGATCAGGGTCACCGCTCCCCTATCCTTATATGAACCGGTGGGGTTCAGGAAGTCCAGCTTGAATGCCACGTCCCCCCTCCATATTAGAGGGGTATTGAATTCCCCCAGTGAGACCCAGTCCTTAATGTATGGGAAGTTGTCCCTTAACCTATTACTGTACGAGAAGTCGACCTCTACCTTGAATGGACCTCCACAGTTCTTGCAAGTTAACTCCAGGCCCTCCCGTGGAGATCCGCACCTCATGCACCTTTCCATGTCAATGGATGGGTATCAAGGCTAATAATTGTTTTAACTTGTGGTACCCCATGCATACTTGTGGTACCCCATGTTGTTTGATCAGGGCCCAAAAGAGAGGAAGGAGGACATGTACGATTACCAAGAGGAGTTGGGGAAGTTGATAGAGGCATTAAGGATGGACAAACTAATAGTGATAAAGGGGCTTAGAAGAACAGGGAAGACCTCTCTCATGAGGGTTGGGTTAAAGGAGAGTGGCTTTCCTTACCTTCACATTGATCCCAGGTTCTCGGAGAACCCCAACATGGGGGACTTTGGAAGAATAATGAGAGACAGCCTGGAGCTCTTTCTGAGGAGACATGGAGGTAAGTTAAGGGAACTGAGAAGAGCGCTGTCCTCAGTAAGGGGGTTGAAGGTGAGTCAAAGTGGAGTTGAGATACAACTGAAATGGAGAGGAGAAGAGGCCGTCAGATTTGGAGAGTTGATTAAGGCCCTGGAGGAAGTGGGAGAGGGGCAGCGTACGCCAGTTATCATAGGAATAGACGAGGCTCAAGAACTAAGGAGGGTCACTTGGATAGACTTCAGGAGGGTAATAGCTTACTCATATGACAACCACAAGTGGGTTAAGTTTCTACTCACTGGTTCCGAGGTAGGTGTACTATACAACTTCCTTAGAATTGAGGATCCAAATTCTCCCCTCTTCGGGAGGGCCAGGAGTGAGGTAAGTACGAGGAAGTTGTCAGTTGAGGAATCCATCGATTTTCTGACCAGAGGCGCCTTGGAGGCCGGAATTAGACCGGACCTTAAGAAGCTGAGGGAGGCTGCAGAGGAACTTGGAGGAATAATAGGATGGCTCTCGTACTTCGGTTCATCTTTGGTGAGGGGAGAATCGGAAGTGGAGACCATATTGAGGTCAGCTGTGGCATTAACAATGGAGGAACTCAAGGGATTTCTGAGGGAGAGGAGAAGTAATAGATATCCCGCCCTACTGAAGATCCTGAGCCAACCCAGAGGTTGGGCTGAGGCCAAGAGGAGATTGGAGGATGTTGAGGGCGGAACCTTAAATGATAGAACTTTGCTGGAGCTGTTATCCAACTTGGTTTCAGTGGGACTCGTGGAGAAGATGGAGGGAAAGTATGTGATAGCCGATCCCATAGTAAGAAGAGCTGTAGAATTATTGTAAAAATTTCTGCTTACTGAGTTGCTAGAACAGGTGGATTTAGATAGCTCTGGTAGCCCAAAGTTTCGGGGAATACTCAAGGATGGTAATACTTTCAATTTTATTTAGGATCTGATCTACCTCCTGTTCGAGTGGAGACAATAAGATCAACGTTCTCTTCATAAAATGATAGTGAGAACCAGGGATCTGGACGATATAGTTAACTCCCAGTTAACTATACTGGAGGACAGGCCCTAGATGTCCTCAGTGCTAGGGGGATGAAGAGGCCTGAAGGACAAATAAAGGAGACCCTATTGTTCCTATGGAATCAAGTATTTTACGCAGATCAGTAAGAGTTAACAGCAAATATACTCTAAGATGCTATAACAACAGAATAAGAGTTCATTTAAGTAAAGATATCAGCATTTGAGTCGAATTCAATCAGAATTATATTCCAACTAACGTCAGTGACAGCGTCAAATCTAGGTTCTATAGAGTATTTACTCTAGACTTTTAAGAGATCGAGAATTTAAAAATTCTTTCTTAAAAATTCAAAGTCGCAAAGCACCAGTTGGAATTTTGACACCAAGATATTAGGCCTAAGTTGAGACTTTCTTGAAGAGAATTTTGGAACCGGCCCTTACGTTGCAGCCGTTTTGAGAAAAGTCAGCCCCTGAGATCCAGCTTAGGCCTTACTGAAAATTAACCACAGCAGTAGGGAGTGAATAGGAGAAATGTAAAAGTCTTTACCGCACGGTAAGGACACATCCAAGGAAAAAATATGTCTGCGCCCCGCGGAGCATGTCCCTCCAAGACAGAACCTCACAGTATACGTACCTTTTGAAAGCATTTTTCTCTTTATTTAGAGAATATCTACATACTTCTTACATTGCAGTAATGGCTTTCTCCTCCCCCTAACCTTGAAGACTGGAAGCATGAATTATTTGATGCCAGTTTCTGCGCCCTGCTCACCGACTTCGAGAATCTTCTTCTGGAATGACGACGGAGTAATCAAGTTTAGGGAAAATAGTTAAAAGTGATAACAAAAATATCATTACTAATATAGTCACTTATTCTATTAACGCATAAATTCCTATGAGATCAGGTGATACCTTTCTATATACTATTATTTCGTTATATTGTCGCATTCATCTTATCACAAACACATGAAGATGGAAAACATACAAAGTGGTGAATAAGGCATAAGGAGTATATTGCTAATGTGTTATGAACGTTGGAAAACTGGTAATACGCTCCCTTCCGGATCTGGCGGACCAATAGGAGAGAGAGCTATATCTCGGAAAAGAGATCCTGGGATCCCAGTACACCGACCGATTCATCTTATTCCCATAACGTAGGACATTATCATCAAGTAATCCCTGACGTGTCTAGGTAAGAGGAAGTTCTGCCTTACATGTTCCTTTCCGTTTGCTCCCAATCTGCTGGCAACCTCTTTCCTCCTGAGAAGATACAGGGAGTAATGTGAGGCCTCCTCTGGACTGTTCACAAGATACCCAGTAACATTATTGATCACCTGAAGGGGTATACCACCGGTGTTTCCGCCTATTACGGGCTTCCCCTTCCATAGGGCTTCACTTACAGTGAGTCCGAACCCTTCCCTCACTGACTTCTGCATGATCACATCAGACCCACTCTGGAAGGCGTTTATTTCGAGGTTACTGTTTGGAGGTAAGATGAGTAAATGTATGTCCTTATCCTCACCAGCCTCAGCCACGGTCTTCCTATAAACATCCTCCCCCTCAGGGTCATCTGAGGCGGGACTTCCAACATAGGCTAGCTGTACGTCAACGTGTCTTCTGAGCAATTTGTAGGTTCTTATTACACCCACAGGATCCTTGGCGTAGTCGAATCGGGAGATCTGCGTAAGGATAGGTCTCTCAGTATCTAGCCCAAATTTCCTAAGTATTCTCTCCGCCGTCACCCTATGGATTGCCACGTTCTTAGGGCTCAGTGGATCTATGGAGGGAGGAACCACAAATTGTGGCACCTTAAGGTCCTCCCTACCAAATATGGGAACTGATATTATAGCCGCATCATACTTCTCTACTCTCTTCCTCAAGAACTCCCAGACCGGTGGATATGGGGATGAGATATCTATGTGGCACCTCCACACCCACCTGCCCCTCTTCTTATAGTCTACGAGTCCAGCGGGCTGAGGATCATGTATGAAAACCACGTCATAGTCGGTGTCAACCTCGGAGGCATTAACAGATTGCCATTTGTCATAGGTCTCGAAGGCCCCTGGAGGTAGATAATCGCTCTGCCCTTGAAGTGCATTGTGGAAGCTCTTGGTCACCCTGAAGAAGCTGCTATCGCCCCTTATTATTTTCCAATCAACGTTCAGACCAAGTTCCCTCATTAGGGGTACCATCTTCTGTAATATTTCTGCCACTCCACCTCCTTCCCTCGTGGAGTTGACGTGAAGGATTGAAACTCCACGTAACTTCTCCGCTATCTTGATTATGCTCTGTAGGGACTCCTGCCCAATGAACTCTGCGTATTTCTCAATCATTTCAACAACTCACCTCTCAATATATCAAGTATATCCTGTCTCATACGTTCCTCATCTGTATAGGTTTGTGGATCTAGCTTGCTTAGTTTAGATGCCACGTCCGTGAGACCGTAGTTCTCAGTTAACCAGTTTGAGAAATCGTTGGTCTTGGAATATCCCATCACCCTCTTGAACACAAAGTGGTAGACTAATGCTCTCCCTGGCATTGTGGCCACTTGGTCTAGAAACTCGCCCAAAGTCCTTACTTTAATGTCTATGGGATAGACAACAGGTATACATGTTAGGAAGGAAAATGGTCTTCTGGCCCTCCTCCCTTGTACTTCCTTGGAGCCGTCGGATATTATTCTTATGAGATCTTTCCTAACGTCCTCCACAGTCTTAGGTTCCTCTCCCGGCACGTCAGAAACCAGGTGAGCTAGAACGGGATCGTTTAATTCTTCCCTTATCCAGAGGGCAAAGTCGTTATGAACATCGTCAGGAATTATGTGACTGGATAGGACAGGATGGAAGACGTGATAGAATATTGATAGTCCATCGACTCTGTGTAGCCCCTGTATCAACCCATCGATATCCATTGCCTTAATTCCAGTGTAGATGGGAGGGTAGTAGGCTCCATATAGGTCCAGTTCAACTCCCTTCCCAACACTGTCCATAAGCTGAAGCATTGCTAATTATTCTGGCCCAGAGTAATAAGTGCTGTTAACCCTCATCTATTCTTAACTTAGAGAATAGAAGCGCGGAGGCCAAACCTATGGAGGCAACCACGCCCCAAAGGGCGAAACCATCATACTGAAGAAAGTCCAGAAGCCAGGACGTCATGGAGGTACCTGCGGTTCTGCCCATGGAAGTAGTTAGACTATAGAGCCCAATGTATTTGCCCCTATTCCTAACCTCAGCCATCTGATAGGCAACCGCGCTGAACAGGGGAGATGCAACCATTTCGGAGACGGTTATGCCCACAACCGTGATGACGGCTTCCAGGAAGTTTCTATCAAGGGATACGGAGAAGTATGAGATCGAATATCCGACCATTCCCAAGAAGAGTCCCACCCTTGGATTGATCCTCAACAATAACCTTCCGATAGGTTCTTGGAACAATACTATGAGAAGACCATTCATGGTAAATAAGAATCCCGTAAGGGTAACTGATATCCCAAAGGTGGCAAGATAGGCTATGAGAGGAAATCCCAACTGACCCGTGACCATGGCTGCCAAGAAGTTGGGGGCAAGGAAGTATAGGTAATCCCTACTGACCTTAAGGGAAGCAATCTTTAACCCCCTCCCACTCACGTTCGGGATAAGCGGAACAGCTACTACCATAATGAGAGACGCCGCCAGTAAACATAATGAAAAACCATAGTGGAATAGGATTCCACCCAGCGCAGGACCAAAGGCCCATCCCAGATTTATTCCCACCCTAACTCTACTAAATGCCACAATTGATTCACTGAGTTTTGACGACGTATCACCAACAGCAGTTGTATTGGCGACCTGATAGACGCTGTTGAAGAAGGACTGCGTTAGCAAAAGAGAAAAGAGAACAGTGGAGGATGCCAGATAGGCGGAAAACAGAATAAGGGAGGAGAGGAAGGCCGATAATCGCATTGTATTCCTCCTCCCAATGTAGTCGGTGGCTATCCCGCCCAAAATGAAAGCTAAGGAGGAAACTACCGCCTGACTAGCGTAGAAGGCTGCGATTTCTGTATAAGAGAACTTGTAGGTGTCATGCAAGGCTAACCCCACATATGGCCACACCACGGAGAATCCGAAGGACCTTATTCCTCCTAGCAGTGAAAGTCTGTTTATGGTGGAGACCAAGGGGTAGACACTCAAGGACACTAGGGAAAGGTAATTATAAGGTTATTTCGATTTCAGTTGTAACTGCTTGACGCTCTTCATGAGCACCTTGATGATCTCACTTCTTACAGGCTCTTCATGATTGGTCCTGCACATTGCATCCACTGCTACGACGTATGTGTTCTGGGAGGTATCCAAGATTTTTACTGAAGGTTCCTCAACCACGAACTCCAAGGACCTCACTTCCTCAACTAGTTTGGGAATAAGGATGTCTGGATCTATTTCCTTGGAGACCTCATACTTCGTTCTGACCTTCCTCACTTCTTGACTGCTGTGGACGAAGATGGCTGCCTGTACCATTATACTATTTGGTACCTTAATGGGTACGTTATCGTCATTTATCAACGTTGTGTAGAGAAGGGAAATATCCACTATCACTCCGGTGTACCCTGGAATAAGGAAGTCTGTCGACCAGAACTTTGGGGGATAGGTGGGGGCAATTAACCCATACTGCCATGTTGAAAGTGTTATCCTGTCCCCTATCTTGTATGGTCTGGAGATCAAGAGCATTATTCCACCAAATATGTTGGAAAGAACGTCTTGGGAGGCTAGACCAAGGACTAGCCCAGCGAACCCTCCGGCTGCCAACGCAGCCCCGAGGCCCACCCTTAATATAATATAGAAATCCAGCTATTCCCAAGACATAACCCACCAATCTCACAACGAAACTTAAGGTAGAAGCGTTAGACTCACCTATGAAGCCCGCCATCCTACCCTGTATAAACTTAGATAGGAAGTAGGTGATCAACACCACCCCGGCTAACCATATTACGGCATAATAGTAGCCTGAGTATATATTAGGTATTATACCTAATTTACCCATAAAGTAGACTAACACCCCAACCACAATGACCGAGATAATCACGGTCAGGGTTAGTCCCAAAACATTCCTTTCACTAACCCTAGTTGACACTTTCACCACAAGAAAAGGAGTGTGGAAGGGTTTTAAACGGAGCTAATTAAAGCAAGAACTTTTAGATAATTCCAGAGTTAATCAATATTGCTACCACGGTAAGTATGGAGAACAGTTGATGCAGAGCAATTGAAGAACCTGGTTTGCCTGGATTATTGTTTATTGTCCTGTACACCAACAATCCTATCGCGCCTTCCAACACAGCCAATCCAAGGGTTAGCCAGAAGTGAAGGAGAATCAAGCTTACGACGAATATGGCGGCCGCGGCCCCATGAACTAACCAAACCCACTGGAGCCTTCCGTTGGGCTTCCTGACCTTTCCTATGGGTCTTGTCATCCTTCTAGTTCCTGTCACCCAACCACCCATGAATATGACGAAATATAGAAAGTGTGGAGGAATTATGGCTTGTTCGAAGAAAGTCAGGAGATTTCCCTTGAATCCTGTGAACAGAAGCAAAAAGATAACGAATGTGCTATAAGCAGCTATGTCATGAAGTCCCTGGAATAGCGAAGGTAATTTTCCTGCTAACACATAAAGTGTGGCCATCCCTAGGAGGGCAGTAAAGATCACTGCAACAAAGCCTATAGCTGTTGTGAGCTCCGGCCTCAGGATAAGTGTAATCAGGGCGAATATGCCAGTTAGTGTGGCGGTTATCCTATGTATGGCCTCTGGATCTCCCTTCTTCGCCACACTCATCATATCATTGGTGTAAGGCCAATTTGTACCTAGGGACAGTCCGTAACCATAACCCTCAACGATTCCACCTAAGACTATTGTGGTTCCAGCCAGAAGCGAAGCGAGTAGCGCGAAGTATTGTATCATATCTCCTTGTCCGGGCACGGTTCAAATAAAGCTTTGTAAATCACTTCCTAACCTCCCGAAGTAGAGGAATCTCCTCCATTAAGTCCTCTGTGACATACTCCCAGAGCAAGTCTCGAGGCCTGTCGTGCTTTACATTAACCCTAAACTGGGTGGACGGTGTGAATACTCCATCTACTCCCATATCAAAGGGTTCTGATGGGATATGTAGATCCACTAGCTGAACCGGGTGGACGGAGCTGACTTCCTCCCCGCTGGTGATGGTTCCCCTCATCCGGAGATGCATCTCTGAGGGGCAGTCGAGAGGGTCAGAGACCACCATTTAGGTTCATCGCGATCACATTACGGTCGTT
>JAFMDM010000054.1 GCA_017857195.1 Methanobacteriota archaeon
TGAGCCGTGGATTGTGCCTAGTTCAAGTTAAACCGACTATATGGAAAAGGGGTTGCGGGATATAGTCTGAGAAGCTAACCAGAGGAGGCTACTAGCACATACGGAAAGTTATGTTTAAATGAGGTCTATTCAATAGCTCGCTGATGAAAGGACATCAATCCTTTTTAGACAAAAAGTTAAATGATAACTAAGTTGTATGGTCACGTAAAGGGGGAATAATGATGTCTTTTCACCTTCTATTACCGTCAGAGCTAAAGACGTCAGGAACCCAGCGTCTAATGCCTGACGTTTGAAGATTAGATGGTCTAAATTGGATGTGGATCCATTCTATGATAATCTATGATAATCGAACCTCAACATACCTTATAATTTTTTAATGTTAACTGAAAACACTAGTTGGGTGAACAGTGATGAGGCGTAATATGGAGTTCTTTGATACAAGCTCCTTAGAGTGGAATAGGTTAGGAGAAAAAGTTTACGAAAAGATCCTTAGCAAAAATGAGGAAACAGGTTCTTATACAAGGTTACTGAAGTTTGAACCTGGAGGTAAAATAGAGAAACAGCAGGAACACCCTTTCTTTGAGGAAGTTTACATAATTGAAGGAACACTCACCGATCTCTCGCTAAATAAGACCTTCTCTAAGGGGATGTATGCGTTCAGAAATCCAGGTATGAAACATGGCCCTTATGTCAGTATAGATGGATGTCTAACCATAGAGTTCAGGTATTTCCCTAGTAAATAAGAAGTCATGCTTAGTTTCAACTTATAAACCGTTTTTATGAACTTGCCCCTGCCCTCATGGACAGGGCCTCCTCACAGTATTCCCGCTTCATTGGTTCGTCTTGGCCATGGGGAGAGGGCTCCGCCGGTTACCGTCTCAGCTCTTAAGATACGTAACTCGCACTAGCCGTTAATGGGGTAGAGGCATGCTTGACTTACCATCGCCTGAGCACCTTAGTAACGCTTACCCTATCATTGTCGATGGTGCTGAAAAATCTAAAACCGTAAGATTATCATCCATTCAGGCTAACTTTCACCATTAAACCTCCAGTGGGATGAAGCCCATTAGCTGTGATATGTTTTTTAATTGGACCGGATTTCAGTCTACAGGACCTGGCTTTATTCCTGACCCATAGAGATTTCAGCCAAGAGGTCAGCGAGATGAATTTTAAGTTGTTAAACACCATTATTCTACACAGAGGTTAAGCTGATGAGGCTTATAGTAGGTGTAACGGGAGGTAGTGGGGCTATATATGCTATAAGATTGCTCGAGGAGTTGAGGAAAAAAGCGATAGAAGCTCATTTAGTGGTATCTCCCTCCGCTGCGATGACAATTAAATTCGAGACGGACTACAGGCTCGACTACGTTGAGTCTTTGGCCTCTGCCAAATATAATTTCAAGGATATCTCAGCACCGATCTCCAGTGGTTCCTTTAAGATCGATGGAATGGTAACCATACCCTGCAGTATGAAAACATTGGCAGGAATAGCAACCGGTTACTCAGACAACTTGATCTTAAGAGCTGCGGATGTGACATTAAAGGAGCGTCGACCCCTTGTTTTAGTGATTAGAGAAATGCCTTACAACCTCATTCACATAAGAAACATGCACATGGCTGCGAGAGCCGGTGCCATAATTCTCCCAGCCTCCCCTGCTTTCTATCATAGACCAAGGACTATGGAGGAACTGATCGATCAGGTGGTAGGAAGAGTTCTTGACATGTTTGGAATAGACCATACCCTCTATAGAAGATGGTCAGGTCCCCTGGATAATTTGCCAAAGCAGATCGAGGAAAGCAACGATAAGATGTGATTGGAAGATTTGACTTTATCCCCTGGCTTTGAACGTCATACTTCAATTCTTGTTTGCATCTCAGAAGTGCTCAGGAATATATCGCTCGACATTTAGACGAAATAGTGTTTTTTAACTTGTTTATTAGATTCTATCTCTCTGGATATTTCAGAAGGGCTTCTGAAAGTCTTCAAATTAACATGATATTTCATATTTCCCAACAAGCACATTCATACGTCTATCAGTAGAATATGCCTTTTAAGAATATTCCTAAGGTCAGGCTTTTAGAGGTGGGGCCTGAGGAAAGCCTTTACTACTAACTGGCCTTCTACACATTCTAGGTTAATTGTCCTCTGAAGTTTCTAAGATAGTCCGGCATCTGAAATTCATTGGCGTTTGGCTAAATACAGTTCCTCAAACCATACTTTCTCCATGAGTGAGCAAAATACTGATATATAGGCTATATAGGTTTTAATTGTTGAACAATGACTAACTATTCATCAAAATTAGGCACCAGCTGAGTTGGAACTGAAGTTACTCTTAACTAAATCAGACAACATTTTTCGCTGGGCGTTCCTTATATGATAAACAAACGTCGACTCTCTAATTCCCAGGGCTGATGCTATTTCCTTTGCCTTGACTCTTCTAGGATAGTCAAAGTAACCCATCTCCAATGCGTAAAGAAGACTCCTATATTCCTGGCTGGTTAACCTGGCATTAGGCATGTAATCTATGGCGCTTACATGCCTCACCTCACCTATTTCACGCATTCCTTTTATTATAGAGGGAATCATATGTTCGTAGGCCAATACTCTCCAATGCTCTTCTCCGTTTATCTTCGAGGAATCTAAAATGATAGCATTATATGTCGTTAGAATTGAGGTCACAGAGTCAGTATACTCCCGCGTAAATTCAACCACGAAGGCTCCCCCCGTCCTTGATATCCCTTGAATAGTCTTTATGACACCTTTATCCTTAAGTTCAGATATGTTCTTATAACCTCTCTCCCCTGTGACAGCGAAGATCTTTAGCGTGTTCCTCTCGGCTTGGGGAAGGAGCCCAACGATCCTTACCATCGCATCGCCCAAATAATAACTACTCCAACAGTTATCATGTATGATTCTGATTGACAATAACTTAATTGGATACTTAGGGAGTGATGATTTAGCCACGAATATGTATACCATCTCAACCCTTTAACTTTATCTTCTCAGGGATTGAAGGAAGTGATGATTGTCTTACATTATGAACTACACCACCCTTTTTATTGTGGGCTTTACTTTGTTATATTAACTTACCCAGAAGTAAAGTACCAAACCGCACAGGCTCGACCATCTCGACTCTAAAGATACGAATGTAACCACTTTACTACGGCCGATGATGAGATAAAGGTGTACTTCGCTGGTAGGCATCGGCGTGGTCTTTACCCCTTGATTCATAGAAACCAGAATAGTAGCTTAGAACGCTTGTTCTATGAGGAAGCGACCTATCTCTTACTGTAGTCGTCGGCCCCTTAAACTCCCATATAAGATAAAAGCCTTAGGCCCATAAGTTGATAGAGGTATTTACATATGAGAGCGGCGGTGCTTCACAAATATAAAGAGGCTATCCAAGTGGAAGACGTTGAGATCTCTGGACCAAAAAAAGGTGAGGTGCTCATCAGAGTATCTGCGACAGGCCTATGTCACTCCGATGTTAATGTCTTCCTGGGGCATACCCCCGCAGAGACACCTGTTGTAGCTGGTCATGAGATCGCCGGAGTGGTAGAGGATATAGGGGATGACGTTAAAGACTTCAGGAGAGGAGACAAGGTTGTAGCTTCATTTATTCAGCCCTGTGGAAGATGTAGAAATTGTGTATCTGGAAGAGAGAACCTCTGTGAGACATTTATCGCCAATAGGCTTAGGGGGGCCTCACTTGATGGCTCCTACAGACTACACCTACGAAACGGAACTCCACTCAAGGCCTACATGGGTGGAGGCTTCGCGGAGTATGCTATCCTACCAGAGACCGCACTAACCAAGGTACCAGACGAATTAGAACTGAAAAAGGCGGCCGTGTTAGGTTGCGCTGGTCTCACTGCTTATGGTGCTACGGTAACAACTGGTCGAGTAGAACCAGGAGAGAGAGTGGTTGTGATCGGAGCTGGGGGAGTTGGATTGTCAATTGTTCAATTACTTAAATCAATTGGAGCGGGGGAGATTATTCTTATTGACGTGATAGACTGGAAACTAGAAAAGGGAAAGGAACTTGGAGCAACGACAACAATAAATAGTTTAAAGACAGATGTGGTCAACTTCTTTAAAGGAATAGGGGGAGCGGACATGGTCGTGGAAAGCGCTGGTAGACCTGAAACCATAGACCTAGCTATGAACTTGGTGAAGATTGGAGGAAGGATAGTGTTAGTGGGAATACCACCAGCGGACGCCAGCATAGGCATAAGGCCGGCTACATTGATACGTAGGGGAATCCAAATCCTTCCAAATCATGGAGCAAGACCCAGGACTGATCTCCCTAGGCTCGTAGAGATGGCTAGAACGGGAAAGTACAACCCTGAAGCCCTAATTACTGGGGAATATAGTCTCGAGGAGCTAAATGAGGCTGTGTCTGCATTGCTAAATGGTAGGTCCTTAAGGACGCTAATAATTCCATAGAGTTCAGTTATAACTTTTTAATGCCCCTAACAATTTCAATGATACTGAAACCAATAAACTCCACTCCTTAACTAACCCCAAGGATAGCGCAAGAGGTTTACTGCGCAAGGAATGATTAGTTCGGACCAGCACGTTGAGGTAGATGTGCTGAGTGCCTCGAGAAGTTGCGACCACGGATCGAGACTATTAGGAAAGCAAATAGAACTTGAACTTGAGTTCAGGAACTATGATGAGGTTGCCAATTGAGCAGGTTCATCACCATCTTTACAAACCTTTCATAGTCTACCTCATACACGACATCCATCTCTCCCCCGAGCTTAATCATCTTCCCCATGAAGTAACCGTTGACGTGCCCTGGACCAGTATAGTCTATTACGGTTGAGCCCCTGGTTAAACAGTCACAGTTCTCAACATCCACCCTCTCCCTCCTCACGTCTGTAGCCACTGATCTATCCAGGGCCACCGCCGTGGTCAGAACGTCTGGATGAGGATGCCCTCTCATTCCCTGCCTCTTGGTGGCGAAATCTCTGTAGTGCCTATATGATTGAACATAGTATTTGGCCATTGTGGTCTCCAGTGACTGCATCCTGTTCCACGTGCCGTCATCTATAGCGTTCTTTACAGCCACCTCCCAGGGTAACATGATCATGTTAGCTCCGCTCTTGAGTACAATTTTTGCGGCATCGGGATCCACCCAGAAGTTGTACTCTGCGACAGGTGTGATGTTTCCCCTCCCATAGATGGTGCCTCCCATTATGTATATGGCCTTGAGCCTCTCTGCGACCCTCCTGTCCTTAAGCATGGCCATGGCTATATTGGTTAGAGGAGAGATGGCCATGACCTCCAACTCCCCAGCATACCTATCGGAGAGCTCAACTATGGCGTCAACCGCGTGTTTTGGATCAGGCTTTAACCTAGTGGGCGTCATCTTTGTCCCTCCCACTCCTCCCTCTCCATGCACGTCCTCCACGGTTACGAAGGACTTCACCAAGGGCCTATCTGCGCCAATGTAAACAGGGGTCTCAGTCCCAGAGAACTCGACCGCCCATAACGCATTGTTCACCTCCTGTTGGAAGGAGATATTTCCCTCAACCACTGTTATACCCAGTACCTCGGCCCCATAACTGAGGAGCAAAAGGAAACTGGTTATATCATCTTCAGCTGTGTCGCAATCCAATATGAACTTTCGAGTCATAATGATAATTATCGTCTATAATATAAGCCATTAAGCCCCCACCTCTCTGTAAATCTCCAGGATCCTCTTTGCTATAATTTCCCATCTCCACTGCTTGGCCTTGGCCAGGTTAGCTTCCCCAATTCTCTTGGCAAGTTCCTGGGAGCTTAACAGAGTGTCAATGGCGTTAGCCAGCTCATCCTCATCCGAGACGAGGAAGCCATTTTCCTTGCCTATGAGGTAGGGAAAGACGGTCTTATTCCTTGCTATTACCGGCTTGCCCCTCGCCATGGCCTCCTTCACAACTAGTCCTTCGGCCTCCACCTCTGAGGTCAAGATTAGGGCCGTACATGAGTCCAATAGGGCATATTTAGTGGCCTGATCAACATCAAGCATGAACTTAACCCTATCTTCAAGTCCTAGGGACTTGACCAATGCTTTCAACTCATTAAAGTAACCGACGTCATGTACCTGTCCCGCCAACACTAGGTCCACACCGCTCACCTTCCTTAGTGCCCTAATTGCCATGTCCTGCCTCTTGTTCCTGAAGAACCTCGCTAGGAAGAGAAGGAAAGGCCTATCAGTTTGGATCCTGCGAGGAGGAAGAGTGAAGGCCTCCTCTTCCACTCCGTTCGGCACTACTCTAATTTTGGTTGCTGGGAATCCACGCTTTATCATCTGCTCCCTCTCCCATTCGCTAACTGCAATCAAGGCGCTTAACCTCCTGGCCATTGCTCTTTGTAGGTAATATAACGCACCCCAAGAGGTCACCAAGGACGCATGACTAGTCATTAGTGTGGGAACTCCCCTTGACCTTAGGTCAAGAAGTAGGAAGTAAATGGTGTATAGGTTCCAGAGGCTGAGCTTCCTCCCTAAGTTATGGAAGTGAAGAACTGAGGGAGAGTCCCCGAAACTCCATGTTCTGCTATGCCTTACAATCCGTATTCCATCTATGATTTCGCTTTCGCTGAGCGCTCCACGTTGGGTGTACGTGTCCCTGGTGGTATGCACCTGCACCTCCACAGACTGTCTCACCAGCTGTTTGCTTAGATTGTAGACATGGACCTCAGTTCCTCCCTTCACGGGAAAGAAGAGCGGAGTCAGCATCCACACCTTGAGCCCAGACATTTGAAGACCTAAAGTAGTAATAGGTGTCCCGCTTATGAACCTGGCTTTTTCATAACATGTCAGCTGGAAAATTCAGCATATCCCAAGTGAGGGATATCGTTGGTGAAGCTGACTTCCTTCACGCTTGCGAGAATCCCATCGATTCGTGTTTACATCCCTCATGTGAGGGACCGTTGGGAGGTTCAGAGAACCCTCCTATTCAGGTTAGTCACGGCGATAACGACGGGGTAGTTCTCATAACCGCAAGGGCAGAACATTAGCTCACCTCGACGAATATTACGCGATCCGTGGCTGTCATTGGCAAGGTTCTAGGAAGCGGACTTAACACCTTGGTGAGTATTCATCCTTGAGGAATCCCCCAAAATCGAGGATCAATATACTCGATGGATTTTGGTATCATTTTAGCGATCAAATGAAAGAGGTTTTCTCGCCCACAAACGGGAGGGGTTCAGTCATCAAGGGTCGGCTGTAAGTTCAGATTAAGCTTCTCCTGAAGTCAAGAAATGCCTTGAATATTTTACCGGAGGGAGGAAGTTCCTCCTTCCCCAGGACCCTTCCATACTTTGCCAACTCCTCCCTTGGAGAGGAATAGACCTTGGCCACATGAGTTCCCAAAACAGTGTATGCGTAGGTGGGCTTGAGTTCTATTGCCAATCTGTAGAAAATTGCCTCTATGAATTTGGACTCCACCAGGAAGGAGTCCGCATCGTTCTCCTTGACCACGTCAAGTCCCTCCTCGGCATGTTGACTAACCTTCCTCTCATAGGATGCATGTACGGTCAACGTTCCATCGTAGACTATGAGCACTGAGAGTGGATCTTGAGAGGATATCTTCTTCAGGGTCTCAAGATATTGGGCCTCGCTATCGATCTCCACTGACACTGAATAGACATGCCTGGGCCTTGGGTGGAGCTTGAGGGCCGCCTTGGATATTGCCCCTATCAATCCCTTGGAACCGGCAAGACCCCTCCACTTCACTAAGCCTAACCCAGTGGCACCCCTCACCCATAACGTGAACTGAGAGGGTCTGCCGTACCTGGTGGAAAGGGGACCAGGCTCGTTGGACGCTAACATTCCCCCCACCGTCCCATCATAGACTGAAGCCAGGAGCAGTTCGTTCTGAGCGGCCACTTTCCTTATATCCGGTACCCTGACCCCCGCCTCGCTCTCCACCACGTCCCCTGAAAGTTGAAAGTCCTTCATGCCCTTAGTGGTTATGGCGACCTCTGCTTCCTTTAGGTTGGAGTGTGTCCCAGTACCGTAGACTATCATCCTTCTCCCATAGTTGGCCCTGAATTCCTTGAGGAGCTCCTCTTCGTTAGCTGGGGCCAGTACCTTCACGTATTCTTTAGTTGCAGGAAAATGACTTATAAGGAATGGGGCTTAACGCTCTCCACAAAGGTGAGGTCAAACGCTTTGGCTGGTGTTCACCACGGGCAAATGCAACCTGACCTGCTCATACTGCGGTGGCTCATTTGAGAGCGAGGTTGTACCTTGGACAGTCAAGTACGATCTGGAGGCCTTAAAGCGGACCATTGAAAGGGACAATGATGCCACGGTTATTTTCTACGGTGGTGAGCCGCTCTCCAACCCAGCCTTCATAATGAAGGCGATGGACTCAATTAAGGCCACGAGATGGGGGATACAGACTAACGGCACGTTAGTGAGATTGCTCCCAGAGAGGTATTGGAGGAGGATGAATGTGGCCCTACTCTCCATAGACGGAAGGAGGGAGATCACCGACAAGCACAGGGGGAGGAAGGTGTATGACACGGTTGAGAGAAACTTCAGGTACATTAAGTCCCTAGGAGTGCCCACAATAGCCAGGATGACTGTCACTGAGGACACAGACATATTTGAGGACGTTACCCACCTCCTGGGCCTAGGGTTCGATAAGGTTCATTGGCAACTTAACGTAGTTTGGACTGAAAAGTGGAGGGTGAGGGAGTGGGCCCAGGCCTCATACTTGCCAGGTATGAGGAAGCTAATGGACCTTTTCGTTGACTCCCTCAGAGAGGGCAAGGTGTTGGGAATAGTGCCAATTTTGGGGGTAGTGAGTGCACACTTTCATGGAGGCTATCTAGGATCACCCTGTGGCGCGGGCTACAAATCGTTCTCCATAACGACTGATGGGAGGGTTCTGTCCTGTCCCATAGCCGTTAGAGAGAAGTGGGCAGAACTGGGAACTGTCCAACAGTTCAGGATATTGGAGGATCCTCTCCCTGAGCCCTGTAAGCAGTGCGAGTTCAGGACTTACTGCGGAGGGAGGTGCTTCTACGCATCCAAGGAGAAATATTGGGGGGAGGAGGGATTCATGGAGGTGGATGAAATAACCAAGGAGTACCTGAGGATAGTGCTATCGAGGATCAACGAAATAGAGGACCTCATCAGGAGGGGGGTCGTGTCTCTTGAACAGTTAAGGTATGACCCCACTGAAGACTCGTCTGAAGTGATTCCATAGCCCTCCTGAGCTCAAGGTGACCCAAGTACTTGGAGGGGATCCTCTTGGGCTCCATGAGGTGGGAGGTGTTGGGATGGGACTTCAACCAATCTATTATGGCCCTGTTTCCAACCCTCCTGAAGAAGTAGCCCATCTTTCCCTCTCCCTCCCATGGCTCCCTGAACTTAACGTAATATTCTATCAGGGCGTCACAGACCTTCCAGACCTCATTTGAAGGTACCTGGTAAAGATAGATCTCCCCCGTATCTGGATCAATGAGGGGCTCTCCCTGATTCCTTCCGTCCGTTGTACCTCCTATCTTTAGCATGTATAGTTCGTAGCCACTTCCGACCCACCCTATGGCCCTCGTTGCCGGCCTGGAGCACTGGGCTACACAACCGGAGACACCGATGGATTCAGCCAGATCTCCCCACCTTTCCTCTAGCTGATCAATGAGCTTTGGTTCGAACCTTTCGGAGTCAGTGAAGGAGAGCTTACACGTTGGAAAACCAACACAAGCTATGGAGTTGGTCCTTAATCTAGAGTAAGGCCTTCCGTTCCTAAACCCGTAACCGAAGGCTCTCAAGTCGGAGAGAAACTCCTCCCTCCTCTCCTCGGGTATATTACACAGGAGAAGATGTTGTTGCGGAGTTATTAGTGCCTCCAATCCCTCAT
>JAFMDM010000055.1 GCA_017857195.1 Methanobacteriota archaeon
TCCCCTACACCTATAGCGTCCACACCCAAGACGTCACCCACCATGCTATAGCCCACGAAGGACGCACCCATTGTTAGAACTAACAGAATCACCCCCGCTAACCACACCAATTCCCTGGGCCTCTTGTAGGCACCCACGAAGTAGTTCCTGAACATGTGAACGTACGCCAAAAGTATCATGGCGTATGCTGCGTAGAGGTGACTGAACAGGATCACGGAGCCGTAGGGAACTTGATTTATTATATATTGAGTCTGGTCATACGGATCGGCCGGATTATAGTAGAGTAGGAGGACTAGACCGGACACAACAGCATATATGAAGGCTGACGCAACCAGCGCGCCCAGCCAGTAGTTCACCTTGTACATGTAGTCCGGTGTCTTGAAGAAGGGGAGTTCATCCAATCCCAATCTATCCCTGAGCCAGTTGGAGAGTTTGCTGGACGTTCGTATCACCTCAGCTGAACGGATTTATGGTCTTGGTCACAGTGCTGGTATCTCCGCTGAGCGGATTTCCACCCGTGAGGTCCGAGGTATGACCGTACACCGGGACTCCTCCCTCGTCCACCGCGTAGAGGTAGTCAGTGGTGGAGTCCCACTCCAGTTCCACGTAAGGTAATGGTCTTTGTGTGGGGCCTGTGAGAACTGAGGCACCGTGATACGGATCGTAGGTTGAGCCGTGGCAGTCGCAATGTATCACCCCTGGAGCGTTAGCCTGCTTCGCGGCAAGTAGTGCCTCAGCCGTCAACTCCGCCGGCGCGGGCATCCCCAATTTCATGTAGGAAGGAGGATAGAAGTGTATTTCCGGGGGCTCACACCCCAGGTGTTGACAGATTGCACTGTATGAAACTATGGACTTGGAGGGCCCCACCCCACCGGGGAAGGTATAGTTCTTCCCAGTCTGCGGGATCGTCACCTCCGTGGGCTGCACTTGCACAGGCTTATTGGACGCGTCCCCCAGGTTGAGCAGAAAGTTAGGTTCATCAGCCAGCGGGTAGAGGTAAATTGTGATTATGGGTTCGTTGACGGACAGGGTGGAGGCCTTTAGGGGGGAGCCTGAGGAATCCACCAGGAGTACCTTGGGAAACTTGGTGATTCCCACACCCGGTGCAGGGAGCACCCTCAATCCAGGCAGCAGTCCGGCCACGGCAGCGGCGCCCACACCTATGGCCAACGCCTTCATGAAGTTCCTCCTGCCTTCGTCTATGGGACCTACGTTCTTCTCGGCGTAGTTGAATAGGTAGTCACTTCCCTTCGTGACGAACTCCCTCTCGTCGAACTTGGTCTTGGGGTTCCTCATCATCCTCTGGAGTCCCCTCGCGAATAGCAAGTCCCACCTGTTGTACCTCTTCACTTCTTCTCCCCCACTTCATTCTTCAAGACGGTAATTGAGGATTTAGCGTTGGACTGTGACCTTTTCGTGACGATTAAGTTCAACGAGTCCAACCCAGTCATGGCCAGTCCCAACCCAGGGGCAACAACGTAGAGCATTAGGTGATACCCCGTAATCCCCATGAACACGGTGCTGAAGAATAGGAAGAACCCTGCTGACGCTAAGTATCTCCCCTTCACCAGGAGGGAGACCACGGAGAACAGGACCACACTGAAGGATGTGATCACTAGACCTAAGCTATAGGGGTCGGTGAGCGTTATTCCCACGGCCGAAGGGATCGTCATGTCCATGATGATCTCCATGAACCTGTTCTGGGTCACCAGGAGGTAGAGCGGCATCAGGGAGAGTGACGCAGCGGCCCCGAGGCCGTAAGATAGCGCAGCCCTCTTTCCCCATGGCTTACCGAAGAGTACAGAGGTAACACCTGCACCAATGGCAGCGACCAGGAATAGAACGGGGTAGTCGGTGTAGAGCAGTCCGTCGTGGAGGTAAAGTAGGAAGGCCTCAACGTCCACCGCGATTAGGAGGGGCAGGGCGGTGAGGAGTGAGGCTCTCCTCCTCCCCTCACCTCTGGCCATCCCCTCGATCCCAAGGATCGCGGTGAAGATCACTGACGTCAGTGTGACCCCGGTCCAGAGATTTGTAGCGTAGTATTGGGGGTAAACGAACGCGAGGACACTCGACACTGCCAGGATCACGGCCAATGGGGCGGCCAGAAGGAGCCTCCTCCAAAGGGCCGCAAGTATGGCCATCATGCCCACTAGCTCAAGCATTAACCCGGCAGTCCCGAGAAGTCCCAGGTATGACAGGGCGTAGATGTGTAAGGGTATGGGTATTATGGCGAACGTCGCCTCCCTGAACAGAAACTGAAGCACTGCCCCCACGTAGAGGACTGCCAGTAACGTCTTGAGGTCCAGGCTCTCCCTCATTTTCTGAACACCACGTAGAGTAATGCCAGGACCACCAGGGCGACCACAAGGCCAACTATTGTGACTTCGTCGGTAGTGCTCAGGGTTATGGTACTGGTGGGAACGGTCGGGGTGGAGGAGGAAATATACAGGGTAAGGAAGTTTGAGGTTATGGACTTGTCAAATAGGGTCTCTCCCGCCTTACCTTGCCATACTGCGAAGGCCACGTCGTAGCTATGCCCAGCGGTGAAGTTGGGTTCGTATTGAGCCAGGGAAGTTGGAATCGCCATTGGTCTGGCGAATTCCACCGTCCAGGTGCCGTTGCTCCAGGAAGCTCCAGTCCAAACGTAGAAGAGTGAGCCTTCCAGTCCAGAGGGCGCCACTGGAGAGTACCATATACCCGCGGTGTCCACCTCGTATATGTTGGTCTGGTTGGTGTAGAGAGGGACCGCGAATCCGTGGTTCCCAGTGTAGTTCAACCCCGTGAGGGAAGTGTTCGTCCACAATCCCGCCCTGAAAGCGGGGTCCTGGGAGGAGTTCCAGGTCGCCCCTGACACCCACATCCATAAGCTGGCCGGCCCTGCAGACAGGGAACCCCCCGCCTGAGTTACTTTGACTCCATCGTAAACCTGTCCTGGGAACTTGCCTCCGATGTTCATGCAGTCCATGGGGCTGGTCTCGGATCCCATGTACCACATTATTGCTGCCCTGTCGGGGTAGTACCACGTGGAGTTCACGTAGTAGCCATAGAACATGGAGTCCTGATCCAGAAGGTACTCCATGGGCCTCGGAGAGTGATAGAGAAGGATTGTACCGTTTCCCAGCACTTGAATCTGAGTATCGTTGGGAGTTGGTAGGACGGCCACGCCGGAGTAGTTGAGGACTAACCTACCTGGTATTTGTGTACCGTTCAGTATTGTGTAGTAGTCGGTGTAGTTCTTCTCTATGGTGTAGGTCACCCCGTGAGTCAGCTCCATGATCCTGAAGAGTCCAGGACCTGAGGCGGGAGGATATAAGGAGGCTGCAGCGGCGGACCACGCGTTGAAGGCCGGGTTCTGATCGGGCCACTTCATTAACACCACCAGGTCAGATCCATTCCACGCCGCCTTCACCAGCACGTAGGGAGTTATGCCTGAAGTGGGCACGCCGTTCAGGTTAGCCGTTAAGGAGACGTTGGTCCAGGGTATGGAGTTCCAGAACGATTCAGACCCTGGATCTCCCAGGTTCAGAGAGCCGTGCACCCTATAGGCCGTGATCTGTGGAGAGGTCTGAGCCAGTGGAACTCCCACCAGCACTGCCGTGAAGGAGAGTCCCAAGGCGACCAGCACCACGAGAAGTGTGAGCTTATTCATTATGATCAAGACTTATTTCTAATCAACATGGTTATATAGTTATTCAATTGGACAGGCTGGGATTCTCTCCGTGCTCTTCTAACGCTAAAATAATTTCATCCAGTGAAGCTGATTGAACCGTATGGAGACTGGCGTCTCACCATCGGCAGTCGTGTGGGAGAGCACGAAGGCCTGTGACTTTGTATGTAGACACTGCAGGGCCCTGGCCATTCCGCATAGACTACCAAATGAGCTTACTACTGAGGAGGTCCTCTCCCTTGTGGACGACTTGGCCCTCATGGGGGTGAAGTTGTTCGTGGTGAGCGGTGGGGACGCCCTAAAGAGGGATGATTTGTTACAAGTCCTCTCCTACTCCTCCAAGAAACTTAGGACTGCCGTCTCACCCAGCGGCAGTCGTCTCACTTACGATGTCGCCAAGAAGTTCAGGGAAGCCGGCGTCTCAGCTGTGTCGGTAAGCGTAGACGGACCTGAGGAGATTCACGATTACTTCAGGGGAGTTCCTGGAGCTTTCCAGCTGGCCAAGAAGGCTGTGGAGGCCGTCAGGGAAGCTGGCGTTCCCCTTCAGGTGAACTCCACCGTAAGTAGATATAACGTGAGGTACTTGAGAGAACTCAAGGACACCGTTCTCTCCATGCACCCGCAGACCTGGGACGTCTTCATGCTGGTCCCGGTGGGGAGGGCTACTCCAGGGATGACGATTTCCCCAAAGGAAGCGGAGGAGGTGATGGGAACGATCTTAAACTGGAGGATGAAGGAGGGGATAAACGTCAGGATGACCTGTGCCCCTTACCTGGTGAGGCTTGCAAACGAACAGGGGATTAGGCTAATCCCCCCTGATCTCAGGTATGGAAGGGTGAGCGTTGAAGGGGCGAGAGGATGTATGGCGGGTAACGGTTACGCGTTTGTGGGGTATGATGGCAACGTGTATCCATGTGGTTTCCTTCCAGTTTCGGCCGGGAACGTTAGGAACAGGAAGTTCAGCCAGATATATAGGGAATCATCGCTCTTCGCGACCCTTAGGGAGCCATCCAATTTGAAGGGGAAGTGCGGAATCTGTGAGTATCGCACCGTGTGTGGAGGATGTAGGGCCAGGGCGTACGCTTCTACTGGGGACTACCTGGAGGAGGATCCCCTGTGTCTTTACGTTCCAGCGAGGATGAGAACTTGATAAGTCTCACCAAGTTGATAAGAGGGAGGAGTGAAAGAGGAGACTCCGTGAGGTTTCCGCGTACTGAGAGCAAATATCCGGCTGTCCTCATCTTGGGACTGACCAGGAATTGCAACCTCAATTGTCTTCACTGTTACTCTAACTCAGGGGGAGGCAGGTTCAAGGACCTTTCACCGGACTTCTGGTTTCAAACGATTGAAGAGGCTGGAACCATGGGCGTCAGACACATTATCCTTACTGGAGGAGAGCCGCTTATGATGAGGGAAATCAGGGAGATCGCGAGAAAAGCCCACGATATGGGAATTAGTGTTGAACTCTCCACCAACGGCACAATGCTAACTTCCCTTCCATCGGTTGTGGAGTACGTAAGCTATGTGGGAGTGAGTCTCGACGGACCTCCTCAGGTGCACGACCGGGTGAGAGGAATAAAGGGGGCCTATGACAGGGCACTGGAAGGTGTAAGGTTCGCAAAATCCCTTGGTCTCAAGGTTGGGCTGCGATTCACCATCACGGCCCTCAATTGGTGGTATGTTGATGACGTGTTAACCACGGTGGAGCGGGAGGGACTGGACAGGATATGTTTTTACCACCTGGCTTACGTCGGACGAGCGGAGAGGAAACTGGACATTGATAATTCCACGAGGCTAAGGGTGGTTGAACATCTTTTGGACAGGGCCAAGAGCGTCAACTACGAGTTACTTACAGCAGGCAACCCTGTTGACGGCGTTTTGGCCTATTTAAGTACTGGGAGTCCTGAGGTGTTGAAGCTTCTCCAGGCCAACGGCGGTAACCGCTCTGGAGAGAGGATAGCTTACATTTCTCCCGAAGGGGTAATCTATCCAGACCAGTTCACCCCAGTACCCCTTGGGGTTGGGCCGCATCTAATGGAGTTATGGGATAGGCCGACCCCTCTCGTCCAGAGGCTTAGGGACAGAGGTAGATACGTGGAGTGTTCTTCGTGTCCGTTCTTCTCAATATGCAATGGAGGTTTGAGAGGAAGGGCCCTGTCAGTGAGTGGTGATATCTGGGCCAGGGACCCCTCATGCTACCTTCAAGAGGCCCTATCTAAGTACCCTGTGCAGGAGTACGTAACTTCACATAGAAGTCCATAACTTACCGCGTCAATACACATAAGGGCTATAGGGAGGTTTCTCTAAAGTTAGCATATGTGTGAGCTCAAGGAGGAGGGGTTGAGGAGGGAGGTTCAGGAGGGCACGATCCTGATTAAAGAGAATAACTTCACCAAGGTTGGCGGAGAGCCTTACCTTAAAACGTTGGCCGGATTGAGGGAACAGGGGATAAGTAAGAGCTATTATTACTACATCTTGGACTGGCTCAGGTCCTCGGGGATGATCACTCAGGAGGGAAGGATGAGAGGTAACTTGATCCTCCCGTTCAGCGGGGAGGAAGGAGTCAAGATAGTGGACGGGGTGGTCTGGGCTCAAGAGGATAAGTTGAGATATGTCAAGTTGGAATGGTCCACTTGCGATGACTGCAAGCTGTTACCCACCTGTATCTACTTCGCCAAGGACCTCAACAGGAAGTTGAGAGTTCCGCTGAGAAGCGAGTATCCACGAGGGGCGTGGAGGGAACTACTGAGGGAGCTCAAAGCCAGGGTATTCACTTCGTCCTACATGATCGCCCCAAGAGTCATTAAGGTTGACTATGACAAGCTCCTCAAATTTCAATCCTAACGTCAACGGCGTAGGCTCCCTCCTCGTTCACCATCAAGGGGTTAACGTCCAATTCCCTTACGTTCAGATCCACTATCATTCTGGAAATTGTTGATATGGTCCTGGCCACCGAGCCGAGGTCGTAGTTCCTGTTCCTCGCGGTCAGCAGTTGAGTAACCTTACTCTCGGTCATAACCTCCAACGCTTCGTCCTCGGAGACCGGAGAAAGAGCGTAACTGAGGCTCCTTATTACTTCCACGTGAACCCCGCCTATTCCCACAACGACAGCGTGGCCAAAGGTGGGGTCTCTCAGGCCGCCTACGAAAACTTCCACCCCATGCAGTTGCTGCTGAAGTAAGACTCGCTTAAATTTTGTGGACACCCGCTTGTAGGTCTGTTCCAACGAATCCCTCTCCACATTCATTATCACCCCTCCCACCTCGGTTTTATGAATCGGTTCGTCCGTGGACGCCTTGACGACTAGAGGGAAGCCCACCTTTTCTGCAGCTTCTTTAAGTTTAGAGGGATCCTCCACAACTGCCCACCTTGGCGTCCTCACGCCATACAGCTCCATCAACTTCATGGCCATATAGTCCGGTATGTACTTTCTCCCCTCCACCAACGTCCTCACCTCCTCAAGCGGCTGAAGGACCCTGATCTTCCTTTGAGGAGGCCTCCTCTTTAGGACGTAATTGATCGCCTTCACTGCGTCCTCTGGGAACCTGAAGGCTGGCATCCTAGCTAACTCCAGGGTTCTCGACGCAGCGTCCTCATCCAGCCCCATCACTACGGTCACCATCCCCTTTCCCTTGAACTCCAGCACGACCCTGGCCACCTCGCTACAACTGACCATGGGTAAGGATTGCACTATGACCAACTTAGTACAGTCGAGGTCTTGAACGGTCTGTAGCGCCCTCCTATACCGCTCGCTGTCGGCGTCTCCAGAGAGGTCCAAGGGATTCTTGGGTAGGCTCTGAGGAGGAAGGACCTTCTTTAGCTCCTCATTGGCTCCGGCAGTCAGCGTAACCATCTTCAGTGCTGAGGACTCTATGGCGTCGGCCGTGAGCACCCCATGTCCTCCGGAATTGGTCACCACCAGGACGTCAGGCCTTATGGGTTCGTCTGCTGTGAGGACCTTAGCTAAATTCAACATATCCTCCAATCCGTCAACTTGAATTCCGCCCACCGTCCTCACGGCAGCCCTGAAGAGCTCCCCAGAACCCGCCACGCTACCGGTGTGGGTCTTAGCCGCCTCGGCTCCTCCCTTCCCTATCCCTCCCTTCAGGAATACCAAGGGCTTCCTCTTGGCCACGTCGGGAACTATATCTAAGAACTTACCTCCGTCAGCCACACCCTCGAGATAGGAGAAGATGGCCCTAGTCTCCAGGTCGTCCGCAAGGAATTGAAACACGTCGGTCTCACTGACGTCAGCCTGGTTCCCTAGGCTCACGAAGTAGCTCAGGCCAGTCCTAGTCCTCTGGGCCCAGTTCAACATGTAGACGCCAATGCCGCCGCTCTGAGCGACCACGGCCACGTTTCCCCTTAGCACGTCCGCAAAGGCGAAGGTGGCGTTCATCGCTGGCGTCACAAGACCCAATGTGTTGGGTCCCAGCACCCTCACACCTCCCTTCCTAGCTATGGACACCAGCTCGTTCTCCAACTTGGCACCCTCCTCATCAGTCTCCCTGAAACCGGAGGTTATCACCACCGCCGCTCCTGCTCCCACCTGAACCGCCTCCTCCATGACTTCGGGGACGGCCGTCCTCGGTACGGCCACAATCACCAGGTCCACGCTCCTCACGTCCTTTAGGGACCTGCTCGATTTCACACCCTCCACAGAATCAGCCTTTTCGTTGACTGCGAAGACCTTTCCTCGGAAAGTCGAGAGCACGTTCCTCAGCACTATGTTACCGACCTTGTCCCTGTTCCTGGAGGCCCCCACAACTGCAACGCTCGAGGGCCGGAAGAGTTTCTCTAACATAAGTAGAGGGTGAGGCGGTGGGTAAAAAGTCCTAGAGGTACATCATCACTCCGCCGTACACTTCCTCCAAGAAGGACTCGGCCCCTCGTATTTCGTCCACCTCCTCAACCAGGTCCTCCTTCCTGACGTTGTAGAGGGCAGCCGCATACGGACAAGCGTACACCTTAAAGTGTTCCTTGAAGTCCCCCTTCAGTTGCTTGAGGAAGGAGTGCCAGTCTGGCAGCTTACTGGAATTCACGAATTCCCTCAAATTCCTCACGTAGTTTTCAACGTCCGTTGAGTAGAGTGGTGGATAGTAAGTGGGGAAAGGATATTTAACTTGGAGAGACTTTACGATTTGAGGGCTGGAGGAAAGAGGGACTATTTACCATCTAAGTTCAGTATTCCGTTGCCTGATGGTAGGTTCTGTCCTATAGATAAGATGATCTCAAGTTATTACGTGAAGAGAGGGTGGAATGAGGGGGTTCCAACCGAAGAGAAATTAAAGGACTTAGGACTTTCCTTCTAAGTCTCTCCGACAGAGAGTAAGACCTTCAGCAGATCGGAAGCAGCCTGTGTTAAGTCCCTCAATGATATCACCCCCACGGGCTTACCTCCCTCTCCGACGACAGGGAGGTGAGATATGTCGTGAGAGCGCATCCTCTCTGCCGCCTCCATTAGTGGGTCCTTGGGACCTACGGTGATGACGTTCCTTGCGATGACCGATTTAACTGTGCCTGCCTCTATCAGTCCGTGGGAAGCAGCATATACAATGTCTCTCTCCGTCACTATCCCCACCAACTTTCCTTCCTTATCAACCATTAAAACGCTTCCTACCTTCTCATCTCACATCAACTTCACAGCGTCCCTCAGGGAGGTCTCAGTTGAGGCTACTACTGCGGGAGAGGACATGACGTCCTCCACCTTAACGCTGTGAGATTTATGCTTCTTGTGAATTGGCATGACCAGACTCTTTATTCTAATTATAAATATTTTTCACGTTGTATTGTTCTCCCGCTCGACGCGTGCAAGCTGGTGGGGCATCGTTTCGCATAAAAAGGCCGCTCGCACATCACGTACCGCTGACGGTCTAATTTAACATATATTTATACTACAATCCGTCATATGACACATGAGAGAACAACTTCTCTTCATAAACGGAGAGTGGGTAAAGCCTGAGACAGGAAAGTTCGGTGAAAAGGTGAATCCCAGTACAGGTGAAGTGTCAGGAAAGTTCGCGCTAGCAACTCGAGAGGAGGCCGACAGAGCAATAGATACCTCTTATGAGGCGCAGAGGAAGTGGGAGGGCCTTACGTCGGTGGAAAGGAGTAAGTACGTTTATATTTTAATGGAGGCTACCCATCCACCCTCTCAGGGGAGGACTTCCATCTCCTCAAACCCCTAGAAGAT
>JAFMDM010000056.1 GCA_017857195.1 Methanobacteriota archaeon
CCGCTAATAGGGGCCTGGGATCCTTAACTTCACTATAGGGCTTTCCTGTCCCCCCGCGCAAAACCTTTAACACCTCAGCCAAGATAGAGAGTGCTATCTCCTCTGCCGTCCTGGATCCAATGTCCAGTCCTATGGGAGAGAAGAATCTCCCCTTCATCTCCTCATCTGTAACCCCTCGCTTCAATAGGTCTGCCATTATGAGGGCAGCCCTCTTCTGACTGGCAAGAACCCCAACGTACCTAGCACCTTTCTTTAGAGCCATTAAGGCCGCCTCCGAGTCATCTGGCGAGCCACCTTCGTTGGCTATGATAACGGCCGTGCCCTGATCCACTAGTTGCCCCAACACGTTCAAGTTAGTCGAGACGAAGTCCGCCTCAACGTCAGTAACACCAATGGAAGCAACGGAGTATCCCAAACTTTTCGCAAGCCTTGCCGTGACCTTGGCTATGAGTTTCTTTCCCACAACCACAACTGAGGGTCTCGGTTCCACCGGCTCAGCAACGGCCTTTCCGTCCCTTAACTCAACTTCTATGACCTTGGACTGAGCCAGGGCCTTTTCCCCTAGCTCCAACACCACGGGATCGGTTCCACCGTAAATTACTCTACCGTCGGAAATAATATATTTTAGGACCGCCTCTCCTTGAATTACGGTAACTAGGGCGAACCTCTTCCCCTGTGAGCTTAAACGAGTCATAATAGGAAAATACTCACAGAACGACATACATTATACTTAGCCCACGCTCTAAAAAACTTCTCTATTCATTATCCGATAGGTGGAAATGACTTTATAATTAAAATTTCTATAATTAAAATGTAAGCTATTCAACTCTTCTTTTCAAGTGGCAGGACTGAACAACGGAGTTGGATGGAGGATGAATCCCTCGGACCCTCCCTCACGGTTTCCCACCTCACTACACCTATGGTCCGAGGGTCAACTTCAGCTCAAGAGTGGTGAAGATAAGGAGCAACAATTAGTCAAGAACCTCTATGAGATCATATATCTTCATCCATTTGAACTTCGGACCCCAAACCTCAATGAATACAAAAATTGACTTAGTTAGGAAAACAAATTGTTTAGTGTGCTGGGGAATCTCAGTCCATCACGGCTTATCATTCTTCAAGCAGTCCTGAGTTCATCAAAGAAAAACAGAAAAACCTCGGTTACCACATCCTCTCATGATAAACGTCGGCTTTAACTACGTGGTGGCTGAGGGAAAGGAAAGTGAGTTCCTCAAAAAGTTCAGCGAGGTACTACAGCTCCTCAAATCCACTAACTCTGGGATGGTGGACGCTAAACTGTATAGATCCATGGATAACCCATGTGAATTTCTCATATTCACAGAGTGGGAAAGCCTAGATGCGTTTAGGAAATTTACGTTAAGTAGAGAATACAAGGAAACAGTAGAATATGGGAAATCGATTGTAGAGGGTAGGCCAAGACATATTGTGCTTCAGAGACTAGAGTGAACGTATTTTAAGACTGTCATACACACTGCCACATCCAAAACAGGATTTCATTTCCCAATTTTTCATAATGTTAACACTGGCCTACAAATGACGGGGATGAGACGTTCTCCTTGAAAGAGCGGGCTTATTCACATTTTGCAAACCATGGCCGTTGAGCAAAAGGAAACTTCATAGCTTGCCAACACTACGCAATCTTTGGCTACCACTCATGCTGTCCGCTGGTAAGATGTCTAAGTTGATATATTTATTTATAATTCCAGATATATTAGCATACATATACCTTTTGGGGACTTGGGGAGTTGAGTTGGTTGGAAGTTCGTCGCCTGGCTATATTTCACTACTGGCCGCCGAGTCCATGGGATATTCCGTTATATTGGCCTCAATAGCCTTCTTGGTGTGGGCATTTCCAAAAGCCAAGAGGGTGGTAATCTTGGCACTTTCCGCAGGTTTAGTCGTGGGTGCTGTGGTGGCTCTGAACCTTATACCCGGACTTGGGATCGCGATAGGAGTTATGTTTCCCTACGCATTCGGGATACTGGGGGTGACCGATTGGATGCCTCCCATCATATTCGCCCTAGCCTTGGCTTCAGGAATAACTGCAGTATGGTTAAGTAGAAGAGAGAGGGGAATGACGATCACTTTCCTGGCCCTTGCTGCAGCGGCGCTGATATTTGACTCTGTGAACATTACCACCTATCTGATTGCACCCCTGGTTGCGATCTGTGTTGGACTCCTATTGGATGGAAGGATCAGAAAGCTGAATCTCCCAGACTCCAATTGAAGGCAATTGGACGAGTGGGTGGGGAAGACCAAGTAGAATTAACTAAGTTTTACGGGCATGAGCACCTAGTTCACAAACTACTCCGTCCATACCGATGAAGAATCTACCTCTTATAGGATTTTGATTTTCTTAGAGGGGATTGAAGGAGGTTACCCAGGCTTACTTTCGTCCCTATGGAATGGGCTATGAAAGTCTCTCCATGAGGTATACGTTTCTCACTAGCCAGTTCCAACGACTTGGGTTGAGTCCTTCAAGTACACATGAAGACATCCTCTCCTCCTGACACAAGGGAACCTGCACCTCCTTAACACCAAGTTAAACTGATCTTCAACGCAAGAACCTTTAACCCATGAAAGGCCCTCTATTTCTATGCGAGTGAAGGAACTTCTACCCTTACTGAAAGGAGAGGGAAAATACGTAGACGACTTACCCTTCCAAGGGAAGTGGGCGGCCTTCGTGAGGAGCCCTTACCCACACGCCAGGATAAAGTCAATTGATACGTCGGACGCAACGTCAAGGGGAGGGTTTGTACTCACTGGGAAGCAGGTGAGGAGTGGGCAGATCTCAGCCCAGGAAAGGGAGGGAAGTTCGGTTGTGGAGGTGCTTTCCACATCCAAGGTAAGGTACGTTGGGGATCCTGTGGCGGTGGTGTTAGCCGACGACCCATACAAGGCCAAGGACTTAGCTGACCTAGTGGTGGTGGACTACGAGCCTCTCAGGCCCATAAACGATGTGGATGAGGCGTTGAAGAACGATTCATTAATATTTGAAGAGTTAGGGACTAACCTGGTTGGGGGCAATACAGTTGAGATGGGCTTCAAACCTCAGGACCAACAACTCGAACTGGAGCTATACTGGTCAAGGAGCGCAGGTAATCCCATAGAGACCTACGGAGCCTTCGTTGTCCCGGAGGGAGGCTCATTCAGGATCTATTCCAACGCCCAGGCACCGGGCATTTTGGGAAAGGAGGTGGAGAGGGCGCTGGGAGTTAGCGTGAAAATGGAGCCCATTAGGGCGGGAGGTAGCTTCGGTACTAAGTTCTCAATACAAAAATACCTCATGGCCCTGGTGGCGGCCAGTAAGACGTTCAACTTTCCCGTGAAATGGACAGAGACAAGGACGGAACACTTTCAGGCCTCAAACAGTTCAGGACCTGAGAGGAGGTTCAAAGTGAGGACCTTCTTCCGAAAAACCGGACAGGTGACCGGTGTGGAGATGAGGGTAGATGAGGACGTGGGGGCAGCGAGGAGCGGAGGACAGGCATTCAAACCCTTGGGAATCCTCACTGGTCCCTATGAGATACCTTACTTCAAGTACGAGGTAAGGTTGATAGCAACAAACAAGAATCCCCCCGGTGCCTTCAGGGGAGCTGGAACCCCACCCCACACCTGGGCCCTGGAAAGGACCATGGATGCTTTGGCAGATGAGTTGGGGATGGATAGGGTGGAGATAAGAAGAAAGAACCTCATACGACACTTCCCCTACGAGACACAGCTCTTCAGATATGACTCTGGAGATCCTTTAGGGTTGCTGGAGCTAGCGGAAGCTGAGGCGAAGAAGCTAAGGGAGAAAGGATACGTTGTTGGGGTGGCGTGCTCTACCGACCCAAGCACACCATCCGGTTCAGAGGGCTTAAGGTTAAGGGTGAGAGGGGGGAAAGTGATAGTTCAGGTGGGCTACAGTCCAGAGGGACAGGGTAACGAACATGCCCTGAGACTGCTGGTGTCAAAGTTCCTGGAGCTGGACCCGTCGAACCTGGAGGTGGAGTTGGAAGAGGGTGTACCATCCTTCGGTCCCGGAGGGAGTAGAATGGCAGTATTCGGTGCAGGTGCGGCAAAGGGAGCAGCTGAGGAGTTGGTATCCAAGGCAAGGAAGGTTGTTGGCTCTCAGGCGACCTATAGCAAGGGTAAGCTAGTTACGACCAACGGTGAGACCAGTCTGCTGGAGATGGAGGGGTTGGAGGCTGAATATGTGTTCACCTTGGATAACCCAAGGAGGTTCAACGCTTATCCGTTCTGCTGTAATGTCTCAGCCGCAAGGATTGTGGACGGTGAGGTGAAGGTAGAGAGACAGATAGTCTTCATAGATCCTGGTGCAGTAATAGATCAGGAGCTGGTGAGGGATCAAGTGACTGGGGGTACGGCCAATGGGATAGGTCTCGCTCTCACTGAGGGACTCTTCTACTCCGAGGGGAACCCCACCAACGCCACTCTTCATGATTACGGTATGCCAAGGGCCGTGGACCTTCCATCAATAGAGGTGAGGATAGTACCCACACCTTCTCCATACACACCATCTGGCGCCAAGGGAATAGGGGAGATTCCTGTGGGTGTTGCTGCAGCAGCCGCCACAAGCGCAGTGGAGCAGGCCTTAGGGATAAAGGTGAGGAGGGTCCCCATATTAAGGGGTCAATGACCCTCTGTTTATTATGGCCACCATGTGGTCCAGGTCCACCACTTTCACCAACTCCCCGTCCTTTAACACGTTGACATGAAGGTTTTCCAACAGGGCCTCCCTGAATTGCCTCGACCAACCGGGGCCACCTATGACCAAGAATGCCAGCCCAAATCCTCCCTCTTTCACTACCTTAATGAGAGAGGCGATCTCGTAGAGCACCTTCTGTTCAGCTGTCCCAGGTACCTGTTGCCACTTGCAGCTGATCACATACTTCATCCCCCTCCACTCCACCACAAGATCGGCAATATAATGACCTCCGAAGAGTGACTTCCCAACCCTCTCCTGTCTGGTGAAGGTGTAACCGTTGGATCTGAGGGCTCCCGCGATCACGTCCTCTAATACTCTTCCTGTTCTAGTTGAAGCTCCCCCTGTGATCTCCTCTTCACCTCGTAGTTTGTTATCACCAGTTCCCTCGCTCCCCTCCTCCTATCCGTCTTACTGTTTATGAACCTATTCGCTACAACCTCCTCCACGTGGAATTTTGCGTAAAGAGTCCTGATCTCCTCCACGTCAGAGTTACTGAGAATGACATAGGATCCTCTGTCGCTGAGCTCTTGAAAGACCCTAGCTAACCTCACCTGATCCTTGATCGTGAAACCCTCCGATGTGTAATCGGTGAAGTATGAAGTTTCAGAGATGGGTTGATAGGGAGGATCAAAGTAAACCAGGTCCTCCCTCCCAACGTCAACTACAGCCTCTTCGAAGTCTACGTTACGAACTTCGATCCTCTGAAGCATATCGTGAAACTTAAGGATATCGCCCTCGGAGGGTAAGGAGGGCCTTTCATACCTTCCGAAAGGGACGTTGAATTCTCCCCTAGTGTTCACCCTCCACAACCCGTTATAACAATGTCTGTTGAGGTAGAGGAAGAGGGCTGCCCTCTCAATGGGATCTCCTTTACCCATTAAAGAATTAAACCTTTCCCTGGCGGAGTAGTAAGAAGCAGGGTTGTTTCCGTAGGGGAGAGCCTTGAGAGCTTCAATCAATTGATGGGGACTTCCCTTGACCACTAAATATAGGTTAACCAGCTCTTGGTTAGTGTCGGATATTACTCCACTTTGTAGTAGACCTCTGTTGTAGAGTTCCACCAGGAGGGCAACACCTCCAGCGAAGGGTTCATAATACCTTCTCCAACCCTGGGGCAACCTCGCTATGAGTTCCGGGATAAGCCACCTCTTTCCTCCCGCCCATTTCACCAGGGGTCTAAGCACGAAGTGAAGTTTGACGGATTCCTTATTATAGTTGGGGGCTTAACTATTGATGTGGTTAAGAGCTTATTTATCTATAATTACGAAAATAATACAAACCTCCCCGAAATCAAGAATGGAAGAAATGATGTCATTCCATAGTGTCATCATTTATCACTTTTTTCTATGGTCTCCACATAGTGTCGTCATTAACATACAAAATTTTTCTCTACCTGACGAGAATAGTTGACAAAGAATAACGCCACACCTTAAGGAGAACGCCATAATCCTATGATAGGCTAATGATGACACTATGGATCTCCATGTATTACCCATGGCTAAGCGTGGCAACAAGGAAGTTGAACCCCTTCCCTGCCCGTTCTGTAACAACCACGTTAAGGGAGATAAGATTGAGGGCAGAGGTACCTCTGCAGGAGCTGTAATAGGCTTCCTGAACCCGAAGCATCCGCACCCCAGGCGGAAGGTGGAGCAGGCCTTGAATTACTCAAACGGAATGAGGATGAGATCTCCAGAGTGCTTGAAGTACCGCTGAGCACCGTGTTCACTTGACAAGCGTCACGGTAAGAAAAGGTTCGTTGAGTTAGCATCTATGGGATGACGCCAGGCAAGTAGCGAGCAGAAAGGTGTCCAAGGTGGTGGACGAGATGTGGCACTTGCGCAGGAGTGTGATGCTCCCCTTGTGAAATTCTGGAGAGCTTAAGGAAAAATTTGTAGCTTAGTGCCGATACCATGACTGGCCGAGTTAGCTTTCTCAAAAAGTTTACTAGTCATTGAAAGAGTCAGGGCTGTTCCTTCAACCTTTGATCAGCTTAAGGACAGTCTCAGGATTGAGGGGCATTACGTAAATTTCCCTGTTCAACGCATCCTCCACCGCATTGATCACAGCAGGAGTAGCAGCTATAGTCCCCAACTCTCCTATACCCTTAGCACCGATGGGATTATCGGACTTAGCCAAGGCCAAGGAGGTCCAATTAACCCTCACGAAGTCAGTTGCCTTGGGAACGTGATATGACGAGAAGTCGACGGTCATGGGAGTTCCGTCCTCTCCATATACAGCAGCCTCGTAGAGTGCCTGTCCTACTCCCTGAAGAACTGCACCGTGAACCTGGCCCTCGGTGGTAAGTGGATTAATAACTGTTCCCACATCGTCGAACGCCCTGTACTCAAGCACCCTCACCTCTCCCGTGTCGAGATCAACCTTCACCAGCGCGACGTGGACTCCATAGGGTGAGTAGTAGAGCTTCTGAACGTAGGAGTAAGTTTCCTCAGGCACAACGCCCATGGAGAGCGACCTATCGAACACCCTGGAGAGGTCCATGGAGTCGTTGTTGGAGCGGTTGATGAATTTCCCTTCGCTGTACTCCAGATGGGAGAGGTCCACACCCATGGACTCCGCCGCGACCTTGGCCAACTTCTCCCTTAATCTAATCGACGCCTCGTGGACCGCAGCACCACCTATTGCCGCAGTCCTACTACCGGCGGTGTACTGACCGTCCGCTATGAGGTCAGTGTCGCCCCACAACACCTCAACCTCAGAAGGATCCACCTGGAACGCTTCCGCGGTTATCATTGCGAAGGTGGTACCGTCACCCTGTCCGTGGGGACCTGAGCCACTTACCACCTGTATCCTCCCTCCTGGTGTGAGCTTGACCTTGGCCGTCTCGTAAGGACCGAAGGACGCTATTTCGGCGGGGAAAGCGACTCCGACCCCTGCCAACTCCCCCTTTGACCTGAGCTGATCTCTCCTGGCCTTAAGCTCCATGTAAGCCGGCTTAGCCCTCTCCAGGGCCTCGGCGTACTTGCCGCTGTCGTGGGTGATGCCTGTGGGGGTCCTCAACATTGAGGCCTCCTTTACGGCGTTCAACTGCCTTATCTCGTACTGGTCAACTCCAACCTTCCTGGCGGCTAAGTTGATTATCCTCTCTATGAAGTAGGATCCCTCTGGCCTCCCCGCTCCCCTATATGCCTCTATTATGGTCTTGTTGGTGTTTACACCTAACACCCTCATCTTGACGTTGGATATATCGTAGTGACCCGTTATCATCCTGGCGGCAGTTGTCGCCATACCGAAGGCACTTTCGTTCACCTCTTGGATTGGTGCCCCTGCGTCAAATATTAGGGTGCCCTCTATTCCAACTATTCTACCCTGTTGATCAACACCGGCCTTGAACCTCAACCTCATGTCCCTGCCTTGGTTTGTGGAGGATATGTCCTCCGCCCTCGTATTGATCCACTTTATTGGACGCCTGGTCATGATGGAAAGGGCCCCTAACGCCAACTCCTCTGGGTAGGTGAGAAGCTTGCTCCCAAAGGCCCCACCCACGGCGGGCTGAATTGCCCTCACTCCCCTCACTCCCATCTTCGCTGCGACCTCCTGCAATGCCTTCTTGAGGAAGAAGGCGCTCTGGGTGCTGGACCACATTGTGAGCCTGTTTCCATCGTAGAACGCAACTGCACCCCTAGTCTCCATGGCGCTGGGAATAAGTCTCTGATTCAACAGTTCACCCTCCACCACGGCCCTGGCCCTCTTCATGGCTGAGCCCACGTCTCCCGCCTCAACTAACTCCTCCCTGAACACGTTAGACTTCAGGTCGGACCTCGCCTTGGGCGATGAGTCATCAATTGCCTTCGTGGGATCCACGACAGCCGGCAATGGGTCGTACTCCACCTCAATTGCAGAGGCGAGATCCCTGGCGGTGTAATGATCCTCTGCCAACACTACTGCCAACGGTTGTCCAACGTATGTGGCCTCACCCTCAGCCAATCCCACCCTGACTGGAAAGTCCTGGGCCGAGAAGCACATGCCCTGACAATGGACCTTGAATTTGGCGTGGGCGTATTGGCTCCTCACAAACACGGCGTGAAGGGTGGAGGGAAGGGAGATGTCGTTCACGTAAGTTGCCCTTCCCGTTATGAGTGGAACGTCCTCCACTATTCTCTTCAAGGGCTTGCCGACGTACCGCATGACCTCTTAATGTATGAATGGATTAAAAAAGAATGTTATCCCCTCACTGGACTTTCTTGGCTAGATCGAAGAAGGCCCTCCAGAATGGGTCCTCGGAAGGTCTCTCCACTCTCTTGCCGTCAAGGTAGACTCCCTCCCCCTCCTCAACTCTACCCACAATTTCGGCTTCTATCCCCTCCTTGATCAACCTGTCCCTGACCGTCTCCCTGTCCGTAACTATGACCATTGTGCCCTCACTTATTGATGAATAGGGATCAATCCCCACCAACCTGGTCACCTCCCTTACTGAACGATTGATGAAGAGTCTCTCCCCCATCAACGATATCCTCTTCCCGGTGACCTCTGACACCTCAACCAAAGCGTTCCATAGACCTCCCTCAGTGGCGTCATGCATGAGGTGGAACCCCTCTTCACTCACAATTAGTCCATCCCTCCAACAGGACATCTTCCAATACATGTCCTGAGCCTCCTTGAACACGTCCGGTGACAACTTCTCCTTGAAGAAGGAAGGATAGAGGTTGACAAGTAAACCGGTAGCCTCAATTGCAGGTCCCTTGGTTACGATCACGTAGTCTCCAGCCCTCACCTTGTTTGGATGGCCGAGCTTCTCCCTGTCCCCTATTCCCATCATGGTGAATCCACCCAACATTGGATAGTCGATACCCTCATACCTTCCCGTGTGACCTCCAACCACCATGACTCCTATGTCCTTCATTGCCTCATGCAGACCGATCCACATCTCCCTAAAGTCTCCGTCGCTGAGGTTGGGAGGGAGATTGAGGTCCAGGAGGGCATACCTCGGGGCAATTCCTGAGGTGGTCACGTCCGAGGCCAGGATGTGCACTGCAAACCACGCTGCCTTACGCATGCCGAACTGAGGTACTATGAAAACTGGATCCGTCTTTACCACCAAGACTCTACCGTCCCCTAGGTCTATTG
>JAFMDM010000057.1 GCA_017857195.1 Methanobacteriota archaeon
TCCGTTTTACCCTCCTCTCTTGGGGGCCATATTCGCCCTATTTACCGAATTCAGTGCTAAGGTGGGAGAGATTCTCATGATAATCCTGGCGTTAACTCTCTCTTACATCCGTGATCTCCCCCTAAGAGCTTTCATGTTGGGGCTGCTTCTCCTGGCCCCCATTGGAACTTCGGTGTTACCTGTGGAGTTCTTCCCCATGAGCCAATATGAGGTCCCCCACTCCCTATATGACGTAGCACACTTTCTGCAGGGGAGAACTGATGGATATGTTGGGGTGTACTACAGTGGATGGTATGGAGATCTTAATACAAAAATTTCTCAAGAATTCGCAATGAGTGACATAATACCTTCGTCTGTGGAATTTACCTACATACCTAACCCCGTCTCGTTGTCTAAATACGGGATACAGTACCTCGTTACCACGCAAAATATGACCGACCCTGGATTGAGGTTGGTGTATTATGCCCCACCATACTATGTATACCTTAATCAAAACTTCACATCTATAGCGTTTAGTCCATCAGGGAATCCCCTCAACTTCTCCCTCCACAACGACAGGATAGTGGTCACAGGAAACTCCAGCGAGGCAATTGTCCTTATCCATTACTCTCCCTTCTGGAACGGAACCACACAGAACGGATCCATACCGCTCTTTCAAACTGTCTTAGGTTTCGGGGACTTCATCTCACTCCCAATGAACTACGGTGTAGGTATAACGGTGTTCACGTTCGCACCAATCCTCACGGCCACGCTGTGGATAGATGTTGTTGTGAATGCAACATTATTAGCCCTTTACGCTGGACAGTTTATAAGGAAAAGATCTAAAACACATCAATGGAACTCACAGGAGAGGAAAAGGAAAGGCAGTTGAAGGCTTACCTGGAACTCTTGAAGCATCCTTCAATATCCGCCACAGGAGAGGGAATAAGGGAAACTTCACAACTCTTGAGGGAACTCATGGAGTCCTTAGGTGTGTCCTCATCAATAGTTGAGACAGCCGGACATCCCGTCGTTTACGGGGAGTACAGTGTTGGTGGAAGTTCCACCCTCCTCATCTACAATCATTACGACGTACAACCCGTTGATCCTCTGGAGGAATGGACCTCCGACCCATTCTCAGCAGAGGTGAGAGGAGGAAGGGTCTACGCCAGGGGAGCCTCAGACAACAAGGGTACCCTGGTCGCAAGACTATTTGGCTCAGTGAAAGCAGTCAGAGAGGGAAAGGTGAATCTGAAGTTCCTCTACGAAGGGGAGGAGGAGATCGGTAGTCCTAACCTGTCAAGTTTCGTGGAGGCAAACTCAGGGAAGTTGAAGGCTAACGGCGTACTGATGGAGGGCAGTTCCCTGGATCACAGGGGCAGGCCCCTAATAGTTCTAGGTGTAAAGGGACTCCTATACGTTCAGCTAGACATTTCAACAGGGGAGAGGGACCTCCACTCCTCTAACGCGCCAATAGTCTACAACCCGGCGTGGGAGATGATCAGGGTGCTATCCACCTTGGTTGAGGACGGTAAGGTGAAAATACCTGGGTTTTACGACAAGGTAAGGCCCCTCAATGAACGGGAGAGGGAGATGCTAAAGGATTACGACGTCTCGCCAGAGGAGTTGATGGGTTCCCTTAGGGTGGAGAGACTTAGATTCGACGATCCCCAAAGATTAAGGGAAGCACTCTTCGGCGAGCCGACCTGTACAATCGATGGCATAGTCTCAGGTTACATAGGTAAGGGAAGCAAGACGGTAGTACCCCATAAGGCTTCTGTGAAGATGGACTTCAGGCTAGTCCCAGATCAGGACCCCAAGGAAGTTTTACAGCTTCTGAGGGCCCACCTAAACAGGGTGGGATTTAAGGGCACGCTGACGGAGATGGGACTGGAGAGGCCGATGAGGACTTCACCAGACACTAGGCTGGTCAGGGCTCTGGAGGAATCGGCGAGGGAAGTATACGGAAAGAACCCAGTCCTGGTTCCCAATTCAGCGGGAACCCAACCAATGGGACTCTTCGTGGAATTGTTGGGCGTAAAGGAAGTGGCAAGCGCCATAGGTGTGGGAGATCCAAATTCAAACGCCCACGCTCCCAACGAGAGCATAGAGTTGGACAACTTCTTCAAGGCGGTGGAGCATACGTCCTCATTTATAAAATGGTATTCTAGTAACGTTTATTAAGTTGCAGTTATATGTTATGCTGCGAGATCAAACTATAGATGGATAGTAGTTGGGTTACTGTTCACAGCCATCACCTTCAACTACGTGGATAGGACAATATTCACGTTAGTGGCCCCTGTCATAGCTTACTCCTTTGGTTGGACGAAGTCCATTGAAGCCTATTCCAGCACCCCCTACGCTGTGCAGACCATAGCCCTCATACTATTCATATGGGGTCTAGCTTACACCCTCATGAACTTCCCTGGAGGTTGGATAGTGGATAAGCTGGGCATAAGGAAATCCATGGGAGTTTTGTTCGCCGTTTGGTCAGCCTTCACGGTACTTACGGCTTTCACGTTCAACTTCCTATCCATGGTGGTTGTTAGGATATTTATGGGCGCGGGTGAGGGACCCGTATGGACTGTAAATGCCAAAACGGCTAAGAACTGGGCAAGCCTGAAAGATTACTCAAAGTCCTTCGCCTTCGCGGGTACGGGACAAGCGGTGGGTCCTGTGATTGGTCTCTTCATAGGAACAGTTCTTTACGAGCTCTTCGGTTGGAGAGGTCCGTTCATATTTTTCGGTGCCCTGGGCTTGGTCATGGCCCTAGTATGGTACTTTTTTGTCAGGGATACCCCCTCCCAACACCCCAGGGTAAGCAAGGATGAACTCCACTACATTAAAGAGGGGAAAGGTGAAGTGAACGAGGAGAAGCCATTGCCGTCCAAGAAAGCGTGGGCCATGGCTGCCAGGGTGATATTCGGAACGCAGGCGGGATGGGGAGTAATGATAACTTTCCTGACCTTTGCCTTCGTATTGGGAACGTTTCTTACATGGCTTCCGCTTCTCATGTTCGCCACTTTCGCTCACAGCGTTACCAAGAGCGGCCTCTACTCCACAGTGGCAGATCTGGGTCTCATAGTTGGATATGCTCTGGCAGGTCCATTTAACGATGGTCTACTCAGGAAATTCGATAAAGTGAACGCGAGAAGAATAGGTGCATTACTGCCAATGTCCCTAATGATATTGTTTGTGGGACTGAGCTACTTCACTGGAACGGCTAGACTTTTGGTTCCGACCGTGGGTCTTCTTGCGGCGGCTGCGGCTGTCATGAACCTGAGCGTAGGGTCATGGGCAGTTAATGCTATAGACATAGCACCAATGGGGACATCGGCGATAACATATGGTGTATACAACGGTTTTCTTAACTTGGTGGGCTCCTTCACCTCTCTCATACAGGGGTATCTATTCACCCACTATCCGGCTCCACTAGCCTTCTCCACCATGATGATTCCAATAGCCTTATTCTTGGCAGGATACTTGGCCTTAATTCGTCACGATAGCTGGGAGAGAGCCATATCCTTAGGAAGAACCCTTTCAGCCAAGGCGTTCGCGACTTCAAGGTGAACAATTAACCCTCTTTTTAATAGCCCTATCTGGATAGTCGGTGGTGATCGAGTTTGGACACATCTCCCATGCCTTAGATAGTTCCCATGGTTCATTGACTGTCCATAATCCTATCCTGAAGCCAGACAGATTGACCAAGTTTACATCCTCCTTGGTTACGAGGGAGATGTTGCAGTGCATGGAGGTGGCGCGCACTTTCTTAGCATGTTCCAAGAACCAGCTTGGACGACCAAAAACAATTATCCCCACCTGAACCTTGGGCTCCAGGTCCTTTAGCCTGGAAAGGGCGTCGTAGTCGAATGAGGTGAACTCCACCCTATCTAGGGAGGAGTACTTTGAAACCTCTTGAAGGACCTTCTCCTCAATTCCTGGGTAAACGGAGGATCCGTGCTTGAGTTCCACCTTGCATTTGATACCCAATGAGAGGACCTCCCTCAACAGGGGGACCTTAACGCCCTTCCATTGTGATCCAAACTTGAATCCCGCGTCCAATTCCCTTAGCTGACCCCAAGTAAGATCGCGTATGAACCCCTCTCCGTTCGTAGTTCTGTCTACCCTATCATCATGCATTACCACCAACTCTCCGTCCTTGCTAAGATGAACGTCCAATTCCACCCCGTCCACTCCTAACTGGAGTGCAAGTTGGAATGAGGGGATAGTGTTCTCAGGCGCCAATCCCCTAGCGCCCCTGTGACCCCATATTTCCGGCCGCATGAGATCTGACATCTGTTAGCATTTTATATTCCAATCCTCCAGAACGGTAACTTGTCCCTCAAAATGTATTGAAAAGTACCTTGAGATTTCATGAGAACGGTAAGGGCGAATACCTAAACCGCCTAGGAAACCCTCATCTCGTTCCGCAGTTATGGGGATCTTAGGGTACATCAAGCTTCTATCAACTGAAACTTTTTCTGATTAGATTGAAAACTGGAGGACGTGAGGGAGAGCGCTCTGAAGGAGGTTAACGATGTTTAGTAGCAGTCGTTAACACCTAAGGTGTCCCGAAGTCCCTGAAGAGGAAGCACAGTAGAGTTAGTCCTGACTTAGCGTCAGTGAGAAAAATGATAGCACCTCTTGTTGAGATTAGATCGTGCGACAGTGTCGTTGTTAAGCTATTAATCATAGAGTTAGGGCGTTCTCCTTAAGAGTTTGATACTCGTCCCTAGTGAAATTCTGGTTGGCTAAAAGAAAAATTCATAGCTTAGTGTCGACAGTATGAGTGTGTCTATAGTGTCACTTGTTAAGATAAATTACTCTATATTAGGACGTCATGTGACTGGCATGAATTAATACGAATTGTGGAGAGTTAATAGATCTCGATAAACAGGCCTGTTAATTTACCTAATCCTTGACGATACTATGGTCGATTGAAATAATCCTTTATCAATGGAAACTGAAAGTCAATTGAAATAATCAGAGGAGGAACTACTATCAGAGAGTCTTTAACTGGGACCTCTATATCAAGTCATGGACCCACACGGATTCGTGAGCAACAGGCTCACGGCAGCACTGATTTCCAAGGAAGGCGTTGTGGATTGGCTTCCCCTTCCTAGATTTGATTCCCAGGCACTCTTCAGCAAGCTTTTAGATGAAAATGAAGGTGGCGAGTTATCAATATCAGGGGCAACTCCCAGCAAACAGTACTACGAGGTACCCAACGTTCTGGTCACAGAACTGCTAGTTAACGGAAGCAAAGTGATCGTTAAGGACCTATTACCCCTCGGAGAACATTCCTTCCTGAGGTTGGTGGACTCCACAGAGGAGTTGACAGTGAAGATCAGGCCTACCTTCTACTATGGCATGACAAGACCGATAGTAAAGGATGACGGCGTGAACACAAACTTCCTGAATCCCAGGGGAAGGGACTGCCTAACCGTCGTGGTGGAGGGTGAGAAAGTCGACCAATTTACCTGGAAACTACAAGGAAGAAGATGGATATATGTGAACTACTCAAGGAATCCTAAGCATAGCATATTATCAAAATCCAGACTGGATTTCGACCCAAAGAACGCATTCGAGTACACCTACGATTATTGGAGGAGGGAGACCGCCTCCGTTATAGAGGAAATAAGGACGTCTTATTTCGTGCTCAGGGGACTCATGTTCTCTCCCACTGGGGGAGTGGTGGCAGCACCCACAACCTCCCTTCCCGAGGTGGATGGGGGAACGAGGAACTGGGACTACAGGTTCGTCTGGATAAGGGATTCCTCAGTGGTGGTGGAGGGACTTGTGGACGCGGGAGACAACTTCTCCGCCAGAAGGGTGCTCACGTTTCTAATGAGTCTCATGAACGTTTCCTCTAAACCCTTCCTTCATCCGTTATACACGGTGGATGGGAGCGATCCTCCTCCCGAAAGGGAACTGCTTTGGCTTCCTGGATACAGGAACTCAAGTCCAGTGAGGATAGGAAATGCCGCCTCCGAACAGGTACAGCTGGACGTAGAGGGATTTCTCGTGGCAGCCATTAAGAAGTACGTGGAGTCCTCAAATGACTTGGACTTCCTAAGAGAGGAGTGGCCCAAGTTGAGGTACTTGGCGGATTGGGTCTCCACACATTGGAACTTGAGGGACGCTGGTATATGGGAGGAGAGGGGTACGCCTAAGCACTACACTCACTCCAAGGGGATGATGTTCATCGCGTTAAAGGGAGTAGGTGAAATGGCCCACCTAATAGGTGAGGAGGACAGGTGGAGGAGAGTTAGGGAGGAACTTGGTTCGTGGATAATGGAGAACTGCCTGGTGAACGGATACATGGTCAGATATCCCGGTACCAAGGACTCGGACGCGGCCCTCCTTTCCCTGCCCCTCTACGGATTCATGGAGGTCAAGGACCCCACGTTTCTGGCGACTTTAAGGAAGTTGGAGGAGCTGAGGTTGGGTCCATTTGTGAAGAGGTACGCCGAGGACTTCATGGGGGAGGCCAAGCATCCGTTCCTGTTAACATCGCTCTGGCTGGCCAGGATCTACGTGAGACTGGGGAGGATGGATGAGGCTGAAAGTCTGGTGAAGGAGCTGAACTCCATCTCAGGGGAGTTGGGATTGGTGGGGGAACACCTTAACGTGGAGAAGAGGGAGTTCACTGGAAACTTCCCACAGGCCTTCGTTCACGCGCAATTGATTTCGTTGTTGAGGGAGATGAAAAGATGAAGAAATGGATCGTTAAAATAAAATTTTGGAAATTTCATTAGCACCTCGTTTTGTGTTTTTCCCGTTCCTCCTAAGACATGGAATTTCCGTAAGAACCTAGGGCTTCGGGCCCCTGAAATGCAGAAGAATCAACAGTCTAATCCGGTTCATAGAATCCAACATCATCCGAAGGTTCCAAACCTCCTAAACAGACCTTTTATTTCCCTTTACCTTAGTAAGGCTCTATGGACATGGGATTTCATTGGCTTCTGACGTCCAGGGTGCTACGAAGTGTTGGCATAATATTTGTGACCCTGTCCTCATCACTTTACCTCTCCCTTCTTGGCCTAAGTCCCCCCACCATAGGTCTGATCTTCCTCGGTATAACGGCTTATGTGGCTGGATATTCCTTCGGAATGGGGCTCCTGGGAGATAGAGTTGGGTACAGAAAGACTCTCATCGCAGGAGAGTTCATATCGGGGGTGGGAATACTGGTTCTTGGTCTTGCAAGGAATATAGACCTCATAGTACCGGCCCTCATCATAAGTGGTCTTGGGGGGACGGCAGGGGGAGCTAGGGGAGCTTTCTCCCCAGGTTTAACGGCTCTCGTGGCGTCCAATTGGACCGACGAGAAGGAGAGGGTGAGAAAGATGGGACTCCTCACATCTGCCTCAGCCTTCTCAGGGGTCGGGGGCTCTATTCTACTTTCCATACATGACCTCCTTCCCTTTTCACCTGTTGAGGACTACAGGATCCTATATATTACGGCAGGGGCATTGGTGTTGGGCTCTGGGCTAACTTTGCTGAGAGTAAGGGAGGTAAAGAGACCAAAGAAGAGGAGTAAGATAATGACTGGAGCCAGTTTTAGATATATATCAAGGGTGATCGTCACTAATTCCATAACAGGGGTGGGACTCGGCTTAGCGATCCCTCTTCTGCCCCTCTGGTATCACCTGGCATATCATGTGTCCTCACTACAAATAGGGGCGGCGTTCACAGTTGCCAATGCCTCAACAGCAATAGGTTCGTTAGTGGCCTCTAGATTGAAGGTAAACGTCCTCCTTGCCGCATCCTTGACTAGGTTGCTGAACGGTTTGTTCCTGGTGTCCATGGCGTTTTCTCCATTCTTCATCGTGTCGGCTTCACTATATGCGGTGAGGGGATTCAACGCTGGAATAGGAATGCCCAATCGTACGGCTGTGAACGTTAGAGGAGTCTCATCTGAGGACTTCGGTGCGGCCTCCAGCCTTCAGGGAGTGGCGACTAGACTCTCCCAAATGAGCTCTGGATTGGGTGGGTACCTTTTGGAGGACAGTATAGGGCTACCTCTCCTTCTGGGTGGTGCGTTGCAGGTGTTGGGTGGGGTGCTGTATTACACAATGCTTAAGGGAAGGGACTCCAAAATTAGAGGAAGTGGAACGACCCATCATGAGGAGGCGTTAAGCAGTCCCTGATGAAGGAGATGTGATTGATGGGTTAGGGGATCCAAGAATAACTGCCATACGTAGATTAAGCAAACCTGATATTAGAGTGGAAGAATAGGGTATTATTCACCCAACCATCTTCTCAAGGATCCAGCAACATGAACAATGGCCTCCATTCCAGGATCAAGGAAGGGATAGAAGCTCACGAATCCGTGGATCATGCCACCGTACCTAACGGAGACCGCCTCATTTCCCGCTTCCTTCAACGCTTGAGCGTACTTCTCTCCCTGATCCCTTAAGGGATCGTACTCTGCCGTGACCACGAGGGCCCTTGGGAGTCCATTTAGCTTTCCCCTAATTGGAGATGCTCTGGGATCTTCTTCATCTCCCTCTCTAAGGTATTGGGCGTTATACCACTTCATCGTGTCGGCGGTAAGGAAGTAGCCTGAGGCGAATTCCCTCATTGATCCCGAATCGTCCTTAAAGTCTGTGACCGGATATATTAATGCCTGAAACTTGACCTTGTCCCTACGTTCCTGGGAAAGTACTGCCGCCAGATTACCTCCAGCGCTGTCCCCTATCAAACCTATTTTGGAGTTGTCCAGTTTCGCCTCACTGGATATGACCCAATCCAGCGCATCCTCCGCGTCAATTACTGGGGCGGGGAACTTATGCTCTGGAGCCAACCTATAGTCCACCGCGACTAAGGTAACTCCTGAAAGGGAAGAGATGAGCCTACATATGTTATCATGGGTGTCTAAGTTGCCATAGACGAAGCCTCCGCCGTGGAAGTAGAGGGCGATACCTCTCCCACCCTTATATATCCTCATCTTCACCTCGCCGTTCCTTCCTTGAAAGCTGGTATCCTCAACGTTCCCAGCTTCCCTTCTGGGGTAAAGGGAGACGAATAATTGGTTTCTAACCCTCCTGAACTCCGAGGGGTCCTCCCTTGGAGCAACTACCTTTGAAAGTCTCTCCAGGAGAGGTTTAACCTTTGGATCTAGGGCCATATAATGATTTGTTTCAGAGGAATATTACCGATCTTGATCCTGCCCCTCAGGACTTTTAAGTGGCAGGTGAAATCATAACACATGACCAGAGTGGCCGTGGTAGGCGTAGGAACATCCAAGTTCGGAAAGAGAGACGATGCGTCCGTTAGGGAGCTTGCATGGGAGGCGATCTCAGAGGCCATGATTGACGCCGGAATAACTCAGTCTGACGTAAAGCTTGCGGTCGTGGGGAGCACTGCCTATAGGGGTGTGGAGCTTTATCCCGCTCCTCCGGTGGCGGAGTACTCCGGGCTTGTTGGGAAGACACCGATGCGCGTGGAGGCCGCGTGCGCCACAGGTTCCGCAGCACTGTTCTCCGCCTACAACGCAGTGAAAGCAGGCACAGCCGACGTAGTCCTGGCGGTAGGTTTCGATAAAATGACAGAGGTGGACACAGCCTCATCCTTGGCCGTGGGAGGAAGGGGTGGAAACTACACATGGGAGTTCCAGATGTTTGGCACCACTTTCCCCACGTACTATGCGTTATACGCCACCAGACATATGGCAGAGTACGGAACAAAGGAGGAAGACATGGCCCTGGCCGCAGTGAAGGCTCACAAGTACGCCTCAATGAACGAGAAGGCGCACCTAAGGAACAGGGTGACGGTTGAGGACGTGCTTAAGT
>JAFMDM010000058.1 GCA_017857195.1 Methanobacteriota archaeon
CCCATAAAGCTCCTGGACTCCTCGCCAATATCTGACGGAGCCTCTGCTGCAGTGGTGGTGTCTGAGGAAGTGGCCAGAAAACTTAAGGTGGAGCCTGTGTGGGTGCAGGGGATAGGGTACAGCAGCGATACCTCATCAATTTCAAGGAGGGGAGAGTGGACTAGCTTGAGGGCTGCCAGGGAGGCAGCGGCTGAGGCATATAGGAAGTCTGGAGTGACCCCTCACGACCTGGAGTACGCCACCGTTCACGACTGCTTTACCATAGCTGAAATAATGGCCTATGAGGACTTGGGGTTGGTAGAGAGGGGTAAGGGTGGCACCCTGTTGAGGGAGGGACAGACTGAGAGGGGCGCCAAAACGGCCGTCAACCTCTTCGGGGGTCTGAAGGCCAAGGGCCATCCCCTTGGAGCGACGGGATTGGCCATGGTCTACGAGGTGGTGAAGCAGTTGAGGGAGGAGGCTGGGATAGTGCAACAGCAATTCAGGAACTACGTCGCGCTCACCCACAACGTGGGAGGAACCGGACATTACGCTTACGTATCCGTGTTCAGGAGATGATAAAATGGAGGGCATACCTCTCAACTTAAACTACAAGGTCCCCATAAAGGGCTATGAGAAGTTCTGGGAGTCCCTGAAGGAAGGCCAGGTGTGGGGAACTTCGTGTACCAAATGCGGAGAGAAATATTTTCCTCCCCAACTTCACTGTAGTAAATGTGGGGCCTCCACCACCTGGTTCAAGGTGTCGGAGGAGGGGGAGTTACTCACATATTCGATAGTGAAGGCTAAACCCCAGGGGTTCGAGGGATACGAGGATTATACCATAGCCTTGGTGAGGACCAAGGAAGTGGACCTAATGTGTTGGCTCTCTGGGGAACCAAGGGTGGGAGCCCAGGTCAGGATAGGAGCTGACGGGAAGAGAGTAACCTGCCTCATTAAGTAGTCTCCTAAGTTATGAGGAAGTTTTTTACTTTGTCTGCATTAGTGGTAATCATGGATCTGAGGACGAGGGTCACAATATACTTCGTGGTGTTGGGGATAGCCTTACTGATCACCTTCATAGGCTCCACCATACCAGTTAGTCCCTCCTACGGCCAACTGGTTGAATCTCAGGTGAATCAGACCGTGAGTAGTTCTGGAGGAGTGGTGAGTTTGGCCACAAGCATAGCTGGACATAACTTCTTCCTATCTCTCTTCATGCTCATACCATTCGTGGGTCCATTGATAGGAATGGGCATCCTTTACAACACAGGGTTCGCCATATCTGCAATTGGGGCTTTTCGGGGAATAAGCGGAAGCTTCCTTCTTGCGGCCGAAACCCCTCTGCCGTTCTTTTGGTTGGAGTTCTTCTCCTACGCAGCAATGATGACTGAGAGTATAGCCTTAACTTACGCGATATTGAAGGGTGAGGGGTGGAAGGAGGCGAGGTTTGCCGTTCAAATAGTTGGATTGGTGGCCATAGCGTTGGTGTTGGGAGGAATAATAGAGGCGTCCCTGATATCAATAGGAGTGTGATAGACCCCATAGTGTGGAAAAGCTACCTCTCTCCCTCTCAATAAGCGACTTTCAAAATACAAACAACACTCTCGTGAGCTCTTCAACCCCGTGATTTATAGCCCAATGACGACACTATCACAGACTCGCTCAATTCATACACTTCCCTAGCCTCTTCAACTCCATCCTGTTGTAAAAAAGGGTTATAATTAGGTTCCTGAACGTGTAGTTGTGTCATACAAACAGGATCTAGTTGGATTATCATACCTCAAAACCGCATTCCTCCTCCTAATAGTGAACGCTGTCGTTTCCATAGTTTTCCTCCTCTTTCGCTTCACTCTATTTCTGAGCCCTGGAATAGTCCAACTAACACCTTTGATAGTAATACTTCCAATTGCCTTTATTCTACAGATATTCTATCTTTATTATTTAAGAAAAGGCTTTACAGAGATCAAAAGGGCGGGAAAAGACGTGGGAATAGGTAGGACGGGCACCACGTTGCTAATTGCTGGGATAGTCCTGCTATTGATTACCCTTCCAATCCTATTGGTTACCTTAATAAGCTCGGTACATAGTTCTGCCATTACGACCCCAGGCGTTACAATAGTTAACCTTCCCAATAATCAAACAATTCAACTCGGCTCCACGACGCAACCAATCTCTCCAACAACTCAATCAGGTTTAACACTGATTATAGTCCTACTTCCGACAATCCTAGTGCTGCTTGCTGGTGGAATACTGGCTCTGGTAGGTGCGGTTCTCGTCCTCGTGGGCCTCTTCAAGTTGGGCTCAGCTTATAATGAGGGGTTAGTTGAGGTCGGCTCGATCCTTACAATAATACCCATTCTGAACGTGGCGGCAGGATTTCTCCTCTACTTCGGTGTGGAAAACATAATTAACAGACTGAAGAGCTATCCCCCCTCAGGAATCATTCCACCTACTCCTATGGGAAAGGTGATCTACCAACAAGGTCAAGGAACCCTCTCGCCAGATGGGATCGCTAGGGTTTCGATTTACTCATCCGTAGGGCTATACATCACCTATGCTCAACTGATCACACAACAGGGCGCTAAACAGGCAATTTCCATAAATCCACCCACAATTACGCCGGGAGTAAATCAAATAGAGGTGAACTTAGGTCCTGTGACGGAGCTTCCCAAGGATATTTATGCCTTGGACCTTCTCCTCTCCGACGGTTCGGCCCTAAGAACTTATGTGAGTAAGGAATAGATTATGAAAGGAAGGTCAAGTGCTGACTTCCATGAAAAGATCCTTATTGCTCTGATAAATCTTCTTGAAAAGTTTTAAATAAAATTTGTGCGAATCTAGAGATTGCTCTGGAACTACTCTTTCCTCTTTCGACAATTGCGATACTTCCTTCAAAACATCTCCCTCACCAATTATGTTGGCCGCCACTATAATTCCACCCACTGAGCTTGGATTATATTTGAGACGTACATGAGACACGCCACTTACGGAGGAAGCTAACCTCAATAGTTTCAAAGTCGCCGCCCCACCGCCTACTCTCACTTCGTTGGGACGAGAACCTAATTCATCGAGCATCCATGCCTCCAGATAAACCATTGAATGCATGGCGGCTCTTAGTAAGTCCTCCCTGGTGGTGTCCCACCTTACTCCGAAGAGGATTCCCATGGCGTTAGGATCCATGACGGGACTCCTCTCTCCCTTGAAGAAGGGCAACAGAATGGGTAGGCCAGGCCACAAGTCCCACTCGACCTTAGATATAGGGCCCAAGAGTTCTTCCATCTTGGATAATATATCAGAAAACTGAGAACTGCATCCATTCACCAGAAAACTATTATCGAAGTAGAGATCGTTATACAATACTTCAGACGTAGAAGGTTCAGCTGAGGGCATTCCTAGGCATAGGGTAGATCCCATGGAGGCGAAGGCCGATGTTCTACTAAGACCAACCGATCCTAGTGCTGCCATAACGGAATCCACGGTACCTATGGCAAATATCTTTCCCTTCACTTCCGTGAAGTAATTTGGCTTCACCAACTTCGGAAGTAAAGACTCTATTCCTAGATCGACTATCTCACCCCTAGGTTTCATTGACGGCCACTTAAATGATCCCCATTCAAACGCTGTTATTTCGTCCTCAACTAATTCATCCACCCCCATACCACTTAATTTACCAAAGAGGTAACCGTTGAGGTCTACCACTTTCCTTGCTTTCTCCAATATTTCCGGCCTCTTCTCCATTAGCCATTTCATACGGTGAGGGAGCATTTGAGCACTGGGAGGATTCAAAGTCTCTCGTCTGACCTCGTTGAGATCGTACTTCCATTCCTTCATCCCAATGGTGGAACTGTAGTGGAAGGCCATTAGGGGATCTCCTCTCTCATCTAGGAGAACCTGTACTGGAGCCATTGTGGAGAGGGCCATCCCCTCAACCTCAGGGTCTTCTAAAATTTTTAGGGCCGTCTCGCTAACCTTTGATAAAATCATATCGGCTTCAATAAAATCGCCCTGGATCTTCCTGGGATAGTCAACTCTTTCCTCAACTAGACTCTTGGTGTTTGAGTGGTATTTAGTGAGCTTGATTCCTGAGGTACCTACGTCCATTCCAACGATCATGGAATCACTACCGATTTGAGTCCCTGCTGAGATTCGGTAAACTCCAGAGCCTTTCTTATCTCATACAAAGAAAAGGTATGTGATATTATCTTATCTAGATTTATTTGACCAGCAACAACTAACTGGTGGGCCTTCCTATACTCATCTACAGTTGTTCCTGTGGAACCTGTGATGGTTAATTGTTTATAATGAACGGAATTTGTGTCAATCCGCAAGGGCAAATCCGTTTGACTTCCTCCAAATATTACTAATTTAGTTCCCGCGGTCAATAGGTCCATGGCCTCACGAACACTCGGCTCATTGGCGATAGTCAAATCAAGCAGATCTATACCTTCCTCCTTCAGCTTTCCGATCTCTTTCCCTAGATCCTGGACCTTCAAAGTCTCGTCAGCCCCCAAAATAGACGCCTGCTTCAATCTATGCTCCATTAGACCTACCACTATAACCCTTCTCACATGGAAAATATTCTTGAGTAATTGAGTATGTATAAGTGCGTTGGGACCGTCCCCTATCACCACAGTCAGATCTCTTTCCCGCGGGCGACCCAGGGAAAGGGCGTGGAGACTCACTGCCACCGGTTCCACCAAGGCACCTGACTCCCAAGACACCCCGTCTGGAAGTGGCAGAACCAATCCCTTATCTACAAATTCCCTCGGTACCCTCATGAATTGCGCGTAGCCCCCATCTATATTGACGCCGAGGCTCTGCATGGAAGTACAAATGTTTTCCAATCCTCTCCGACAATTTGAACATTCTAGACAAGGGGAGTCAGCAGCCACGTTAACTCTCTCTCCCACACTCACTGAGGGGGTTCTACTCTCCGCCACCTCCCCCACTACCTCGTGACCCAAAATCCGCGGGGCTTGTACAGAACTGGATCCCCTCCTATAGACCTTAACATCAGTTGGACAAACACCCACAGCTTTCACCCTCAATAATAGCTCACCTTCCTGAATCGACGGGATCTCGACGTTTTCTACACTGATCTTCATGGGTCCTCTATAGATGGCTCCTATCATTAATTTGAACTGTAAAGTGCATTATATAAGCCTTTATACCTTGTATTTAGCAGGGTTACTCTTTTAATTCTTTAATCACTTCTACCAGCGTGAGCCTAGGTAAAAATGCAAGTTTAGGAAAAAGGAGACGTTTGAGTAGATTATTCAAGAGAGAGAAGGTTCTCATCCTTGCGATGGATCACGGAATTCCTCTGGGAAACGTAAAGGAGATCGAAGATCCTGAGTCTATCTTGAAGGACGTAAATCATAACGTGGATGCGGTCATTATGAATAGAGGGCTCATTAAGTCGTTGGAATCCAGTTTGTCTGGGGTTGAGGTAATTTACAAACTGAACGGCATCAGTTCCTTATCTCCCAACCCCTTTGAGCTGGTACAATTTGGGGACGTGGAGGAAGCAATTTCATATGACTCCGTCGCCGTGTCCTTCGAAATGTACATAGGGGGTGAGCAGGAGGCTAAGCAACTTAAGGATCTCAGAACTATTCTAAGGGACACAGAAAGGTTTGATATTCCCCTGATACTTCACATCTATCCTCACGGGGAGAATAAGGACCCTGAAGCGGTATCCCATGCGATTAGAATGGGATGGGAGTTGGGCCCAGATGTGATAAAGAGCTTCCAATACCGAGGGATGAGAACTCAACTGGAGAAGATAGATATCCCATTTGTGGCAGCTGGAGGTCCAAGATTCGGTTCCCCTGAGGAGGTGCTGGAATATGTTAGGAATGGGTTAGCTGAGGGTGTCAAGGGCTTCGCCTTGGGTAGGAATCTTTGGTCGTGGAGAGGAAAGGTGAAAGAACTTAGTTCGTCAATAAGAAAGCAGTTGGACTCTGGATAGGGAGACAATGTGGAGCTCAACCGGGATCTCTATATTAGGCTCAAGTTCTTATCCATGCTCTCAGCCTGTTCATGGAAACTCACTCAAAAGGGGATCTCGGAGTCAATAGGGATCTCAAGTACTACCGCCAGTAAGTACGTAAACGGCGTCTTCCTCCCCAGTACAAAGAGGGCGCAGAAGCTGATGGCTGAGCTGAGTGAAATATGTTCTATGGAATCGTTATTGAAGGAAGCTCTCTCCAGCGGACCCTTAACTTACCCTGAGGTCCTTAACGTAACCTCCAAGGACGTCAGTCTCATTCTCTGGGCTTCCTTGGAACTTCTGGCAAAGGTTAAGGATCTTCAGTTCGAGAAAATTCTCACAGTGGAAGGAGGAGGGACGGTGATCGGCTCAATAATGGCGTCAATAGTGGATGTTAGTCTGGTGTACGGCCTCAGGAATTCTTACGTTGAAGGAAGTTACGCTGGAAGGGTTGGGAGAGCCTTGGGCAAATACTCCTCATTTGTGGCCATACCCAAGGGAGCATTAAGGAGGGGAGAGAGGGTTCTGATCGTTGACGACGTAATGTCAACGGGAAAAACAATATCTGCCCTCAAACACATAGGCGAATCCGCCAGGGCCAGGGTGGTGGGAATTGGTGTGTTGGCAGTACAGGGAAATAGTGGGTTGAAGAAATTTAAAAATGAAAACTTGCATTATCTAGTCTCCCTCTGAGGCAATTCCTGTCTGAGCTTTTTCAATAGTTCATCGTTGATTTTGCTTAAAACCATGGACTCCCCTAGCTTTCCTCGCCTTGCCCTATTCCACACATAGATAGCTCCAACCACAGCAGATGCTGCGAAAAAGATGAATCCGCCTAGGTAAGGTTCAGAAAGGCTCGAATAACCCTCATAGAACGAATAGATGAATAAGGCGAGTCCCGCGCCAGGAGCCACTACGGAGATAAGAAAGTTTCTTAAGGCAAGGATCTTAACACCGAATCTTCTGTATAAGAACGCTAGACTAACGTCAGGGATCATGTGGTGGAGAAACCAGTAAGCTACAACCATACTCCCCGCTAGGAAAACCGAGTTAAATACACCTTGGTGATACCCGTATAATGAAAACATTAACCCCTCCACTAGGAGGGTTGCCAGCGCTCCGACCACGAGATTAAGCAATCCGGCGTTAGCAGGGGTCCCATATTTGGGATGGACCTTTCTAAGCCATTCAGAATCTATGAATTTGTCACGGGCCATGGAATAGATGAGTCTGGCGGAGCCCATCCCTGGTACGAAGGCGCCGAAGGCCTGCCCCAGGAGTGCCACAGCTACATATAATATGGCGCCCCCAAGACCCAAATATGGAAGATATGCTACAACAGCTGGATTCCAATCATTGGCGAGACTTCCCACGTTGGCAGGATTCATAGCTACCACCTCAGAGTACACGGCAAATATTCCTACCAAGGTTGGAACTATTACGCCCAACGCGATACTTCTCCATACACTCTTAAAAGCGGCCTTACTCTCCTCTGCAAAGAAAAGAGGAACACCGTATCCTGTATAGAAAAGGAATCCTGCCAAAATTGTTCCCAACATCACCCCTCCTAGTCCACCTGGTGCCTCAGAGGGATCGAATGCCCTTAATGTATTATAAGGCGTCCTCGCTATCACAATGGCTCCAAACACTATCATTACGATCAGTTGAAGTATGCCTGAAAGGATCACCAGTTTGGCGGAGACTGATAGATTGAAAGTATTGATTCCGTAGAGTGCCACCAATACACCCAACGACAGAAGAACGAAAGCCCATGATGGTAATGTATAACCCGCAAGATAGAAGAGGGATGTATAAATTATGAATGCAAAGGCTGAGGCAGTTAGAACGTCAAAGAAAATAAAATAAAGCAGATTCACAAGTGCAACGTATTTTCCAACACCCTTTCCGAATCCCAGCTCACAAAGCCCGTAGTACCCACCTGCAAATTGAGTTAACCTAGCATATTCAAGCACAGGAATGCTCATGAAAAGAATAAGGAGCGCCCCTATGACGAGGATGAGAGGAGCTGCGAGCCCTCCATAGGTTACGGCGGCAGCTGCGTTGGATACTCCCATGGCCATAGGGTAGAGGGCGGCAACAGTAAGAAAGGCCAATCCCCACATGCCTAAAACATCTTTCTTAAGTTCCTTACTCATACAACATCATTATATATTATGAGTTCAATAATATTAGCCTTTCAATGGAAAGTTGCAGTTTACAAGGCAAAAAAAATCTTCTTAACTGCCGGCTAAAGTAGGTTACAATGAATGAATAGAAGGACGCTTGCGGATCAAAGTCTATCTATAATTTATTTATACTTTTTCAAAAAATCTAAACGATAGGTGTAACTTGTTCATGTCCATGAAGATATCCATGGTGTCGGTACGGATTAGATAAATTAACGGATGCCTATCTTCGAGAGATGTTAAGTCGCCACAATCCTCATTAATTCGTGGCAGTCGCATAGTTCTTAAGAGAGATAATTTATCCTAACAAGAGACGACACTATGAAGACATCCATTCTCAATCCAACGTTATGGTAATTCTTTCGGCACTCACATCCTCCACTAAAGCATTATCGCCCCCCACTAGATGGGTTTTCTCCCCATTGAGCAGTTGAAAATTAACCACATCATGGGAGAAGTTAACCTTAGCCGGGATTCCTTCTATACTTACCTTCTCTCCAGTTTTCACAAACACTCCATCGACCCTTACTCTTATCCTTAATCCTAAGCAAAGAGACCTCGCTATCTCCCACGAGGCGAACCTTTGTGAAGCGAAGACTAAAGGATATAACGTAATCCTAGGTTCCATGGCAGGCTATGCATTTGCGAGGCTGAGGTTTCCAGGGAGGAACCTCCTTTTCTACACAATACTCTCTACCCTCATGCTTCCATTTCCAGTGGTTATGATAGCTGAATACGTCCTCATGGTCAACATCGGCTGGGTTAACACGTATCAAGGCGTAATATTTCCATCACTGACTTCGGCCCTCAGAGTATTTCTTATGAGACAATATTTTACTACAATACCAGAGGAATTGGAGGAGGCAGCTAAAATAGATGGTCTTTCCACCTTCCAAATTTTCTACAGGATAGTCATTCCGCTCGCCAAACCCGCCATGGCTGCAACAGCGATCTTCTCCTTCATAGGTGTGTGGAATTCATTCCTTTGGCCTTTGCTGGTACCGCAGTCTCTACACATGTTCACCGTTCCTTTGGCCATAAACTTCTTCAAAGGGGCCAAAGGTACACAGATATACTGGAACCAAATGACTGCCGCCGAGGTCATGGCAATGGTTCCTACGCTGATCATTTACGCGATCTTCGAGAGATACTTTACTCAGGGAATAGCCCTCACTGGAATAAAGAGGTGATCACTTGACGGTCAGTGTTATCCATGTGGTCAAGTATTATAGAAACATAAAGGCCCTTGACGATGTAACTCTCGAAATATCAGATAGGGAGTTGTTCGTATTATTGGGTCCGTCAGGGTGCGGGAAAACCACCCTCCTCCGAATAGTCTCAGGCCTCGTGGAGCCCGACTCAGGAAGCGTAATGATTGATGGGAGAGAAGTGAACGGAGTTCCACCTGCTGAAAGGAA
>JAFMDM010000059.1 GCA_017857195.1 Methanobacteriota archaeon
GCTATCCATCCCCGCTGGCGAGGCTTTCCGCCCCCTTAACCCCTTTATTTGTAAGTTAACTTAGAACCCTCAGAAAAATTCTACCAATTAACCTCCTCCTCTAAGAATGGAGGAAGGACGCAGTCCTTGAAATCTCCCTTAACTTCCATGTTCAAAATCTCTCCTAATTCTCTGGTTAATCCACTGAGGGCCCTCCAGTCTACTACGCCCATCACGCCCACCCTTACTACCTTGTCAGCGTACTCCCCTATTCCCTTAGCAATCTCTATTCCCCTCTTCATTAGAGCATTGGTTAGCTTAGAGGCCGGTATCTTAGTGTAACTGGCGACAACCGTATTTGAGAAGTCCTCATGTGAACCTATTGGAAGGAGTCCCATCTCCCCAAGCCCCCCCCTAAGCATTCTAGCACAAACCTCATGCCTCCTCCATCTGTTCTCGAGTCCCTCCCTAGCCAGAAGCTGTGCAGCCTTAAGAGTGGCATAGAAGGCCCCCACGGCGGCCGTGAATGGGGTCTCGCCCTTATCTTGGAATTTCATATAGTTGGAAATATCCAGGTAGTTGGGAACGTCCTCTGCCACTTCCCTCCTTTCCGATAGAGCCACAAACGCCAGTCCAGGGACTGAAGCCAACGACTTTTGGCTGCAAGAGGCTACTGCGTCTATTCCCCATTCCTTGACCCTTAATTCATGTCCTCCAAAGCCTGACACTGAGTCAACGAGAACCTTCATTCCCCTCCCCTTAATCGTCTTTGATACATCCCCTAAGTCACGGATAGCAACTCCAGAGCTAGTCTCGTTATGTACTAGGGCAACTGCCTCAGCGTCCTTCTCCCTGTCCAATGCGGCCTCCACAACATCCACCGTAGGTCTTTTGCCGAAAGGTAGATCTATAGTTACCACTCTACATCCCCTCCTCTTTAGGGAGTCGGCCAGTCTCCTCCCAAACTCTCCGTAAGGGAAGGTGATTACCTTGTCTCCTTTTTTCAGTTCCGAGTACACCATTGCCTCTACCCCCAAAGTCCCAGATCCGGAGAGTAGGGCCACATGATCTGCGCTAAAGAACTTCATCATTAGACCCTCTAGTTCCCTTACCACTTCCCTGAATTCTTCAGATCTATGATTAACTACAGTGGATGCGGCTAGAGCCACGGATCGGGGTACATTGACTGGACCTGGAACCAAAATCAACTACTGACCCCTCCCTAGCTCCATCAATAGCGCCTTGGCTGTTATCTCGGCGATCCGCCTCTGGGCTTCCTCAGTTTGAGCACCTATATGCGGAGTGACACTCACTTTTGGATGTCTTAGAAGCTCCAGCTCCCAAGACTCCTTGGGTGGCTCATTCCAGAAGACGTCAGTGGCGTAGAAGCCTACAATGCCTGACTTTATGGCCTCCAAGAGTGCTATTCCATCCACAGCCTGAGCCCTGCTCGTGTTAATTAGTATTGTTCCCCTCTTCATCATCTCAAATTCCTTACTTCCCAAAAGGGGTGGGTCTCCCCTCTTCAGTCCAACGTGCAAGGATATGACGTCAGATAGTTTCAGCAAATCTTCAAGGTTCTTTACCTGAGCACCTACGGTCGCCGCAACATGGCTCAGATCGATAACGTCATAGGCAAGTACTTTCATGCCCAATGTTTTGGCTACTAGGCTTACCTTTGAGCCTATTCTACCGAACCCTACTACTCCTAAGGTTTTGCCATGAAGCTCTATTCCGCTGCTCTTCTCGAAGTGTCCAGCCTTGGTCCTCTGGAATGCGTCCTCTAATCTCCTTGCCGCACTTATCATTAATCCTATGGTCAGTTCTACCACTGAGTCTGTCGATGCGCCAGGAGCATAAACCACCTTGATCCTCCTTTTAGTTGCTTCCTCTACGTCTATGGTATCTAATCCTATTCCTGCCCTTGCTACTACCTTCAACCTCCTTGCCTCAGAAAGTAAGTCCGCATCTACCCTAGTTCTGCTCCTCACCACCAGGGCATCGTAATTACTCACCACTTTCAGTAGTCCCTCTCTTCCAATCGTGGGATTGTAGTCTACGCTTAAGCCAGCCTTCTCCAGTGTATCAAGTAGAAACTGATCCACTGGATCAGTCACTAGCACTCTATGGACTTCATAGTGCTCGCTGTCATGCCTAGCTAGCATACAAATCTACCTCGAAGGTTACTGCGACGACGAGTTACACGAGGGGGACTGAGATGAAAGTGAGAAGAAAACGACAGCAGAAAGGGCAAAATCTCCCACTCGTGTTATGGCATACATAATTGGGACACATCCCACCTCCTTAAATAGTTTTCTAAGTGTCTCGTCCACGTTTCTATCAAATTATAGTTAGTAGTAATTTAATGTTAATTATAGTTTTACAGCTATGAAGAAGTTGATCAACAGATAGATTAGGAACAGTGGTATCAGTATTATGTCTGAGACAGGGACCAACACCTCCATTATCCAAAGAGTTCCCAGCCCAAACAGAAGGGAGGAGAGGACCAGTTTAAGATGAGGTAGCCTTATCTTCATGATTTGGGCCTTCAGTGCGGCAGTCAACGCCACCACCGCCGCCGATGCTATGCTAGCTCCAAGTAAAGTGGAGGAGTAACTCTGCGGTATAAGAGCTACCAATACCAAGGCTGCCTCAAAGGATTCGGTTACGCTCACCGTATAGACCACTGCTAAACCTTCCTTTTCCTCTTCTCCTCCTCCATTCTTTCTCATCTTCCTAAACCCCCTTCTGGCACTTCGTAAAAGTTTGTATCCAAAGTAGAATAATATTACGACTGCAACTAAAAGAACGTAGGTAATGGGAAGTTCTGCAATGTAGCCCCCCACTAAGAAAGTTGGAACCATGACGGTCAGGACTCCCGCAATCGCGTACGCTAAAGGCTTGAGGCCTTTGTACACACCGTAGTATATCATGGCAACAGCTCCGGCCTCTGAGAGCTCAAGTAATGTTATACCGAACGCCGCCAAAAGTATCCCTAACTCTACCATATTCACGTAAACTGGAACATGAAATAAAAACACAACGGGTTGGAGAACATCTAAGCTTATCTCTATAAGGATACCTTAAACAAAAGGATATTAGTTACAATCTCTGTAAAAGTTTTTAAACGTTTGAGCTTCAACTGATGATCAGTGTCAGTGCTAACTAAAGCTTAAATGCTACATTAACACTGTTAAAGTAGAGGTAAGCTCAATGAGTGCAGATAAAATCAGCCTTGATCTCAAGGAAATTCTTGACGCCTCAGTGGAGGCAAAGTACAACAACATATCCCAGGAAGAGTTCCACAGTAGAATGGTCAGGTCCGGGCTCACCAGGAGTACCATAGAGGCCATATCCAAGGCCAAGGGAGAGCCAGAGTGGATGACTAAGTTAAGGATAAAGGGGTTAGAACTCTTCGAGAAGATCCCAACTCCCAATTGGTTACCAGCCGTAGTGTCCAACTTGGACGTGTCCCAGCTTCAAATATATGTACGACCTGATGTGGACAAAACGTCTAGCTGGGACGAAATACCCAGCGACATTAGAGGATATTATGAGAAAATAGGTGTTCCTCAGTCTGAACAGAAGTTTCTGGGAGGTTTAGTGGCGCAATTGGACTCTGAGTCCATATATGAGAACGTTAAGGGAGAGGTGAGAAAGAAGGGAGTGGTGATGTTATCCATGGATGACGCAGTGAAGAAATATCCTGACATGACTAAGGAGTATTTCATGAGGATCTTCCCAATGTCAGACCACAAGTTCTCGGCCCTTCATGCGGCACTGTGGAGCGGGGGGGTCTTCGTCTATGTACCCAAGGGGGTTAAGGTAGCAATGCCGGTGGAGGGATACTTCATAATTGGATCTGAGCTTGAGGGACAGTTCGAACATACTTTGATGATAGCGGATGAGGGTTCATCCATTCACTTCATAGAGGGATGTAGTGCCCCTCAGCTCAAGAAGGACTCTTTCCATGATGGGATGGTGGAGCTCTACGCGAAGAAGAACTCTTACTTGAAGTTCACTACCGTCCAAAACTGGAGTAAAAACGTGATAAACTTCAACAACAAGAGGGCGTGGGCGGACGAGAATTCCACCGTGGAGTGGGTTGAAGGCTCGCTTGGTGCAAAGGTCAGCCTGGTATATCCAACCACAATATTGAGAGGAAGGGGTGCATCATCCACAAGTTTAGTAGTTACCATGGCCAGTGGCGAGGGAGACTGGAAGGACAGTGGTTCCAAGATGATACACGCGGCCCCGGACACTAGGAGTAAGGTGGTCAACAAGAACATCGGATTTAACGGCGGGGTCAACGTTTACAGGGGATTGATAAGGGTGGATAAGGGGGCAAAGGGAGCCAAGGCCTTCGTTAAGTGTGACTCCCTCATGTTGGACGAAAGAACTAAGGCCTACACGTATCCACATAATCAAGTCCTGGAGGAGGACGCTGATGTAGCCCACGAAGCCCACACCTTGAGGATGAACGAGGATCAACTATTCTACCTCCAGAACAGGGGGATAGATGAGAAAGAGAGCGTCTCCATGCTGGTGCTGGGGTTCGTAGATGACATAATGAGGGGACTACCCTTCGAGTATGCCGCCATGCTCAACAAGGTCATAAAGCTTGAACTTGAGAAATTGGGAGCAGTGGCTTGAGGGGAAGAAGTCTTGCCCATTATTGACGAAGACGCCGCAGAGTCCTACTTGCAGAGTTTTCCAGATAGGGCAGAAAGGAGGGAATTATTTCAGCGATATAGGAGAGTTCCATATCAGGTCGTAAACGACTCCCCCACAATAAAACATTACACACAATGGAGCATCTTTGATTCCCTTGAGCTCAAACTGCGGGAAGTGAGCGGGCCGAGGGCTGATTTACCGATCACATATGAACACGTAACTGTAATTCATAATAATTTCGTTGAAATGGGCTCAATTAAGGAAGAGCTGGGTAGGGAGAGGCCGGAGGTAGATGATAAATTATCCTTGCTTACACTTTCACTTTCCAAAAGAGTACAGGTATTGGAGGACGGCAGGCATCTAATCTATCATAAGACTGACGGAGAAGACATATTCTCCCCTCTATACCTTGACATACAGGGCAAGGAGAACTCTGTAACGGAGGTTCTCTATTTATCTGATACGAAGGGCAGGAACATGAACTCCTTTGTGGCTAAGGTTCGTGTTCCTTCCTCTTCCGTAGTTAATCTTGTTCTCGTGGAAAGGAGCTCCTCCTCCTATGGATATGGAAGAGTATTTGTTGAAGATCAGGGGGAGGTGAACCTAAACATACTATCCTCCGGTGCAAACCAATCTCATTTGGAGGCCAATACCAACCTCTGGGAAGGTGCGGAAATAAACTTTAATGCGCGGATAATAGGGGTAAGGGACAATAGGATAGACGTCAAAACTACAGTTAATCATTTGGGCAAGAAGAGCGTTAGTAACGGACTCTTAAAGGGTGTCTCCGGAGACCAATCGTCTGTCACCATAAGAGGAATAGCAACTGTGTCGGAGACTGGGCAGGATTCCAGTACCTCCATAATTGGGAGGGGGTTGCTCCTAGGCAATTCCTCTAAGGTAATCGTTACACCAATGTTAGAGGTGAAGACTGGTAAGGTTCTCATGGCCAAGCATTCTGCCTCTGCATCCAGGGTAAGTGATGATATGATATTCTATCTTCAGAATAGGGGAATAGATAGGAGGAGTGCCGAGGGTCTAATATTGAGAGGTTTCCTAAGTGAGGAAGGAGACCTTGACGTGGTCAGGGAAATGGTGGAGAGTAGACTAAAAGAGTTAGGATATTGACTCCAGAGTATCCGTCTTTCTCGAAAGGTAGAAGAAAATTCTTTCGGTCACCCCTCTCCCTCTGAAGTTTGCTAACAATATTTAGTTCTATATTACCTCTCCTACTGCAGCAGGGAAGAATGAGGGTCGTTGCATTTAAGGCCGAGGATGAACTGTTAATGGCCCTGGACCTCTATGCTTTAAATAAAAGGATGAGCAGGAGCGAGGTTATCAGGGAGGCGATAAGGAAACTGCTTGAAGAGCCGCCGACGGGACTTGAACCCGCGACCACCGGCTCTCTAGCCTAGGATACAAGGCCGGCGCTCTACCGCTGAGCTACGGCGGCCCTGAGTTAGTTACATTATATTCAGGTAATAAAATGTTTGGCCTATGACCTCAGTGTGTCCATACTATGGACATTAACCTACAAATTCTGGTATTAGCTTTCTCTTCCACAAGACCAATGCCAGTGAATACTTGGTCATGTCCAAATTCGTTCACCGCCTCCGTTGCCCTCTTGAACCAGCCTGTCCCTCAAAGAGGAGTGGAACTCGTTGGGGGTTGACAGGTGAGAATGGTTCCTTAACGGGAGGTAGACGTAGTCGTCGCTCACCCACCTCCGTCAGACAGTTTTCTGAACATTTCCCTGAACGCTGGTCCCTACCCACGGGGAAAGTCACGTACAGGCGTGGTGTACGTGAAGCACGTGAACCTTGTAAACTACACGTTCCTACGCGACCTCATTTCGTCCACGACCTTGGTCACCTTTCCGCTCGCCACTTGCTTGGCGTCGCTCCAAAGTTACTATCTTCTCGAACCTGCTCCTGCCGACACTTGATCCAGGTGAACACTGTGCCAGGGCTCCCAGAACTCTGGAGATCTCATGTTCACGTTTCAGTACTTCAAGGCCTGTTCTACCTTCCACCCGAGGTAGTGATGGTAAGTTGCGCAGTACTTTCCGCAGTCCTCAAGGTACCTCTGCCTTCCCAGTTGCCGCACTTGACCATGTCGCCGCAAGGAGGGACAGGGGAGGTCCTTCCTTATGATGGCTTTCCTACCCATCGGTAATACTCGAAATGCAAAATAAATATCCTAGTGACGACACTATGGACGCGATTAAGAGAATCACGATGAGGCGGGAAGATTAATGAGGGATCGGACTCCATACTTAGTTGTCTATTTAGATACATTACTCACTACGATAGGTGCCTTTGCTACATACTCAACGAACTTCATTGCTTATACAAATACCGTCCCAATCTTTGGCACAATCTACGGAATCGTAATAATTATACGGGGGCTTTTGGTGCTAGTTCTCTATGATGAAAGACTTTTCAGAGTGTTACCATTCGTTCACTTGCTTGTCTTATTCCAAACAGTTACTTTGGCCTTAATCTTCAACAACATTACAGTTTACCTCATTGGGATATCGGTTTCGTCCCCATTGGGTGTGTACACAGCAAGTTACGTATATAGTATGGAAGTTACACTGTCTAAGCGCTTATCAGACCCGACGAAGTTTTTCTCACTAATTTCTGGATCAGAGGCTGTAGCATTCTTCCTGGCCCCTAATATTGTATATTTAACGCAGGATAAACTAGTTTTCTTGATATTACTCTCTATTCTTACAAGCTTAGGATTCCTTTTTTATTGTACTTTGCTTACCTCAATAGGACAGAAATTAAGCCGAAGTTCTTCGCTGGAGAACTATCATTAATCAAGGGAGCTAAGACCCTTGCGATACTAGGAACCTTCAACTGGTTCCTTCTATACCTCTGGATGGGAATGGTCTTTGAGCTCGGCGTTAGGATGGGTATACCCAGCTCTCTGATACTAATAGGCGTTGAGTTAGAGACCACAATTTACATGGGTATACAATTCGTCATTAGTAAAAGGGGGATTAAACGTCTTGCAAAACTAAGGGTTGTCTCTGGATTATCAATAATCTACGCTTCAATAGTTTTTACTTTTATTTCTCTTCCCTTCATGGATGTCAGCCAAATCGTGTTCTTCATATTGCTCATTGCCATAGCGATTTCGAATAGTCCGCTAGAGTCTCTCATAAACACGTTAGTCTCGTCTGCTGAGTCTCCTAAAATCTCCACGGTAATAGTAAGCTTTAACTACGTTGGGGGTGGAATAAGTTATGTTTTAGCGTCGTTATTACTCAGGTTTCTAGGATAGCTGGAAAGAAGTATTGCTTGAAGCCACCGTGAAAGAGTTCAGCCTTAATGTGATTAATAATTTTTATAATTTACCTTAAATTAATCGCTCAGTCTCATCACTCTCCTCCGTGCTTGGGGGTCGGTGAGGCAGTCGCGATAATCACGCCTAGGAAGGTAGTTCAAGCTGTGAAACCTAAAGCCCAGTAAAAGGTAGCTCGTGAAGAAAGTTGACTTTGCTGCTGACTCGGCTAAGCTCTGCAGTAATAGGGTCATTCTGGTCACGAACCTCGCGGTGATGGAGCATGATAGGAAGGAAAGGAAGTGGGCCTTAAGGCGGTTTATGAAGGTGTAAGCGTTGATCGGGTTCCGGAAAACATGGGCCTCGATCTAATCGTTAAGGGACCCTTGAAGATGATCATAATAAACGATGAAGAAAGACGCTTCATATCTTCCCTCGACCTCTACAACTTAAGGTCGATATTACAATGTAAAATCAATCTTTAGTTATACTGAAAGATATAACTGTATAGCATTTTAGGGAAAATTCTAGAGTTAAATAATTTTTAAAATTATATGAGGATAAATTTTGAAGTTTCATTATATACACATTAGATTTTTATTGTATATTATAAAAATAAATATAAATATTAATGGAACCCTTTATAAGAATATTATAATGCAAGGATTTTCCAATAAATGCTAACTGTCTATCACTCCATAAAGTTCTATGATATAATATTATATTTCCCTTACGATATTTTTATCCAGTTACTTGTGCTTAGGACAGTCTCTCGAGCGTTTCTGATTATTCTATCTGTGAGAACGTAAATCTCTTTCAATTTCTGTAAAGAATAACAGAAGTGCCGCCGCGGGGATTTGAACCCCGGACAACCGGATTTCCCAGAAGGACCGTATGAGTCCGGCGCTCTGGCCGGGCTGAGCTACGGCGGCACACCTATCATTTAGGTATTCTTTTTAAAAATTTCGGGCGGGCATGATCGAGGGTGTCGATAGTATAGGCATTAAGCTGCAAATCATAGTAGGCCGTTCTCCTTGAGAGTGTAGCGTTATTCCTCCTTCGTTACCCATTCTCGACCCGTAGAAGAAAAGCTCGTAGCTTAGTGCCGACTATGGACACATTCGGTGGACATACTTGGCATGACCATTAGTATAACTTCATTTTTCGTAAAAATGAATTAGACCTTTGTTATGGACTAGATCTCGCCTCGACGCAATTTGTTTCTAGAAACTACCTATTGTCGCGTCTTATGGGATTTAGGAAGCATGAGGCTCGTCTCTAGCCAATGGATATCCGTGTAGAAATTCCGTCTTAATTCCTTAATCTTGATAACCATACGGATCAGCATAGAGACCTCTATGTTGAAGTTCGTGAATGAAGCATTCCCTCGACCTATCCTTAATGTAAGGTTAATCAATATCATGAACGGCCGGATTACCCTCCCGGGGGTAATTATGTCAGACCAAGAAACCTCTCGTTTAGAATGTGGCTCGTTTAACTCATTGACTCTTTAATTTAGGAAGGTTAAGCGTATCTCTCAGTTGAGCCTACACTCTCTGCCACGTAGTTCTTAACTTTCTGGGGGGTTAATGGGGCGGAAGTCCCCCTCCGTGAGGTGGGGGATG
>JAFMDM010000060.1 GCA_017857195.1 Methanobacteriota archaeon
CTGGATATGACCTCATAGCTTACGCATTGAGCGGCATGATGAGTATAACTGGACATGAGGACGCTCCTCCCGTGAAGGCTGGAGTTCCCGTCTCCGACATAGGAGCGGGAATGTTCGCGGCCTTCGCCATAGTTTCAGCGCTACTTAGAAGGACAAGTACGGGAAAGGGGGAGTACCTGGATGTAAGTCTCCTTGAGGGCCAGATAGCCTGGCTAACCCACCAGGCGGGAGCGTTCTTCGCCACAGGAAAGAACCCCAGGAAGATGGGTTCAGCTCACTCCTCAATCGCCCCTTACCAGGCGTTCAAGGCCATGGATGATTACTTCGTCCTTGCTGTGGGAAATGATGAGCAGTGGAGTAGGTTCTGCAAGGCGATCTCCGCAGAACACCTCATGGAGGACCCAAGGTTCAAGACCAACCCCGACAGGGTTAGGAACAGGGAACTGTTGGTAAAGGAGCTGGAGAACATATTTTCCAAGGACACAGCGGAGAGCTGGGTTAACAGGATATCCCAGGTTGGAGTACCGTGTAGCAGAATATATAGGTTAAGCGACGTTTTCTCTGATAAACACGTCCTCGCTAGGGAGGTTGTACAGGAGGTGGAGCACGTGAAGGCTGGGAAGGTGAAACTGATCTCTCCACCCTACAAGCTCCGTTCGTCCACCTTCAAGGTGAGCCTGCCTCCGCCCATCTTGGGTCAACATACAGCCGAGGTGTTAAGGGAACTAGGCTTTAGCCAAGGGGAGGTGGAGCAGTTATTAAGGGAGGGCTCCGCAGCTACAGGTACTTCTCCCTTAGGTACTTGATCAGGGACGATGGGTCGTACTCCCTCCCGGTTGCTCTCCTCAGTAACTCCTTTGGCGGATAAATTGAGCCCCACCTATGCACCTTCTCCCTCAGGAACTCCTTGATGGAATTGAAGTCACCCATCCTCACCTTTTCCTCCAAATTGAAGGTATATTTGAGTTGAGCAGCTATTACGTTACCCAGCGTATAGGAGGGGAAGTAACCGAACGACCCACCCGACCAATGGCCGTCCTGCAAACAACCCTCACTATCGTTCTTGGGCCTTATCCCGAGGAACTTCTCCATTAGATCGTCCCAGGCCGATGGGACGTCTGACACCGACATATCTCCAGAGATAAGTTTCTTCTCAAGCTCATATCTCACCGCGGTGTGGAAGTTGTAGGTCACCTCGTCGGCGTCAACCCTTATGGGGCTCGGTCTGACCATGTTAAAGTATCTGTATAGATCCTCCAGGGAGTACCTGGAGAGGAAGCTTAACCTTGATTTGAGCTCAGGGTAGATCAGTTGGAGAAATTGGGCGCTCCTCCCTATGACGTTTTCCCAGAACCTGGACTGAGACTCGTGAATCGCATAGGATGCCGCATTACCCACGGGCGTGTACTCCAACTTAGGGTCGAGCTGTAGCTCGTATATGGCGTGTCCCGACTCATGTATCGTGGAGAACATGGTGGCCCTGAAGTCCTTTCCTTCGTACCTAGTGGTTATCCTCACATCGTCAACTGCGATCCCAGTTGTGAAGGGATGAGTGGAAACGTCCATCCTGAACCTGTCCTTTGGCATTCCTAACAACTCGGTGAGGAAGACGTTTACGCCCCTCATCTCTTCCACGTCATATCTGACCTCCTCAAGCTCGTGTGAGGAAGGGAATCTCCCCTCTGCTACAACCTTCTCCATGATCTCCTTGGACGAGGGTAGTAGCTCCTGGTAGAGGGAATCAACTTCCTTAACTGTGAGTCCCTCCTCGTACCTGTCCAAGAGTGCGTCATATGGATGTTCCTTGTATCCTAACTTTTCAGCTATGGTCCTCTCCAGCTCCACTATCTTCTCCAAGTAGGATTTGAACTTGTGGAACTGGGACTCCCTCCTGGCCTGCCGCCACACCACTGAGGCCTCGGAGGTGATTTGACTGAGTTCCTTCACTACCTCAGGAGGTATGGCGGTATAATACTTCAACTCCCTACCGACCACCCTGACTATACCCCTCTCAACGTCATTAAGGTCTTTAAGTTCCTGAGCCCTATCAACCAGGGGTGCGATTGACAAGTATGTCTCCTGCTCCATGACCGAGAGTTCAGCGGACGCAACGCCCCTGGCGGAGGCCCCTTTAGGGGGCATGTAGGTCTCCAAGTCCCACCTAAGAAGTGCTTGGGCGTGAGATATTGCTTTTATTCTTCTATACTTGGAATTTATTTCCTCAATTAAGGGGTTCATTGGGTTCAGTTGGATGGGAGATTAAACCCTTTTCTGTGAGGTGAGTCCTTACGTCTAGATCATGGTGCCACTGCAGGGGAGGAAATTGGCCTAACATGAGCAATGGAATGCCAAGGTTAAGTTTAATTGTTTAAATCACATAATGTCGGCACTGAGCTACGAATTTTCCTTTTGCCCAACCGCTATGGTCTACAGGTGAATGAAGCTACACTTTTAAGGAGAACGTCTTAACCCCGTGATTTGTAGGTAAGTGTCGACATTAGGATAAATCAGGATCTTCATTCAGTTATGAGGGACGGAACCATTACCTTATCAGAGGGATAGTGTGGTCACTTGTTAGGATAAATTACTCTCTATATTAGAACGTTATGAGGCTGGCATGAATTAATGTGGATTGTAGTGAGTTAACAGATCTCGATAAATAGACATTGTTGATTTATCTAATCCGTGAAGACACTATCATCGGAGGGGTCAACTTAACTGTGGTGTCAAGATCTCCTAATGAAGGAGTCAAACTCCATTCGATCCATAGGATTTTGCTTGTAGTGTTGCCCCTGCTATAAGTGTTGGCCATATGAGATAGTTACGACTGACAGCAAGGACACTATGGCAATTGTTGAGCACTACCAAGAGTTACGCCACGGGTAAACACTGATATTTTGTTCTTCATAACCCGAGTGACATAGACCTTGGATCTAGCCTCTTCGCCACTAAACCCATGAAAAACAACATCCCAACCACCCATGGGAGACCTGAAAGGATCAGATCAAAGTTCCTCAAGAAGAAGGAGGCCCCAAAAAGCAACGGGATCGGCCATTCCTTCCCGTAATTTTCCCTAGATATGGAGTAAGTGACGCATGATGCGAACATGGGACTCATTACACCCAAAGTGAAGGCGTGAATGGGGTTTCCCAGCCACCAAGAGCCTATGGGGACAACCAGTGACACAGCTAGGGTGAGTAGGGCAGAAACTTGGGACTTGAACTTTGACCAGCCGAAGGAGAGGGCATATACTATCATCACAGCCGGAAACACAACTGGGAAAAAGAAACAAAGGATCACCGCCGCCAATAGGGGCACCTGTTCCAGACCGAGCCTGGGCTTAAGTTTCAGGTTGGAGGAGAGTATGCCCTCATTCACTCCCAAGAGATAGGAGAGAAGGGGTACAACGAGCACCCAGAAATTATTTCCATACACTATCCACGTTAACAATGACATTGGAACTGAGGATAACACAAGTAAGTTCAAAGGATACCTCGAGCCATAACTCCTCACGTCCAACAACGACCAAACCTCAGTGCCCAGGAGGGCCGCGCTTCCCACAACCTGTGCCCAGGGTAGGGGAACACCTATTGCCAGGGAGAGTATCTGCAAGGGAAGATATCTTCTGGCAGGAAAGAAGAGTCTCTGTACCATACCGAAGTAGAGGGAGTAAGCCCCTAACATCATGAGGTAAGGATGAACGGTAGGGTTAAGGATGAGCTCAACTGCCCCAGCCCCCCAGAGGGTAAACGCCAAGTAAGTGAAAGGTACATTCACTCCCCAAGGAAATACCTGCTTCAACTCCCTACCACTGCAGGAACGGATCTGAAGCCATTAAGTATTATGTTTGGGACAGGCTCCAGATTCTCGGTTTCCACCTTCACCTTGAAGTTCCTTAACTCCTCCAAGGCCACCCTTGCCTCTAACCTTGCCAAAGGTGCCCCAAGACAGAGGTGGATTCCAGAACCAAAGCTTAAATGGGGGTTCGGCTTCCTAGCGGGGTCAAATAGATCTGGATCCCTGAAAACTGATTGGTCCCTGTTGGCTGAGGCTATCCAAACCCTTATCCCGTCTCCCTCCTTTATTTTCCTTCCTCTTATCTCCACGTCTCTTCTGGCCACCCTGTAGGTCCTCCTGACCGGAGGAGAGAACCTGAGGACCTCCTCAACGGTCCACGTGGGATCCGTGGAAACGCTCTCCCATTTGTTATACTTGGTCAAGAGAACTGCGGCATTTCCAATCAGGTTGGTGGTGGTCTCGTTTCCAGCTATGAGGAGAAGAACTGTGTAGGCAACCTGCTCTATCCTAGATAACTTCATTCCCCTGAAGGTGGCCTGCCTTATCTTGGTGATCAAATCCTCTCCACTTTGATGGGAATCAAGGGCATCATTCACAAATTGGAGCATCTCCACCATGGCAGACCAATCAGTGGGCATTCCGCTGTCCTTACCAAGGTTAAGGGCAACCGCGTCTGACCACTTCTTGACTTTGGATACGTCATGTTTAGAGAGTCCCAACATTCTCACTATCACCTCTATGGGTAATGGAGAGGCGAAATCTGAAATGAGGTCCAGTCTCTCCTTGGACTGCAGAAGGGATCTGGCCACGGAGCGTATGTAATCCTCCATCTTGGAAAGATGGGAGGGAGAGAAGAATGAGGAGGTGATCCCTCTCAGCTCATCGTGTAAAGGAGGATCTGCGGTGAGCATGGTATACCTTGTTGGAACGGCAAATATCTGATTGGGCTTCTCCCTCCTTATCTCCTCAGCCCTCTCTGAATCGTAACCGCTGAATCCAGACGAGAACAACTGATAATTGTTCAGGACGTTTCTAACGTCCTCATACAGGAAGACGTTCCAGGCCTCACCGTCAAAGTGCACCGGGTCCTCCGCTCTCATCCGAGCAAGCCAGGGGTAGGGGTTCAGAAGGAACGTTCTATCGAGTTCCATAGTGCATTATGGATATGAGTTAGATATATCGATTTCCCTGAATTTTCACATGATCACTCAAAGCTATGGGGAGAAAAATTCCTAAACTTTCTCGTTTTCCATCTCACTTTTGAATGTTCTGAGCCTGAGTCCTCGGAAAAGTTTTTGTTTCCGAAACTCAATTTAACATATGAGCGGAATTTCGGATTCACCCCTTGCTCCTCTAGAGAGACTCGAGCTCATGCTCCCTGGCTTTAAGGGGTACAAGAGGAAGGACCTCATTAGACAAGACGACATGTTAGTCAGAAACGCAATCAAACTTAGATTGGATAACGCCATGAGGGAGATAGAGGGAAGACAGGGAGAGCTTGCACTCAACGATCCCTTTAATCCGTTGGTTCATAAATATGAGGACCTCCTCTCCAGGCTCAGGACCTTGGCCACTGAGGTGCAGGCCGCACCTGCGGGAATGTACACCTACTACGATAGATTCAAACTGTTTGAGGAGGACATGCAGAGACTGGTCCAGTTTGACCTACAACTCATATCCTCTGCGGAGAAAGTCCTGGAGCTGGCCAGGTCAGGGGCAGATCCCTCTCAAATCAGGGAACTGGTTGACTCCATGAGTCAACTCTTTTCCGAGAGAGGGAAACTTTTTATTCCAGAGAAATTACGCTAATTCATGTCCGGAATATTTAGAGCAGTTGTTAGGACGCTGCAAGAGGACGGCAGGGATATGATGGGTCCAGGCGTAATAGCCTGGAGGGATCACAACGTCGACATGAGGAACAGGTCCAGGCTAATAGTAGAGTCAAACCAAAAGGCGGTGGTGAGGATTCAAGGACAGATAACCGGTGTCTTTGATGCAGGTGCCCATGACCTCAATACTCCCAATAGTCCTGTGGCGAACTTCTTCTCGAGACTGGGTTACGGTGGGAACGTTCCTTGGCTCACTGAGGTCATATTTTTCAGTACCAGCAGATTTGAATCTAGAAGCGTAGGAATTAGCCAGACCTCTGAGCTAATACCTCTCCAATACCAGGTGGCCTATTATTTCCAAGTATCCGACCCCGTAAAGTTATTACAGGCTGTACAGTTCAACGGCCCGTTCTATACGGTGAATGAGCTTTCGGCCTACGCTTCACCAATATTGGATCAGGCCGTATCTCAAATACTGAACAACATATCTGTGAAGGAGGTATATGCCACAATGCATAAGGTTAGCGAGGCGGTTACCGCTGCATTAAGGCAGGTCCTCAACGAGATAGGGATTAACCTGATATTAAGCAGGGTAGTGAGGATAGAGCCAGAGGATGAGACAATGAGGAGGATAATTCAATTCAGCGGAATAGGCGTGGACATCAACTTGGCCTTAAGGGCTAGGTTGGCTGAGATTATGGCGCAGAGATCCGATCCGGCTGCCACGAACATGTTCCTTGGTGTTCCTTACTATCCCATTAACCTGTTAATTGGTGGTGCGGGAGGATTGGGGCAAATGATGCAGCAGCTCTCTCAACCGCCCTCACAGCAAGAGAGGAAGAAAGGCGAGGGGCAGGGCGAATAAGTTGTCCTCCAGGGGAACCTGGAACTTCCTTCCAGCCCTGGGCTTCTCGTTGGCGATTTCTGTTATTATAACCCTACTGGACCTGGCGGCTAAACTGTTCTATCCGTCAAACATTCATTGGGGAGTTGTTTATAGTCCGTTCTTCGCGGCGGCGTCAGGCCAATGGGGGCCGCTAGTCCTGGACCTGTTAGTGTATGGTGGCTTCCTTGCTTACAACCTGCCTAGGAACAGAAGGATAAGGGAAGAGGAAGAGCCTGGAGAGGTAGCGATCTATACCATAGTGGCCCTGATTTTCCTTTCCGTGATCATAGACCTCTCCTACGGTCTGCCCTTAAATACTAGGATAGGCGTATTCCTACTCACCAACGTTCTAAGCGCGGGAGTGGGAACTTTCCTGGCACTAAAGGTTAGACCCTGGAGTAGGCGTTTTTAACTGGTTAATTCATTTTCCCCCATGACGGCTATAGTGGCCGCTGGTCTAACCAAGTTCGGGAAAAGGGGAGAGAGTCTCCTTGAGATAGCAGCTCAGGCAGCACTTCCGATCCTCAGAGGCCGTTGGGATGAAGTGGATTACGTGGTGGTGTCAAACTCCTACTCGGGAGAGTTCACCTCCACCTCCGGCATAAATACCCAGATCACCACTTACCTGTCCCTTGACGAGGTCCCCTCAGTCAGGGTGGACAATACCAGTGGGAGCGGTGGTTCGGCACTGCTGATGGCCAACTCACTGATCCTTTCCAACACGGCCAGGAGGGTGCTGGTTTTGGGTGTAGAGAAGATGTCCACCATGAGGACAAGAGAGGTCACTTCCGTGATATCGTCACTTCTAATGCCCAGGGAGAGGGAGGCTGGTCCCTCACTGCCTTCCTTGGCGGCTTTGGCGGCTAAGCTCTACATACAGAGATACAACGCCTCCAGGGAGAGTTTGGCTCAAGTTTCGGTGAAGGACCACAGGAACGGTGCCAAGAATCCGTATGCGCACTTCACCAAGGAGGTAAGCCTAGAGGAAGTTCTCTCCTCACCGTTGGTGGCAGAACCTTTGAGGGCCTACGAGTACAGTCCCATATCTGATGGGGCCGCTGCCCTCCTAATGGTGTCTAACCAAGAGGCCTACAGTTTCACTGGAAAGCCGATCTTCCTGAAGGGAGTAGGAGCCTACTCAACCTCCACCAGCCTTACCTCCAGAGAAGACTTGCTGGAGTTGAAATCCGTGAGGGAGGCGGGAATAAGGGCGATGAGGCAAGCCAGGGTGAGTAAGGTGGACTTTGCGGAGTTACACGATATGGCCACGGTTCTCGAGCTCATTCAGGCGGAGGAATTGGGTCTCCTCCCCAAAGGAAAGGCATGGATGGCCACAATGGAAGGAAGGACTGAGTTGAACGGTGACATACCCATCAACACGTCGGGAGGCTTGGTGTCCAAGGGACATCCAATAGGGGCGAGCGGAGTGGCTCAGTCCGTGGAGGCCTTCCTCCAACTTAGGAAGGAGGCAGGAGATAGGCAGGTCAAGGATCCTGTAACGGGACTCTCGTTGAGTATGGCCGGATTCGGCAACAGCAGCGTGGTCACAATATATGGGGTGGAACCATGAAGTTATATGCTTGCGTCAAATGCGGAATGGAGTTCTTCGAGAGAAGGGCAGTTTGTCCAACCTGTAGGGGAGAGGAGTTCATGGAAAGGGAGGCCCAGTTGGGGGAGGCTTTGGTGGAAACCCAACTTTTTGTGACCCCAGCGGGATTCCCAGAAAAGTACAAGATCTCCTTAATCAAAGTCGACGGGACGAAGGCGTTGGTGAGGAGGGAGTGAGAGCCAAGGGACTCCCACTCATACTTTCTGCTGCCGCCCTCTGGTCTACAATAGGGGTTGTAATTCAGGGTGTGGGGCATCCCTTCGCCGAGGCGTTTCTCCAGGCACTTTTCGTTTCCGTTGGACTACTAATATCAAGGAAGTCACCCCTCAGGAAGGAATTCGCAGTTCTTGGAGCTATAGCGGCCCCCTTTTATGAGACGTTCGCGTTAGCTTCAGTAAAGGCGGGAGCGGCCTTGGCCACCGTCCTCCTCTTCACCGCCCCAGGGTGGATATACGTGACCACGGTAAAGAAATTGGACAGGAAGGCGATCTCCGTGGTCCTAATTGTGGTGGGGGTGTATCTGATTTCAGATGCGCCTGCCTTCACTCCAATGGGTGGAGCCATGGGATTGGCCTCCGGGGCCCTCTATGCGGCGTACGTCCTCTACCTCTCCAAGTTACAGAGTAAGGGGTACTCGGAGATCCATATTCTTAGCTCCGGTGGGTTTTGGGCGATCCTTCCAACGGTACTTCTTCTTCCCTTGGGCTCCCTCTCCATCTCCCTCATACCGGCGGGAGCTTACTTGGGAGTAGTTGCCACTCTACTTCCATACACCCTATTCCTGAGGGGAGTTAAGGCCTCATCACCACTGTTTGCCACTTTAGCCAGTGCCACGGAGCCGATCTTCACCGTGATCCTGTCCAGTGTTTTACTGGGCACTAGACTAGCAATTGTGCAACTCATAGGAGCTGTCCTAATAGTTTCAGCAATTCTGGTACCTTAGATGTAATCCTCGATCCTTACCTCGTTGTCGGCCTTACCCTCCCTTAAGAACCTCGCCACATTGGTGCAGGCGGCAACCATTGCTGCATCAAGTGCCTCCCTTGTTGCGTCAGCCCCAGCGGTGTGGGGTGTGCCCGTGAAGTTGTCAAGCTCCCATATGGGATCGTCGAAGTTTTCCTTTCCATCCTTCCTCCAAAACACATCTGTTCCAAATCTGATTGAAGGTCTCTCCCTGAGCAACTTAATCATTGCTTCCCTGTCCACTGTCTCGCCTCTCCCAACATTCACAATGATGGATCTATCCTTCAACTTGGACAGTCTCTCCCAATTTAGGAAGTTCCTGGTTTCCTTTGTGAGCGGAAGAGCGTTAACCACAACGTCAGCCCTGCCCAAATGATTCTCCACTTCCCTGTAGGAGTACCTTTCATGGAACGCCTCCGGATCCTTAAAG
>JAFMDM010000061.1 GCA_017857195.1 Methanobacteriota archaeon
TCGGTTTCTCTATCTTTAATGACTTGATTGACGAAAAGTTCAATACTCTCATGAGTTCCACCACGGTTTTGTCAGCGCTCTCTACCTTAACACGAACCTTCCCATCAGTGACCTTTACGTCCAATACACCTTTTACTCCTTTTAGTTGTTCGGGGGTGAAGCCGTCAACGGTCTCCATCTCAATTACATCTCCGCCAACCTTCGACTTCAGTTCGGCTGGGGAGCCAATGGCGGCTATTTTCCCTTGAGTTATGACCGCTATCCTATCGCACAGGGAATCGGCCTCTTCCATATAATGGGTGGTGAGGAACACCGTGACTCCCATCTCCTTCCTTATTGATTTTATTAAGTCCCAAAGCATGGATCTCGTATTGACGTCCAGACCTATAGTGGGTTCATCCATGAATATGACAGATGGGGAGTGAATGAGGGCAGAAACGATCTCCAACTTTTTCCTCATACCTGTAGAGTATTTGCCCACAGGCCTCTTTGCGAACTGCAGTAAGTCAAAGTACTTAAGTAACTCCTCGGACCTCTCTCTCCAATCCTTTATTCCCTGTAATTTCCCTTGAATTTCTAAGTTTTCCCAGGCGTTTAGGTCGTCGTCCAAAATGACGTCTGAGGATATCCATCCTATTCTAGCCTTGACTTCTTGCGTCTGTTTCACCACATCGAACCCAGCAACAGAAGCTTTCCCAGCGGTCGGTGGAATGAGTCCAGTCAACACCTTTATTGTGGTTGTCTTTCCTGCGCCATTGGGCCCTAACATCCCAAATATTTCCTCCTCCCCTACTTTGAAGGATATGGAGTTGAGGGCGACGAAGTCTCCATATTTCTTCAATAACCCTTCAACTTCAATGCTATACACTTGAATCACCTCAAGAGTTGATCTATTCTATCCCTGATCTCCTTCAACCTTTCCTTCAACTTGGGGTTCCTCTCTAACTCGTCCCTTTCATCCATCAGATAATCAATATAGTAACCTAAGCTCTCTAAGATTTCGGATGTACCTGATTCGCTCTCAGTCCTCGGTACCTCTATCATTCCCATTTCTGCTAGATGGTTTTTACCCTTCTCCGTTATTCTGTAGAATTTCCTATTGCCCACTTCCCTAAATTCCACATATCCCTCCTCTGTTAGTTCCTTGAGTGCGGGATAGACACTGCCTGGTGAGGGTCTCCACAACCCCATACTTATTGCGGCTATGGAATCAATTATCTCAGCACCGGTCATCTCCCCCCTACTTAGCATGTAGAGTATCCTCAACTTCAGGCCAAATGTCCTTGCTCCTCTGGCTCCCCATCTCCACATTAAGCTCACTCAATCTTCGATATCGGAAAACGATATTTTAAGCCTAATGGTAGAAAAGTGAACAGAACAATGTTCCAAGAGGCAGCTCTAATCCGTTCCTTGGATTTTAATATGTAATTGTTTTTAGAGTTTTCCTTTGAATTATACATTACTTAACTTAATTACTGTCCATTACAAGGGACTTCCTTCTTTGTTCCCCAGCGGGGGAGAATGAGATAGTGAAAGCCTTTTGGTGCTCACATGAAGAAGCTTGCTTTCACCATCATGAATATAATCTCATGCAGGGAGCGAAAGTCAGGAGAAAATGGAGCAAAAAGCTCAGAACATATTGAAAGTCAGACCCTATGCTTAAGACTTACCTATCACAAGTAGAACTAGAATTGCCGCGATGATTGAAGCAGCGAACCCGTAGAGGTAGGCGAGAGGTGGACTTAGATAAAAGAGGAAGCCCATCACAGTGTTGGTGAAAAGAAGCCCCACACTTCTACCTAGGGAAAGAACTCCCATAGACGTACCCATGGACTCCGCACCTGAAAGTTTACTGACTAGGAAAGGTTCCATCGTTTCCACAACACCTGTTGACATTCCCAGAAGTGCGGATCCCAAGAATATGAAACCTATGCCACCCACCAAGCCTATTGCTAGGTTTCCAAGAGATGATATGCCGTAACCGAGTAGAGCCAATGTTCTCGTTTCCGACCACTTGGTTCTACTCACAATTAGACCAACTAGGGCAGATACCATCAAGAAGGCAGCATAGGATAGCACTGAAAGTGGCTCAGACCTTGAACTCTCATAGAGACTAAGGACCGGAAAGCCGAAACTATATGTGGAGAGGCCAAATAGTCCTGCTGTTAATCCAAGAGTACCTATCTTCCTCCTGTTCACGATTTTTGGGATCCCTCTACCCTTTCCCACCTTAGAAAGGATCAGAACCACAGTGGAAAGGATAAAGAAGACCGCGGTGGACAAGAAAACTCTGTCTAGAGGTAAACCCGCATAGAGTAGATATGAAACTATGAGAACTGAGGTCACCCCACCTCCAACATCCAAGGCGTGAAGAACCCCAAGGGCCCTTTTCAGTTCTCCTCCCCTGGCCACCTCAGTAAGCATGGCCCTTCTGGCTGGGCTTCGGAAGTTTCGCATCCACCATCCTCCTATGAATAGGGCAGCGGAAATAGGAAGAGAATAGGGAAGGGCAGAGAAGGACATAAGTAATATGAGTGAGTTACCCAGTATGGCAACCCTACGTCTTCCCCATCTGTCCGCCAAATTTCCCCCAACGAAACCCAGTATAGAACCTAGCCCATAGTTAAGGGCCTCCAATATGCCATAGTAGTAAGCGGGAGCTTGATAATGAACCACTATGAGGATAGGAAAGAGGGATATTAACCCCTGGTAACCCAAGTCCGCGAAGAACGCAGAAAATGATATCTTATAAACCTCACGGTTCATCACGTCACCTAACAGGGAGTTATGGTAGGGAGATCGCAGCGTCAAATATGTCTGTAGGTAGGTAAGCGGTAACTATCCACGTTGGCTGATCCACTACCTCACTTATCTTAAGATCTACGGCCGCACTCGCTAACATGTAGGCCTCAACGGGCTCCATATGTCTGCTCAGGAAGGAGATCGCCAATCTAACAGCCTTCTTAGTGGCAATCCATAGGTTTGAGTCCATCCCTGGGAAGGAGATATAGTTTGCGAACCCCTTCACTCCATTAGTTTGAAAGATAGGCCCAGCTAGGTTCATTCTCTTCACTACCCTTACCCTTAACCTGACCTTCATCGGAGCCTCCACAGCAGTGCCGCAGACCTCACCGTCTCCCTGGGCCAGATGTGTATCACCTATGGACAGCATGGCTCCCTTAACGAAAACTGGAAGGTATAGCCTGCTCCCTGCATTGAGATGCTTAATGTCCATATTGCCTCCATTCTCCCTCGGTGGAATGGTACTAAACCTACCCCTACTCTGAAGGGCAGTACCGATCACGCCTGGAAATGGAGAAATAGGGATCCTTACGTTGAGGTCCCCAAACTTCGCTTCAGCCACTCTGTCCTTTACTTTCCAGATCTTTAGGGCGGGACCTTGAAGATCGATGGGAGAAGTGTATCCTTCATCTGCCATTAATCCAAACCCCGGCAATACTCCAGTCCATCCCCACCCCTGATCACTGAGCTCGAGGAGCTCCACCTCAATGGCATCTCCAGGTTCAGCTCCCACCACTTCCAAGGGGCCGGTAAGAGGATGTATTCTGTTGAAATCCAGCCTTAGGAGATCCTGAGCAGTAGAAGTGGGCTTTATCTGCTCATCGGATGCCTCCTTGGTCTCCACCTCAAACTCATCCCCTGGATTGATCTGCCCGATTGGAGTAAGTGAGTTATCCCATTTATTATGGGTCTTGGAATGAATTGTGAGCACTTCAGAACTCTTGTTATGAAGATTTTATCTCTATTGGGGGTTTAAGAGAGTGGAAGACCCCGTCCGTCGGGACAGGGTTCAATAGCTCCCTCATTTAAATATAACTTCTCTCGACAACGCATTAACGATGATGGGGGGTCGTCGAGGTTAAAGCGAATGTTATTGAATTACGCCTCTGCCCCACCAACGGCCGGTGTGGGCAACGTCGGCTCAGTTCCCGTTCCATCGGATCTAGGAGCCCTGAGGACCTGTGGGGCTCCACCCTCTACCCTTGGACAACGAAGCAGGAAGCCTCGTCAGGGCGGGGATGTTCACCTCTATTGGTTCTGTGAGGGGGTAACATTTAATTTTAGAGTGAGAGGAAAGTGTATCCTGTGTATCTTTCAATTTTTCACCTTAAATTAAATTAGCATGATTTATCTTCCTCAGGGTTTCGAGAGTGAGACACCTCTGTAAGGGGAGGCCGTGAGGCGAGGAAATCCATTCAAGGAACCATTAGGACAATGTTAGGAAGAGTTAAGAAGCTGAATTGTTACCTCCACCGCATTGAGAGGAGGAGTACCTCCATATTTTCCCTTCTCAGGGCCAAAGAGGGAGTTGACTGGAGAGCCTTCTAAGTCCATAAGACAAGATTTATGCATGTATACCACTCCCTTAGGAATGGAAGTATCTGCCTTGAACCTCACCTTAACCCTACCATATTTGGAGATAAGATATCCAATACCTTGGGTATCTCTGGTCCAAACAACGGGTTCCGGTACTCCATGCACCTCCTTGAATTGACTATTGGTATAGAGGGGATGAGAAGAGAAGACCAATACGGTACCCTTAGGAGGGGGTAGAAGGTGAGGCAGTGGCCCAACTCTAGGTCTATACGGCGGATCGGGGTTCAACTTAACAATTCCCTCCCTCCTCAATCTATCTAAAGTCACCCCTGTCCTCCTCAGTGCGCCATCGATGGCAGCCTCGGGCCCCTCTTCTAAGAGAGGATGGGTAAAACCCATCTCCTTGGCGAGGCGGTGGGTGAGTTCCCACTCCTCCATACCCTTCTTGGGAAAAATGGGAGAGTTGTAAATTAAGTATGTGTGCCAATAACTATAAACCACATCCATCTTCTCTAGGAAGGTGGGTGCTGGAATTGCCAGATTGGCCAATTTTACTGACTCAGACCAAAAGGGGTCCTGAACGACGAGGAAGACCTTGCCCTCCTTGACAGCCTTCATCAATCTATCTGAGCCCGGTAGGGAGTGGACTGGATTTATGTTCCATGCGAAGATTAACTCGACTTCCTCTATTCTACTACCAACCTCAGCCATTCCAATGATTTTCCTTGGCTTAACCATATGATTACCTCTGAGGTACGAGAAGTCTATCCCTAACCCCTGGCTGTTAGCGTAGAAGAATCCCCTCTTCATTCCTAAAACGGACGGAATGAGGGAGATCATTCCAACTGCATCACCCCCATTGAACGTTCTGCCCATGGCGAAACCTATTATGGTGAGCGGCCTCTTCATCTCATAGAGCTGAACCAGACTTTCCATGTCCTCCAAGGGGAGACCTGTTAACTGACTTACCTGAGTTGGGTCGAGGGACGATGTAAGTGATTTCAGATTCTCCACCTCCTCAACCCCATCTCCATACCCTTTGTCTAGGAGCCTTTTCAGTATCCAGAGGGCGAGATAGAGGTCCCCGCCAGGCCTCACAAGGTAGACTTCATTGCTCCTAGACGCCGTAATCCCCTTTCTTACGTCAATGGCCACCTTATACTTATCCTTGAGCAGAGACCAGCCATGGATGAAGCTTACGGCGGCCTCTGAGCCCCAAAAGACCACCGCACCGTATTTTTCAAACTCCTCCGGTGTGGCCCCGAAACTACTGCCGTACCTTGAGGCTATGGAATTGTGTCCTTCGGCACTACAAATGGAGTAGTCTGTACTGGTTGCTCCCATGGCATTCCACAGCCTGGAGGGATAGTACCATGTTAAGAGACCCTGACTTCCATCGTAGCTAAGTTGTAGTATCTTTGTTGGATCCCTTTCCTTGATCTCCTTAACCTTTTGAGCTAACAATGAGATAGCCCTATCAAGGGATACCTCCTTCCCCTCAAAGTAAGCACTCTCCACTCTATTCACTCCATTCCTTCTTAAATCATCGTTACCTCGAGAACAGGTGAATCCATTAAACGGGAATATCTTCAGTGGCTTGTAATTTGAATCAAAAATACAAGTGTCGTAGCAATCCCTTGTGCAAGCTATAACCATCCAACTTCACCCGCTACCATTCATAACTTCCGCCACAAAGACAGGTCCTATTTGAATCCCACCATTGCCCAGTTGAATTAGGTGAGGATTACCCGTTATCACCAGAGATTCTCCAGATCCTCCCGAGAGCTTCATTCCTCCAACTATTGGAATCTTTATTACATTGCTTGGAACTGACACAGTTAAGTTAGTTCCCCCTTCCTCAAATGTGGCTGACGAAATGTAAAGTCTGATCTCATTATATGTGCCAGCAGGAATCCTAGAGGATGCTATCATGGTGAGGTTCGAGGAGAGTTGGAAGGTTACGGTCTTGTTGGAAATCGTTATCCATGACCCCGAGCTGCTATGAATCATGACAGAGTTTACTGTAAAGAAAAGGGGATCCGAGGGAACCTTAACATATACGTTCACCTGACCCGTGGACAAATATTGATAACCGAAAACCCCGCCTGCCGCAACTATAACTACGATTATTAGGGGGATTACCCATCTCATGGTCAAGCTTATTTCTATTGAATTTTTAAGTCTTGTAGAGACGGAGGGTGTAAGAAGCACCCCTGACTGACGTGCATGGTGCTGAAGGATATTGATATTTATTTTTAATTTGTTTTCATTACCTAGATACTATTTCTCCCTCAGACCGCTGCCAATGGAATAAGCTCAAAATAATCATTATAACTTAGAATATATAGAAATAATCTAGCAAATTTAACTCATACCCTACAGATGATAATCTTCCCTTTCTTCGTCCTGCTAAAAATGTATTAGTCACTCCATCCAACACTATCAAATGAGTTCAGAGAAGTCCTCAATTTACATGTTCATAGAAACTTTGAAGTTGAACCCCTCGTGGTGGGAGGAAGGAGAAGATAAGAGGCGTGAACTTCTGTGGAAGTTCAAGGAGAGGCTACAAGAGGCGCGCAGCAATCTGTTGAGTGTGAAGACCTACATTTCTCTAAGATGGGATTCTGACATAATTCTTTGGATTTCGGACTTCTCTACATCATCCTTTCATCCTCTTAGGTCTTCCCTGCGATCGTCCCTAGGTCGGTATGCGGAAGAGACGTTCTCAATGCTCTCAGTCTACGAGTCTTCTCCTTACAAGGGGCCTTCGGATGTGAGCAAGTATATCCTACCAGAGCAGTTGAGATATTTCGTGGCTTATCCAATGAAGAAGTCGGTGGATTGGTACACCCTTCCCTTTGAGGAGAGAAGGGAAATAATGAAGGAGCACATAGAGGTTGCGAAAAAACATCCGGAATCCAATGGAATAAGGTCTTATACAACGTATTCTTTCGGTCTTGGAGATCAGGAGTTTGTAGTTATATATGAATTAGATTCCTTGGTTTCTTGGGCCCATGTGGTGGAGAGGTTGAGGGAAGTAAGAGCTAGGAAATGGATAACCAAGGAGGAGCCAATACTGGTTGGTGAGACCTCAGATATGAACGTTCTATTGAGGTGATCGGGCTGGCCGTAGATTTCCACTTTCATGCGCCCGTAAAGGAATTCTTGGATTTTCTAGGAGAATTTAAAGAACCAGCCTTAAAATATTTCAATACAAAGTTAGAACTTAAGAACTTAGGGACTGAATTAGATGTGCTAAGCTCCTTCGGGGTGAAGAATTTCGTCGTTCTGCCCATAGACGCGACCACCTTCTTGGGTAGGAGGATTCCGAATTCCGCCATTCTTTCTATCAAAGATGATAGGGTGATCAAATTTGTCTCAGTTGATCCATTAAGGCAGGACTCAAGGGAACAATTGGAAGCCCTTATAAGAGAGGAACCTGCAGGTTTGAAGCTACATCCGCAGCTTCAGGGGTTTCATCCCCTAGATAAGAGGGCCATGAGGCTCTACAGTGTCTGTGAAAGACATGGTCTCCCTATTGTCTTCCATACAGGAACTTCGGGAATAGGGGCAGGTGTAAAGAGTAAGATAAGGTTAGATAATGGAAGACCTATCTATTTTGATGAAATTGCCGTTAACTTTCCAGATCTCAAGATTGTTTTGGCGCACTTCGGATGGCCATGGACTGAGGAAGCATTGGCCATAGCTCAACATAAACCTAACGTCTTTCTAGACCTCTCAGGGTGGAGTCCGAAATACATACCCCAACAGGTCTGGGCTTACGCCAAAAGATTGAAGGATAAACTCCTCTTTGGCTCCGACTTTCCACTCATAAGGCCGGAGAGATGGATAGAGGAGTTCAAATCGGTGGACGTTCCTTCAGATATCAAGGACAAGATCCTTAAGAACAACGCTATACGGCTATTGAAACTGTAGAGAGTATACAGAGTGAACATAGTGCACTTACCGATGATATTCTCGCCTGAACATTTCCTACCTCTAAGCCCATTTATATAAAGCGTAGATCATGGACTTGGCCATATCACCTCCCATACCATGAAAACAGAACCCTTCGTCTGTCTCAGTTAAAAATTGACGGGTATCTGAAAACCGTTAGAGGTAACCAATGCCTTACCAAAGGTCTCCTATCCCTTACCCTAAGTAAGGTAAGGAACCAGTGAAACAGAGGTCGTGTTTTTTAAGATTTTGTTGTTGATACAGGCTATTTAAAAAGGATTATTTATATTTTCTGTAAACTCTTATTGTAATCGTTTTATTTCAAATCCAGAAGTATCTTAATTGGGCGTTCTCAACTTACTGGGACTGCCAGCGTAATAAAGAACTGTTCTCCGCCATAACTTACTTGGAAGTCCAAGGTGGCAGAACCCCCATTATACGATGGGGAAATCAAGCCAGAGGGAAGATACAAGGTGACATATGTAATGTTACCTGCCCTCACGTTCAGAGGGAGAGAAGAGTAACCGTTGGAGACATAGGCATTCTCAATAGGACCGAAGGTAGTGAAAATTAAGGAATAAGTGTAGGAATGCACTGTTAGACCTTCAGTTCCACCGAAAAAGGCGACCTCAATCTCCACTGACCCATTGGAATCAAAGTAACCCTCCCCATTTACCGGCCAAGCCAATGGAAGGTATGATGAAGATAATTGAGCATGAGGATCGTAACTGCTTACGTTATATGTTAACCCGTAGGACGTCACAAGCACAGCCCATCCGTGAGGGATTAGATATGATATATTTATTGGATATGAATTGACCCACAGGTCAACTTTCCTTTCGGTCCCATTAGGATATATCACGTAGGTTATCTCATCCTTGCCGTCAGAGTATACCTGAGTCCAATCCCCTTGATGAATGATGTAAAGGATGGGCTCAGAGGACTTTTCCTCAACTGTCTTTAGTCCTTGTATTAGTCCCCTCTGGGTTTGGGACTCATACTGATATATCAAGGATACAGCCCCGATCATTATGAGTATCAGTATGATACCTCCTATGATTCCGGCCTGAGCTCTCACGAAAATGCTAACGTAGAAAACGCTGACTGAGTGGACCGTGAGTGAGTTCAGAGCGATATGAGGGGGTTTGGGCTTCATTGAATTTTCATGAATTTGTATCCAATCCTCAGCCC
>JAFMDM010000003.1 GCA_017857195.1 Methanobacteriota archaeon
CTCTACATCCCTGAGTACAATATCACCTATTTCAAATATTTTAATTGGAAATCCGACGTTCTGATTCTTAGAAAGGAGCCTGAGGATCCCTGGTATCAAAGAAGTCCTGACACTGTTTACCTCAGTGGTCACTGGATTTGTTAGCTTTAGGGCGTTTCCCTTGAAGTCCCTATGATCTGTCAGGACGAAGTTGAAGACCTCTATAAAGCCCGCCCCAATAGCTAGATCCCTTAAGGCCCTGATAAACGAAGTATGAATAGACAACGAACCTGTGGTCGTAATTATATGAGGTGAAGGTGTCAAGTTGGAATAACCCTCCATCATAAGCAGCTCCTCAACTACATCGGCCCTTCCCAATAGGTCAATCCTATAGGGCGGTGTGATCACTTGCAGTGTATCAGAATCACAAATTGAGTCCAGTCTAGCTTTGGCTAGGAGGTTCCTTGCTTCTTCACATGTATAAGGATGTCCCGAAACCGATGATATATAATCTAGCTTGGCGCTCACGCTTCCGTGATGAAGGATCGGGGTAGAGTTCCAGTTCCCCTTGATAACCTTTACTTGCTTTATCTTACCACCTCCCTCGGCAAGATTTGTGGAAATTATATCCAATGTTTGGCCAACTGCCTCAGCAGAGGTCCCTGTGACATCTATGAATAGATCAGTGGTGTTTGAGGTTAGCCTAGTTTTCTCAGAATTTATGACGGGGGGAACACTGAGCACCTGATCGTCCTCCTGAAGTATTGCCGGTAATTTACCTTCAGCAAGGGATATTTGCCCATAGCTTAACCCCTGTTCCGTCCCATAGAGGATCTCGCTCAAGGTCAGAGGTTTTTCACCTCCCAAAGGAACAAATTTATAATCTAAGGGAATAGTAGAATACTTTATAATTTTGGTATCTATCTTGGTCAGATCATGGATCCCTATTGCCACCTTTCTCCTCCTTCTTCCTATGGTAACGTGAAGTTTCTCTTGGAACTGTATTAATTCACGTAGTCCCTCCTCTCCTAACTTGACTCCCTCTACTATGGCTGCTGCAACATATGGTCTCTGCACCACTCTCTCCACGATTATGGTATATCCAGAGTCTGTTGCCTCGTATTTAGCCTCGCCCACGGCCTTTCCCGTGAGGCCTCTCACCGCCCTAGCAACTCCATCCGAGGAGAGAAGATCCGGCCTGTCTGCGTTAACTTCAACCTCTAACATACCTCCTTCTGATTTCATTTCAGACTTTAGATCAAAAAGCAGAGCCTCCAGATCATTTTCACTGACACCACATTTCCTGAGTAACCTTAACTTCTCGAAAACTACAGTTACCATCTCCACTCCACTCTCCTATTTCTTAACAACCTCAAGTCGTCAGAATAGAGGTCTCGTATATCCTTAAGTCCCAGGAAGGCCATTGCTAATCTGTCCAGTCCTATTCCCCAAGCTCCGGCTCTCCCCTCAATTCCAGCTGAATTAACTATCTCCTCTCTCAATAATCCAGCCCCACACATCTCTACCCAACCTAGACCCTCTAAATATCCATAGGCCTCCACGCTAGGTTCGGTGAAGGGGAAATAACCGGGCTTGAACTTCAACCTTTCCACCCCCAACCTCCTGAAGATCTCTTTTAGGGTACCTAACAGTTGATTAAAATTATAATCCTTCTCTACGACGAGACCGTCCAGTTGATGGAACTCCGGCAGATGAGTAGCGTCTATGGTATCGTATCTGAATACCTTTCCTACGGTGAAAGTCCTTATGGGGAGTTGAGGTCTTGAGGCCAAGGTTCTGGCAGTGGTGGCAGTGGTCTGACTTCTAAGCATGACTCTAGTCGCTACTTTCTCGCTCCAGCTATATTTCCAATAGGTCTCATGCATTTTTCTGACTCTCTCCAACAATTCATCGTCCTCAACTCTCCCTACTCCATCAAGAGAAAGGCTATCATGTATTTCCCTAGCAGGATGGTCCTGAGGTTGGAAAAGCATATCAAAGTTATAGAACTCCAACTCCACATAATCACTTCTAACTTCTGTGAATCCCATACTCACCATGACGTCCCTTATGTGCTCAAGGAATTGAACGAAGAAGTGTTTCCTTCCTATATAGGTTGGGGAGGGAATAGCCTCTACGTTATATGGTCTGAACTTAATTTCCCTCCACTTTCCCGTAGTGAGCATGTCTGGAGTTAGGAACGTGACTTCCTGACTCTCTTCATCGAACTTGATCGCTCTAGCTGTTACTATCTTCTCTTCCCTTTCCTTGACCAAATTTCTTCCCTTTAGGACAGCGGCCAAATTATCTTCCAATGCTCTAGGTAACGAGAGAAGAGTCTCTCTCTCCAATGAATTAAAACTAGAAGTCTTTGGATAAATGATCCCTCCCTTCACCTCCACTAAACCCTTTCTTCTGCTCCATCCTAAACCGAGCTCAAAATCTTGACCCAAGAAGTCCTTGGCCTCTGCTATGGACCTTGGGGTACCTGCTAGCCAATTGATTAACTTCTCCTCTGGCAATCCTTCCTTGGCCCTACGCTTTCCCTCGTCGGTAGGTTCATATATCCTCCTCGTTTCCTCCTGCAATTCCACATACCCCTTGGCCTTTAGGGACTGAAGGACACTCATTAGAGTACTTCTGGGTAAAGAGAGACCCCGTTCAATTTCGGAGGCCTCTAAGGGACCCCTTTCCTTGAGATATCGAAGCACCTGAAGCTCCAATTCAGTTAACATCTCCTTCTGACCTCCTCACTCTACAACACGTGGGTTTCCGGTGAGGTCTAAAGCATTACCCTTCATCAATAACTATGAAGCCACCGGAAATGAGGGAGTTTGATGAGCGTTAATGCTGGACATTAGTAATTTTCTCGTCATTATAGCCCAGCGAATTACTCTATCCTTAATGATGAGACCTCCTCGCCATGGACACTTCCCTCTTCATTGCGCCCTCGGCTATGAGCAGAGGGTTCTATAGGCTCAACGGACCGTACCAGCCTTAAAGATCCTTAAAGATATGGAGGTGACTACGTTAGCCATATCGGCCATTGACGGGGATAGGTGTACTCCATGAACATTCGCTTTAACCTTGACAGCGCTTACCGTCAATGATTTTTATTAATATAAATAAAATTAGTAAAAAACTTTAGAGATTACCTATCCTTCACCTCACAGAAAAGCTATCTCGCCCAAAACTTTGGAATTATATAAGGTCTCCCAACATATTGAATAGATCGAGTGGAACACCAAGCTCGTGCACTCTTCTCTCGTTTAGAAATACATCAATTGCGGTCTTCTACTCACAACAATCGGCTAAGCCATGAACTTTGTTGGGGGGCAATTTTATAGTCCGAGAAATTACTTAACTCTTATGAAAATAACAAGTACAGATGCAAAATATGTCCTAGAACTTGGTGACTCTAAGATATTAATAGAGGATTTGAAAAATGAGAAGGGGGAGAGAATTCTCTCAATCTCAACGATCTCTACCTACTCTCTACCCAACGGAGAGCAGTGGTCTCCCAAGATTGAAGAGGCCAAGAACGTGAAGAGAGAGGAACTCCCACCCGAGATCAAGAAAGCATTGAGAAAGTTGCTAGCCCTTTCATAAGTATTCTTTTTATTTTGGTCCAAGATCATTGGTGGGAACGTCATGGTATCCTTCGACTTCATAATTACCACGGACAGATGCTTGATGACCAATCACCACCACAAGGAATTTCTTGGATTCCTTGGGACCGGACCTGCCATTGGACTGCCGGAGAGGGTGTGGAAGTGGTTGGCGTGTCCTAAGATGGAGACAGACTCTCTAGGGAGGCCTAAGGAAGCCCCCTATGGCTTAAGGAAGATAGAAGCAAAACTAATAGATGAGGGTTTCAATGCCGCTATAATAGACCCCGACAGCATAGACAGACATCTTCCTAACGCGAAAGCTCTCATGTTATCTCACCACGATTACTTCGCCTTCGGTCCCCCGTCTTCTACATGGTGGGGAATAACCAAGAAAGAGCCCATAAATTACAAGAGCTTCCAGGCGCTTATAAATAGACCATCCATAGCTGAGGCAAAGTCCAAGGGAATGAAGATTGTGGTTGGGGGTCCCTCAACCTGGCAGTGGCTTTGGAGAGAAGACATGATAGAGAAATTGGGGGTTGATACACTGTTTGATGGGGAGGGAGAGAGGTTAGTAGTTAAACTGGCCCAGGCGATACTTGATGGAGAGCCATTGCCCAAATATATGTATGTGGACGCTGAGGACTCACCATCGTTAGAGGAAATTCCCGAGATAAAGGGAGCCAGTGTAAATGGTCTTATAGAGGTCATGAGAGGATGCCCCAGATACTGTAGATTCTGCTCGGTTACCCTGAGACAAGTGAGATACTATCCTTTGGAGAAGATCGAGAAGGAACTCCAAGTTAACGTAAAGTCAGGGATAAGGGATGGCGTAATTCACAGTGATGATATGTTATTCTATGGAGCCGTTGGCATATTCCCCAGACCTGAGCCGCTCATAAAGCTACATCAATTGGTCAAGAAGTACTACAGATCCATAGCCTGGAGTCATGCGAGTCTAGCGGCGATAAGATACTCTGAGGAAAAATATGGACTCATGAGCAAGTTGTCTGAAATAATAATGGACGAGAATCAGAGATACCTGGGAGTTGAAGTTGGAGTAGAAACAGGATCTCCTAGACTGGCCAAGGAGATCATGCCGGCCAAATCCTCTCCATACAAGCCCGAAGAATATCCAGAGACCGTCGAAGAGGCATTTAAGATAATGCATGAACATGCTGTGATTCCAGCTGGCACAATGATAATAGGACTCCCAGAAGAAAAGGAGGAGGACGTCATAAAGACCATTGAGATGGTAGATAATCTAAGACCGTATAGGAGCATTCTAGTACCCATGTTCTTCGTCCCTATGGGAATGTTCAAGAATAAGGACTGGTTCACCAGGATAAAACTAAATGACAGTCACATAGAGCTTTACAGAAAGGTGTTTTGGCATGATGTATATTGGGCAGAGGATATAATTGACAAATACTACATGAAGGGGCCATTATACTATCCAGTGAGGTTGGGACTTAAGTTATTCCTCAGGAACGCCAAATCAAGGATGAGGAGTATAGAGGCCTGGTTAGAGCAACAATTGAGAAAGTAGGAACTGCAGAAAGGTTTTTATCTGTTTTAGCTATATGGTTAGGATACCACGGTGGAGTAGTTGAAGTTCTGTCCGAAATGTGGGGGAGCTATGGTTCCAGCCAAGAAGGATGGGAAGGAAGTCCTCAGATGTACAAAGTGTAAATATGAAGTGGAAATGAAGAAAGACTCCAAGAAGGAATACGTCGTGACTGAAACCAAAAGCAAGAGTGAGAAAGTCCTCACTACCTCTTTGGTGAGCGATAAGTCTGGGAGGAGGAGGGAGGAGGAGGAGTTAGAACAGGAGAGAGAGGAATATTATAAGGAGATAGGGTTAGATCTTCTTAGAGATGAATTGGAAGGGAACGAGGAGAACGAAGAGGATTGACGGATGAGCAAGAATCTAAGACCATCCAGTTACTGAAAATTCTACAATGTCCGAACGATGGAAGTCATTTAGATAGCTCGCTTAGGTGCCCTCAAGGGCATCAATTTCTGGACAATTCGGTTTTCATAGACTTCTTAGGAGAGTACAGGGAAACCAAGATGGGCCCCCTAGAGAGGTTGGGCTCTTTCTACGAAGATGTTTGGGCCCCATTAGGATTTCTGTTAAGCTCTGGAAGAACATATAGTTGGATGCTAAGAAAGTCCAGCTTCTCTTCCGCTAACACTGTGTTGGACATTGGTACAGGGACAGGGATAGCTTTCGACTTCCTAAAATGCGACCTATGTATAGGATTGGATCTTTCCAAAGAATTGCTTCAGATAGCTAAAAGAAGGAGGCCTGGCCTTAAATTGTTAAGGGCCGATGCTCAGAACATCCCATTAAATGACTCCACAGTTGAAGGAGTTGTTTTCAATCTGGCTCTGCATCTTGTCCCAAACAAGGAAAAGGCGATATACGAGGTTCGGAGAATCCTAAGAGGAGGAGGGAAGTTCTCCCTAACCGTTCTAGTTGCTAATAAAGGGATAGGTAAGGTACTAGGTAAGGTCTTCAAGGTTACCCCTTTACCCTCAGAATATTATGTGGAACTTGTAAAGTCCAATGGTTTTCGTGTAGTAGAGAGAGACCTAAATGGGGGATGGCTCACACTACTTAGCGTCAAAGATAATCAATAGCGAGAAAAATGAAACCTAGCATCTCCAACAAAGTAAGTGGCTGAAGTCCGCTCGTGGCGTTATATATGGCTATATAAATTGCAGCTACCATAAATATGAGGAAAAGAGACATCCTGGCCTGAGCAGAGAAGGCCTCTGGACCCTGGAATATCTCGTTGAGGGATTGTTTGTTTGTTATAAGATAAACGATTTTATATGCACCAAACACTAAACCTATAACGTAGAAGAAGTAAGGGCTAAATCCATAATATGCAAGAATGGTTGTACTCTGAATTCCTTGATTAACGTCAGTTACCACCAGTATAAGTGAAATAACTAGGAGAACCGCACCTCCAATTGCTCCCAGAAGCTTCTTTAGCATATAATTTGTTAATACATCGCCCCTTTTTAAGGTATGAGAACGGATGTTTACAGAAGCGTCAAAATATTAAACCAGGACTGAAGCATTAGAGTGTGCGGGGGTGCCCGAGCCCGGTCAAAGGGGGCGGACTTAAGACCATACGTAAGAGATCCGCTGGCGTAGGCCTGCGTGGGTTCGAATCCCATCCCCCGCACTACGTTAAACCTAACAGATACTTGGACAGAGCCGATGCAATAACATGCGCTGCCCTAATTGGCTCAGGCTTTCTATCGAAGACCTGATAAAAGTCCAACAGCTTCCTAATTTCGGGAAGTGATATCCCAGGCGAGTAAACGAAGACGTCCCCCTGCCTAGTTGAGATCTTGGAGAGCGACCTCATTACTCCCAATATGACGTTAGCTCTCCGCCTATCGTTTGGAAAATGTTTCGATAATGCCCTCTCCACCTCCTGTACGTTTGGAGGAACGGAGTAGAATACAATTGACCTTGAGTCCGGCTCAATATAATTGAACCCTCCATAAATGACGCCGTCAAGCAGTGCCACACCTTCGCCTCTCATCTTCAGAAATGTGTCGGAAGCGTCCTCACCGTCGACGGTTATCGTGGAGAAGTCAACCCTTCCAATCTCCAATCCTACAAATTCCACAATTGCCAATATGGTCTTACCTTTGCGACCCTTGAAGTGAGAAGGGAAATAGCCGTCATCAACTCCATATACTAACCAATCGCTCATCCTCATTGAGAACCTCCATAATTGACCTACGATCGATGGAAAGTTTAATCTCCTTGGTTTTACCATATCTACCCCTGTTTACAACAGAGGCCGTTATGACTCCCAACATGTCAAGCTCATTAAGTATATCGCTGACCCTCCTCTGAGTTACACTCTCCAGACCTAATTTCCTAGTAAGGGACCTATAGATCTCAAACACCTCCCCCGTGGTCAGGGGCCTTTCCCTCCTAGATCCGTCAACAATAGAGAGAAGAACCAATTTGGAGTGAAAAGGTAAAGTCTTGATCACATCATGCATCCTATCACGCTCAATTTCTGTCCTGGCTTCGTAGACCTGATCTGCGGTAACAATAGATTTCCCTTGTCTCTCGGCTATCTCTCCGGCCACCCTAAGCAGATCTAGAGCCCTACGGGCGTCTCCGTGCTCCCTTGCCGCCAAGGCCGCACATAGCCTTATTACATCTTCATTTACTACCCCTGGCTTGAACGCCACAATAGCTCTTCTCTTGAGAATGTCCTCTAACTCAACTGCGTTATAAGGAGGAAATACCTGCTCAACTTCACCTAGACTACTTTTCACCCTAGGATCCAACTCATCCACAAAGGTTACATCGTTGGTGATCCCCACAATAGAAACCTTACTTCCCGAAAGTTCTCCATTGATTCTGGTGAGACGATAGAGTAACTCATCCCCATGTCTCTTGATTAATGCGTCGACCTCATCCAAAACCAAAATGATCACCTTCCTTGCATCATTCAATGCTCTTTGGAGTCTTCTATGTAGCTCGGCGGTAGAAAGACCCGTGAATGGTACCTTACCTCCCAGGAACTCAATTACATCAGCCATTACTCTATAAGGTGTGTCCGTTTGTCTAACATTAACATAGGCAAAGGAAAATTTATCTGGAGCGCGTTTATGGAGGTTGGATAGGACAAACTTAGTTACAGCGGTCTTACCAGTACCAGTAAGACCATAGATGAAGAGATTGTTGGGCACCTCACCTTTGACTGCATGAACCAGGACGTTGCCTAAGGCCTTGATTTGTTCTTCCCTATGCGGAAGTTCATCTGGGACGTACTCAGGTCTCATATAGTCCCTACTTCTAAAGATGGTTGACTCTTGCACTTTCGCAACTATTCCGTCTATGATATCACTCATTATACCTATCAGGTTAAGACATACACTTTATAAATGACGTGACAGCGAGGGGGAGTTAAGATGACGATAGTCAGTGACTAAGATGTTGAGATGCAATAATAATGAATCCCTTACACTCTCTGGAAACCTAGAATTCCTTTACTTTCATATATGAGGAGATTTAACCGGGGAGTTTAATCATTGATTCAATGTGTCCTATTAATAACTACTCTTAACTGGGGAGTAAAAGACCCCTCTGTTTCCACTGGAAATCATCTCAGTTACATTTCATTATTTCATAACTACAGGGAGACCCCTCTGTTTCCACTGGAAGGGCAGCTAGTGGAATAACGATATACTTAGCGGTTTGTATATTGGTTGTTAAGAACCTTTGAAATAACATCGGGATCTATTTTGAACGCATAGTTTCTTCACTCATCTGCAGTCTCCAGTAGAAACGGAGGGGTCCGCCAGTCCTAATAAGGTATGGAAACCTTGATCTTTGCCCTATCATTTATCACTGTGGCCTCCACCACTACACCATTGCAGTTTTTCCTCATTGTAATAGTATCTTGAGCTACCTTCACCTTGAGTGGTGGACATTCCATCACGGTCTTTATTTTGCTCTTATAGTATGGATTCCTTATTTTCCTTAGAGCTCTGTCTAAAGACATCTTAAAAAGCGCGTTCGGATCGAATGATTGATCAATGTTCTTCAGCCACATCCTTATTTCCAGTCTTTCCTCATCATATGAGACCTCGATTTTATTGTAGAAGTTTATGGTCAGATAGGAAACTATTAGAGGAGCGGCCAACGAGTAAGCCAGGATACCATAAATGAATTTTTGCAGTAATGGAAATCCGAAATATAGAAACAATGTACCTAACGCTGAGAGGGGAAGTGAGATTAAGACATATTTAATTGTCTGTAAGAAGTCCGAACTCTGCCTCCCGATCAGAACTCCGCTCAGGGGAGGACCAACTATTGGTATCAACGACGTAAAACTTGCAAGCTTTAAAAATGTCCTCCCCTCCACCATGGGAAATACTTTGTGTTGAGCCTAATAAATAATTTTATCATATGTTCCGCCCTATCTACCCATGGAAACAATTTCCTTGGAAAGAAAAGATGGTGTGGTTAAGTTAATCCTCAATAGACCTGACAAGCTAAACGCAATAAATCCTACTATGCTGCAGGAGCTTGGGGCAATCCTCTCTAATCTGATTGAGGATGATAGCGTAAAAGTTCTGGTCGTTACAGGAGCAGGCAGAGCATTCTGCGCCGGAGCTGATGTCAATGAGTTCACTAAATTGACCCCCTCTTCTGCTCTAAAGTTCTCACGTAACGGAAAAGAAATAATGAGGTCTATAGAGAACTTTCCTGTCCCAACGGTCGCCGCCATAAACGGTTATGCCTTAGGAGGAGGATTGGAACTGGCCTTGAGTTGTGATATTAGAATAGCTTCATCTGCGGCACAGTTGGGTCTACCTGAGATTAATTTGGGTATATTTCCAGGTTTCGGAGGTACTGTAAGATTGCCTAGACTGATCGGAAAGGCCAAGGCCTTGGAACTGATGTATACAGGGGATAGAGTAAGCGCTGAGGAGGCCATGAGATTGGGACTTGTTAACAGAATGGTTCAATCAGAGAAGTTCGAAGAGGAGGTTACTGCTTTTACATCGAAACTGGCCTCAAAATCTCCAGCGATCTTGAGACTTCTCAAGGCGTCAGTTAATGCCTCCTCAAATTCCTCGGAGGAGGTTGGCTCAGAGGTAGAGAGTTTAGCTTGGGCCTCAGCTTTTTCAACCGACGATCAGAAGGAGGGAGTTAAGGCCTTTCTGGAAAGGAGGGAACCAAAATTCTTGGGGAGGTAATTAATTTAAATACCCAAGCACCCGGCCTACGGCCTCCCATATTAGCTCCATATATGATGGATGGGGAAAATGATACCTGAAGAGGTCTTCCATCCTGATTTTCCACTGTATAACAAGACCTATTATCGTGGCAATTTCCTCCGCTCTCTCTCCATATATGGCTCCGCCCACAATGTTTTCCCCCTCGTAGTAGATCTTTAAGAATCCCTCCGTCTCCCTGTCTGCCACTGCTCGAGGCAGGCTAGAGTAGCTCACCTTGACCGATTTACCCTCCAGCTTACCGATAGTGGCAATCTCTGGTTTACTATATATGATCTTAGGGACGATGGATCCATTGTACTCCCATTTTTCTCCAACTGCATTAGCTCCAGCCACTATTCCTTGATGTATGGCTTCGTGGGCAGTGAAAGTCCCTGTCACATCACCGGCTCCATAGACGGCCTCTGAGCTCGTTTTCATCCTACTGTCCACTCGTAGATATTTACCGTTTAGCTCCAATCCTAGACCATCTACATTAGGTCTTCTACCAAAGGTGAAGAGGGTTAGGTCCGACTCAAGAATCGAACCATCAGAGAGTTCAACCTTTCCTCCCTCTGTTTTAACGGCCTTCAGTCCTAAGTGTAGTTTTATTCCTTTCCTTATGAAGTTCGACTTAACCGCGTTGGAGATGTCAAGATCGTTGCCTTGAAGTAATGAATTCGAGGATTCTACTACATGAACCTCCGCTCCCACTTGGGAAAGGAACCAGGCAAACTCGATCCCTCCAGCACCTCCACCTATTACGATGACTCTCTTTCCCTTGAACTCGATATAGGGGAGTTCATCGGACGCCACTGTTCCTTGAACTTTGGGTTTACTGGTCCCTGTGGCCACCACTACACTATCGTACGGGTAGCTCTGTGTTCCTACCCTCACTTCTCCATTTCCCAATTTAGCCACCCCAGAAATCACTTCAATTCCATGACTCTCCAATAGATATTCAACCCCCTTAGAAACCCGGTTAGCGGCCTCTCTACCTATTTCTTGGAGTTCTGTTAGATCCACTTCTTTGGGCCTGAATTTTCCCAGAGATCCCATCAAGTTAACAGGATGGAACATGGCCTTGGATGGAATACACCCATAGAGGACACAGATTCCTCCCAACTTCTCATTTTCCTCTATTAGGGTAACTTTAGAGTGCCTTGAGGCAGTTAGAGAAGCATAGAGTCCCGCGGGTCCAGAACCAATAACGATCGCTCTCATGAGAACAGATTCACGTCCAGAACTAAAAATCACTTAACTACCAATACGGGTATCTTAGCATCAGTTACGAGTCTTGTGGAGACGCTACCTAACATTATTCTCTTTAGGGTCGACAGTCCTCTACTTCCCGCCACTATGAGGTCCACTTTGTTCTTAGTGGAGTAATCCAGGATAGTACTTGCAGGATCTCCGTCAAGGGTAACAGCCTTGGCCTTTATTCCTTTGCCTGAAGCTACGGAGACAGCTTCCTCCACTATTGCTCTGGCCTTCTCATACATCGATCTCACAACCTCGTCTGGGATAGGGCTCACTCCATTTGCAGCAAGGACAAGTGTATCCACCACATGTACAACATCAACTTCCGAGTTGAATTTGACAGCTAACTCCAAAGCCGCATTCAAAGCCCTCTTGGCAGGGTCAGAACCATCATAGGCCACAAGTATATGGGAGAACATATAACATTTTATGATTTAGAGAAATTAAGCCTATCTCATTTCTGATCCGTCTTATCAATAAAGTTTTACATCTAATGTTAAGGAGGGAGTTGTGACTCTTCCATACCTCATAGGTTTCATGGTTCCCCCCTTAGTCTGCTCCAGGAACGTGACCGGATCCAGTACAAACTTTGTATAGGTTAACCCAATTTCTCCGGTCCTCTTTCTTACGACTTGAATTGGAACAATAACCAGCGATCTGTCATATGACTCTATCTCCCCTATTTCCTCCACTATCACCCGGCCCTCCTCTTTGCTTTCGCTGGTAATCCTTAAGTTAGTTGGTCGGGCGGTAAGTCGACCTTCTCTAATCCAAGTGGCTGACCTAGTGTTTGGCCTTCCAAATCTCCTCGAGATCGTGGAGTTCGTGAGGAAATCTATTCTCCCCTTTATGGCTATTGGAGAAGTCCTTAATCCCTCAGCATCGAACGATCTGCTGTAAGGAGAAAACTGCATTCTGGGATCTTCCGTCATTCGAAGATTCATCCCGACAGTCCCTCTGGGACCTGATGTCTCCGGGAAGAACATGGGGAGGATAAGCTTTTCTATTAGCTTCGCTGACACTTTGGGGCTTAGCTCAACTGTAATTTCTCCCTTTAACTCTATTTCTCCCAAAGATTCTGAGGAGAATTCTATCACTCTTCTAAGCTCTGGATCTTCTAACCTAGTAGATGAGGAGAATTCTTGTAAGTTCAATCCCGCTTCAATTTTCCTAAGGTAAATCAGAGTTACGGTCTCCTCTAATCCCTTTCCTTCAGTACTCTGCACAGATCTGTTAATTTTTCCAACCATAACCTCTCCAGTCCACCTGCCCGAGGGATCCATAAGTCTCAATTCATCCACAAGTTCTCTCCAGGACTCTTCTGGATTCAGCTTAGGGTCTTCAAGGTAACTTTCATCCAGTGGTTCAGGTGATATGATTTCATTGTTAGGATCTGGCTCACCTCTGGCCAGTAAATTCTCGAGTAGATCTAAGGTATCACTTAATTCATCTGTTAATAGTTCAACGGCCCTGTTTCCCCTAACCGCCCTCACGTATAGGTTTTTCTCGATTTGATGAACGGGAGTTAGGTGGGCCTTTTTACGCACTAGAACAGTGTCCCTCTCCTCGGCATATATGGTACAGGCAATTCCTCGCTCCTTGGCCTTTGTCAGAAAAAGATCTATGTCATTCAATTTATTCACCAACTCATCAACGAAGGAGTATGAAAGGCGTTGTCACTTTAATTGGAATTCTCCCAATCCACTCGATTGAAGTATATAGATCCTTGGAGCATTCAATAATGTTTTGAAGGAAGTTCTTCAAGTTCAGCTCAAGTTTTGTTCTAACAACCTTGTCCACTTCTCCTATCTTTCCGTCTCCTATGAGCTCGATTTGGTTACCCATAAGGGAAACGTTCCTTAGACGAAGAAGAATCAAGTCCTGTTGGTTGAGCTCACCCTCTATTTGATCCAGTGTATCGCCTTCACATTGGAAAACGATATTTCTGGGTGTGGGGGATGGTACTCCGCCTATTGTGGAGGCTCTACCGTTACCAGTTGGTCTAAGACCATAGTAGGCAGAGGAGGATCTGTCCGTCATCACATTAATCAACACACCATTCGATATGAGTGTTAGTTCTCTCCCCTCCACTCCCTCATCATCTACGAAAAGATTAGATGCCGAACTTAATGGAGCAGGAAGGTCCTTAACTTGAACGTGTTCAACCCCTACCCTTTCATCGATCTTCAATTGATCTGGAGGTTCTGGAGAGGCCGTCTTTATCCATAGAAGAAGTAGTTTGGAAACCAACCTTGGTGTTAATAATATTCTTTTGGGATAATTATTAAACCAACTGGCCTTTCTTTCCATTGTCCTCATCTCTAGAGCCTCATCTACCAGTTTTTCAACTATCTCTGGTGAGGGTGGAACGAGTCCTCCAGTAACTCTCCATTCCTCTCCATCTCCTATCTTAATAAAGAAAAATTTCCATCTTTGCTCTATTTCTCTTTCATCTGTACTTAAATACTCTTTTTTCCAGTCCTCTTCTATTAATTCCACCTCTACATCTTTAATTTTGGGAAGATCTTGAAGCAAAGAATAGATGGATAGCCCCTCATCAATGGGGGAACTCAGTTCAATCTTGGCTGGTTTCAGTCTAACTACTTTCCCCCTCTCGTCTCCAAATGAGAGTTTGGCCACCTCTCCTCCCTTGACATTATCTAATTGATTAGTAGAAACTACTCCCCAATTTCCCCTAAACAATCCCCTTACAAGCAAACCCTTCTCGTTTCTCCGTCTAGGTATCCCTTCTCCTAACCTTATGATATTTGAATTAACAAATTCAGCCCTCAGGTCAGCGAACTCGGCGCCTGAAGAAGTTATCTCCTCTAAAATCTTCCTCCCTTGATCAAGGATCAAATAATCTCACTGCCGTTGCTCTCTCTTGACCCTGTTTCTTAAGGTACCTATACCGTCTACGGTAACTTCTACCACATCTCCTTCCGCGAGATATCTATTTCCACTGAACTCAGCCACTCCTGAGGGAGTTCCAGTTGTAATTATATCACCTGGTTCAAGCGTAATTCCTCTGCTCACGTAACTTATGAGTTCTTCAGGGCCAAATATCATATCATCGGTGATTCCTTCCTGTCTTATCTCGCCATTGACCTTGGTTATTATTTTCGCAGGCCACTTCACCTCTTCCTTAGTTGCGATCCAAGGGCCCATTGGCAACGCTGTATCTACTCCCTTTCCAAGGACCCAATTTAGACCATATGGATGTCTTTCCGGATACTGCATATCCCTTATACTGACATCATTGACTATTGTGTAGCCAAACACATAATCCATAGCCCTTTCTCTTGGAATGTACTTCCCCTTTTTCCCTATGACTATCCCTATCTCTCCCTCATAATCCACTCGAGAGCTGCCCTGAGGCAAAATTATCTCTTCCTCTGGACCTATGATAGCATTAGGGAACTTGGTGAAGAAGTATGGTTCCTCTGGAGGCTTAGTGGAGCTCTCCTTCGAATGACTTCTGAAGTTTACCGCGGGAAGAAAGATCTTTCTTGGTGTTAAGGGAGCAAGAAGTTTCTCCACATTAACCTCTACCAGTGAGTCAAGTCTTAGAAGTTTGAAAGCCGCCAGGAAGTTTTTCATATCTGATAATACGGCCTCTATCCCATCCTGAGGTAGTGAGAGGAAAGAATGGTCCCTTACGATTACAACTCTCCTCTCACTCCCCACTTTAGCCATGCCAAGTAGCATGCTCAAAAGGTTTATCGGTCGCATAAAAACTTTCATAGCACGGACTATAGAGCAGCTTGAATTCCTTAATTTTTCAGGAGAAACGAACTGTCTACTAACAGTTAAATCGAATTATCAAGGATCTGCTCTATTTCCGCTAACTGAACCACCTTCTGAGTTCTGTCCTTTAGATTTCTAACCGTTATGGCGGAGTATTCCATTTCCTTTTTCCCAACTATCAGGCCGTATTTGTACCCTAGTTCTCCATAATGTGACAGTAGTTTAGGAAGTGATTCGTCTCTAAGGTTTACCCCAACATGTTTTCCAGCTCTCCTTAGCTTCCCTGCGACTTTTAGCCCATAATTAACTACCTCCTTAGAGCGGTCTAGAAGAATCAGTACACTTCTATCTTCGTTGTCATGATATTGTTCTTTTGTGGCCAAGAGCACCCTCTCTAGACCCACCGCGAATCCTACCGCCGGTGTCCTAGGTCCTCCATATAGCTCCACTAGCTTATCATATCTACCTCCTCCTGCTATACTGACCTTCACTCCCTCTGCAACGGCCTCAAATATTGGACCTGTATAATATGCCAACCCTCTTACAAATCCTGCCTTCAGGTTTATTCTTAACCCTAATTCCTTGAGATTATTGCCTAATTCCTCCAAATATTGTATGTGAGGATGGACGTACTCCAGCTCTCTCCTATTTAGAACCTCCTTCACGTTGTCCTCTTCCGATATCAGAAGTTCTTTCACCGATTCCAGAATGTCTTGGTTTACGAAGGACCCCAGCACTTTAATCGCATCGTCAATGAGTTCCTTGTCTATGAGATGTAGGCATCTCTCTTGAACATCGTCAGGCATTCCAGCCCTTTCCATTATTTCCCTCAGTATACCGACGTTTCCAAGTTTGAAGCTAACCTTATCACCTATTCCTATCTCATCGAAGAACTCCTGAAGAAGGATCATGGGCTCAATATCTGCCAAAAGACCACTGGCCCCAAATACTTCTACTCCCCCTTGCCTGAACTCTCTGTATCTGCCTAATTGAGGCTCATCGTATCTATAGACTGGACCTATGTAGAATATCTTGACAGGCTTTGGCAATGGAAGCATTTTGTTGATGTAGACCCTTACGGCACTAGGTGTTATTTCTGGCCGAAGTGCTACCTCTCTTCCCCCCTTATCCATAAAGGTATACATGGTCTTTCTGAGTTCCTCACCACCCTTCTTGGCGAAGAGTTCAAAGTTCTCCACTAGGGGTGTTATTATCTCTTGAAAACCAGCTCGCCTAACTACCTTTCTGAAGGTGTCCTGAAGCCATACTAACCTATTGGCCTCTTCCCCAACATAGTCCCTCATTCCTCTTAAGGGTTCCAGTTCGTCCACTTCACTTCAGTTTATGAAGAGCGGAAAAGGAATAATAAGTGACGTCCCCATACATATCGACCACTGCCAATAGGGTCTCTAGACCCAATCTCCGCTTATTATCTGACCAAGAAGCCAGTTCGGTTAGTTTTAGATCCTGGTTTTGACTAACTATGTATACCAAGGTATCATAGTCCTTGCTTCCCGTTTTAACTAACAGCGAGTTCTTATCTGGACCTCTTCTTACATTTCTGCCTCTATTCTTGAGATCCGCACATACGGTGGCCTTCTCCAAAAATAGGGAGTCAATCGAACTTAATCTCTCTATGAACCTTCCCAAATCAAGTTCCTCTCCCCCCCATCTAATATTCATCTTCCTTCCCTTTACCAAGGCCTCGCAGACTATTTCCAGCAAGATTGGATCTTGTGGAGAAACTCGTAGGACTTCCTTAGAGGATTCCATTTCTATGACTAAAGTTTCGGCGTTCACACTCACAATATGATCTATTGAATCGAGGTTCTTATCTAAAACTGATTCCCTTAATTCGTCTAATGATATGTGAGGCCTGTGGATCCTCAAACCTAATATGGGACAGTAGAGGGGAAGTCGTCTGTGGAGATTGTGGAGTAGTCAACGATAGAATCTATTTAACTGAGAACTTTCAGACCAGCCAGGAATCTGATCAAGTTACACTCAGGATCGGCGATCCATTAGACGGTAGAAGAATGGCGAGAATGAAGAGATATGAAGGTTATTTAAAGAAATTTGACAGAAAAAGATTTATTATAGTTAAATCCTCCCTATTTAATTACCTTAAGGGCAGTAAGAGAGTTAAGACAATGTTGAGGCGAGACTCTAGACAAGCTCTCGAACTGTTAAGGAAAGATCCCGACGCGACGAAAATTTATGAGAAGGTGATTGCCCATGACCTTTTCTTTAATGGAAGGACCGAGAAGACAAAGGTTGCCATGGCTTTTTATTTGAAGTACTCCCTTTATAGAAGGGAGAAGGAACTAACGCAGTTGCTGGTAGGGATAGGAATCCAGCCCTCTTATTTCAAGCAAATGATCTCCAAATTATCATTTTCACGGAGATGTGAACTTTTGGAGGAAAGCCATAAGATCTTAAACCGTTAAACACTTCTTCCAGTCTTCAAGGCCAAAAGTTGAGCGTAGGATCTTGTCTCAAATTCACCTTGCACCTTGAGTAACTTCATTAACTCTTTTGTTAGCGAAATAAGACCATCATCGTCCAGAGCATTGGCCTCTATCTCCATGAAATCTCCGAGCTCCTCCACCCTATCCAACGATATCACTGCGCCCCTATAGTCATAGTTCTTCCTTCTTTTTTTTACTATTAAAATAATGTTATAACCTAAGTTGAGGAGTATTTTCCTCATGCTCTCCGGGTCCTCCAACATTAATGATAGCTCGGCTCTGGCCTTAACCTTGTCGCTCAGCCTCGGCCCTTTATACGTTAGTTCCGATCTAGTGTCAGTCATCCTTAACCTCAGGGCCTTATCTCCCTTGGTGAGCTCCATATTCTCTTTATCAAAGTAATAATCAGTCTGCTCTTCCGTCCCTAAGGTTTTGGCCAACCGATCGAGTTCTTCCTCAATTTTCTTGAGAGGGGGAGAAGCGATCCTTATTTTAATCTCCCTCTCCAAACCTGACTCCATCAGTATGCCTACTGATGTCCACAATAAAAAGTACCTCAGCCTCTTTTACTCCGATAATCGGGGCGAGTGGAGAGGACTTGCGGAGAAGTTTGGGGTCTTAGACTACATGGTGGAAAGATATGTCCAAATGTTAGGTAGAGACGGTGCGGAGATGTTTCTTTCCAGCTGTCTAATTCCACCGAAGAAAAGTATAAGATGCAATGACCTTAAGATCGATTGTCAAAGGCTGCAGGAAGTCATGGAAGAGAAGGGTTTCAAATTATCTAGAATATCATGGATACCACACGGTTTATTAATTAACAATGCACCCTCCTCTCCATCCCTAGGAGCAACGCTAGAATACCTTAAGGGTTATTACTATATTCAAGGTCTAGCCTCTATGCTTCCTCCCTATGCCCTTCATCCGTCACCCACCGACACGGTCCTCGACCTAGCGGCGGCCCCAGGTGGAAAGACCACCTATCTATCCCAGTTAATGCATAACAATGGTCTAGTTTTAGCCCTTGAGAAAAAGAGAAACAGAATGAGGGGGCTTCTCTCGAACATTAATAGAATGGGAGCTACAAATGTAGTTCTTCTACGAGGGAATGCATCGATTGCTCCCAAACTTGGAATTAATTTTGATAAGATTCTTCTTGATGCGCCCTGCTCAGGAGAGGGTCTTTTAGGAAAGGATCCCTCGAGAAGGACTAAGACAACTTTAAGCAGGTTAAGGGAATTCCAAGAAGAACAAATGAAATTAATTAAATATGCTGCGTTAAGTTTAAAGAAAGACGGATTAATGGTTTACTCTACCTGCAGTGTTGCCCCCGAGGAGGATGAGGCCGTAATAGATTTTGCGGTGGAACATATCGGTCTCCACGTAGTTGATCCAAAGGTGAAGGTAGGAGAACCAGGAATAACTGAATTCAAGGGCGTCTCATTCGACCCTTCAGTGAAAATGTGTAGGAGGCTCTATCCCCACCTTCATGGAACGGAGGGATTTTTCCTGTGCCTTCTCTCCAAGTGAAAGAAGCTGCTCCTACGCTCGTGAAGAAGACATTGAACTCTTTGTCTGAAACTTATAGCTGTAGATTTGGGTTGATGTTTGAAGGCTTTTCCTTTTTCCTAACCATTTCCCGCTTCTCCCAACTCCTCATGTTCAAGGGCGATAAAGTACAAACAGTTCTATCTTCGTTGAAGAAGTTAGGGCTTCATCCGTATTCCTTAGGTATTCCGGTAGCTATTCTACAACCACACGTAGAACCCATGTTACCTTTCGGCAACTTCATGTCCCCGGTTTGCAGGAAACTATCACTAGAAGGGGAGCAGCTTTATACTTTTCTTTATGGGAGAAAAATAAAAATTGATTCAAATGAACCTATAGGAAACGTGGTTGTAACGGACGGATCTGATGAGTTCGTTGGGTATGGCCTTATCTTCCAGGATAAGAAAGGCGATAGGGGTTTGAAACCATTAAGAGATTTAGGTTGGTATTTGCGTCAGGGAGGATAATCGGACTTTCTCTCTTGATTTGAAACAATGTTTATACCTAACCTCTATTAAGTTCACTTGCATTGAGGATCTCCAGAAAGGAGTATGACTATATCCTAGAGATCAAAAGCGAGGCTTCCCATGGCAAGGGAGCTAGGCTCACAAAGGTGGCCAAGGGACTTAAGGTATCTCCAGCAAGTGCCTATGAGGAGATTTACCACCTGGTAACTAAGGGATTAGTTAAACGAGAAGGAGACTACATATATGTCACGGAGGAGGGAAACAGGGAGTTACTCTACGCCCAGAAGGCCCATAGAGTAATAGAGACCTTCCTGGTTAAGACAGGGATGTCTCTGGAAGAGGCCTGCGCCCTCACAAATAGATTTGACCTGTTAGTTCCTGAGGAGGTCATAGAACACATATATCAATTCTTAGGGAAGCCCGACCGTTGTCCGCACAGTCATCAGATACCCGATGTGGAGTCAGAGAGGAGAGAGTAGTTGGGACTAATCTCTACCCTAGTTCAAGCTCTAGTGGGTAATTACTTTGGTATTTTTGCTCTAATGTTCTTAGAGGGAACATCACTTCCAATACCAAGCGAAGTCGTCATGCCTTTAGGTGGTGCTCTATCTAGAGATGGTTCTCTCACCATTTGGTTGGTGATTGTGGTGGGTACAATGGGCAGCCTTCTTGGATCCCTTGTTGATTACTATGTGGCCCTGTATGCTGGAGAGGCGGTTGTTAAGCGGTATGGTACCTATTTCCATATAACAGAGAACAGATTAAATTCAGTACAAAAATGGTTTAGCAACTATGGAACTCTCGCAGTCTTCTCTATGCGTTTTGTTCCAGGATTTAGAGCGCTAATTTCTTTCCCTGCGGGATTCGGAAGAATGAAAATAGTAAAATTCATTGGTGCCACTTTTTTGGGACATCTTATTTGGGACACGATATTAGCCTATTTAGGGTATACTTACAGTTCCTCGTGGAATACCCTTATCAGTGTCGTGGATCAATATTTGAATTACATAGCAGCAGTCCTAGCAGTAGTAATTATAGCATATTTAATTTTTCTTTTTATAAAAACAAGAACTAGGTAATTCCTAAAAGGGTTCCATTGTTTTTACCATTAGTACATGATTGACAGATCGAGCGTACCTTAGAGCGATCGGAGGAGAAGAATAAAGAGGTAAAAATACTTGATATCATTTCAAGACATCTAAGAAACAAATTTAAGTAAGGGTTTCATTTTCCTTATATTGGGTAAGACTCATGGCGGAAGATAAGAAGAAGTTTCTCATTGTCGTGACTCATGGTCCTGAAGACATAGATAGGACATATGCTCCTCTATTTATGGCTTCAATTGCAGCATCCATGGAACTAGAGACCTCTGTTTTCTATATGATCAAGGGTCCTAAACTTCTCTCTAAGGCATGGCAAGAGGAAGCTAGGAAGAAAGGAGACAACCCGTTCATAAGGTTCTTCGACATGGCTAAAGAAAATGGAGTAAAGATGTATGTATGTGTACAGAGTCTTAAGGACATGTGTCATATGAATGAACAGGAGATAGTGGAGGGAGTAGAGATCGTTGGAGGCTCCACCCTCATAGATCTTACGATGGAGGCTGAAAGAAGTCTGTTCTTCTGAAGGTAAGGAGTAATTGACCAAATATGATGTCGTGATCATTGGAAGTGGCCCAGCAGGCTATATGGCAGCATCTCTTCTTGGCAGAAGAGGACAGTCCGTACTTGTTGTTGAAAAAGGCAATTTCGGAGGTACCTGTGTCAATTTCGGCTGTGTTCCAAGTATCTTCCTGCATGATCTCACCCTACTCTTAAGTAGGGGTAAAGAACAGGACCGTCATTTTGGTATCGTAAGAGATCAGAAAACGGCAAATTATGTGGAAAGAGTAATGGAATTGAGAGGGAGACTTTCAGAGGCGGGCGAGGAGCTAGTGAGGTCATCTGGAGCTGATATAATGAAAGGGGAGGCCACAATTCAGAATGATTTTGTTGTTATAGGAGGCGTAAGAGTTGGATATGAAAGATTGATTCTTGCATCGGGCTCCACCCCTGACTTATCTCTAAAGAAGGAGGAAGCGGTGTATAATGAAGATCAATTAGCCGAGTTGGACTCGGTTCCAGAAACTATGATAGTTGTAGGAGGAGGGTATGCGGGGGTGGAGATATCTCAGTTTTACGCTAAATTGGGATCTAGGGTCACGCTCCTTACAGAAGGCGAAGTGGTTGGTAATCTAGGCTCAAGACTTTCCCATCTAGTTCGGGAAGCGTTGAGTTGGGATGGAGTAGAGGTTAAAGAGCACGTTCATGTTAGCGCGGTTAAGGCCAAGGAGGTCCTCACCAACTTGGGCTCATTCAAAGCGCAGATTGTATTGTTGGCAGCAGGCAGGAAGCCCAATTTACCTTCCGGAATAAATGTCCTCGGAGTACAGTTAAGTCCAAAGGGGGTGATTGTGGACAATCATATGAGGACCTCCAACCCCAGGGTGTGGGCTGCAGGGGATATTATATCAAAGGACTTCCATAGAAACGCTCACTCAGCAATGGCTGAAGCAATCGTTGCATCCAGTAATATAGTTGGCCGAGATCTAGCCGTATCCTATGACGCCATTCCTGATTTAATATACACGGATCCCGAAATTGGAGTGGTTGGAGATAGCAAAACTGTAGAAACTTGGGCAGAATTTCCCTTCAGGGCAAACACACGGGCCATAATTTCTGGTTTCACTGAAGGATATGTAAAGATCGGTTTTGATTCCTTTGGTAGAGTAGTTTATGGTGAGGCTGTGGGACAATGGATAGAAGAATTCCTAAATCTACTATCGATTCTAGTCAAATTTAGGGTTAAGAAAGAAGACCTTTCCAACTTGACCCTCCTTCATCCCTCGTTAGGAGAATCCATAATTAGTGCTGTGAGATCTCTAAGTAATGAAGATGTGGAGAGGCCCCTTAGGAGAATTTAGGGAGGGAATCCTTCAATAGAACTAGATCAGAAAGTACTCCATAGGCTGCTCTACGTGGACCAGCTCCGGGTCCAGATATCAGAATATCCTCTAGGTCAGTTCTCAGCAATAATCCATTATTAACACCGTCTATACCATATAGTGGATGGGAGCTGTCCAGAGGTACTACAGATACCTTCAGTTCCGATCTTGATGCTGTTGCCACTAACTTAGGCTTCAATCCCTTTTCCCTACATTTCAGCAGATAATCTAACGACAGATCTTGAATGCCATCGAAGGTCACGTCCTTAATCGTAGCTCCCGAGTTCAAGTAGACGTTACTTAAGATCGTGATCTTTGCGGCCGCATCGAAACCATTCAAATCTAATTTGGGATCTGGTTCTGCATACCCTAATTCCTGGGCATCCCTTAAAGCGTCACGTAGGGAAATGCCTTGATACATCTTAGTGAGTATGTAATTTGATGTACCATTGAGAATTCCCTCTACACTTATGAAGTGTGAGGCAGGTAGTACTCTCTTCAGATTGATCGATGGAACTCCGCTCATTACTGTGGCTTGAAACATCAGCTTCACATTTCTTTTCAGGGACTCACCCATTAGATCAACGAAATGAAGTGCTAAAGGCGCCTTGTTTGCTGTGATTACATGAATACCTCTTTTGAAGGCCTCAAGGTAAGCAGAAGTCGATGGTTCTCCGCTTTCATAATTTGGAGAACTAACGTCTATCAATACGTCTGGTAATAGTGAATCTAGGACTTCCTTCAGATCTCTGGGTTTAGGTGGGGACTCTATTGGTGAGCTAAGTCCGTTCCTTCTCATTGCGCCCACAACTTGAAAATCTCCCACCTGATCCTTCCTATCCTGGAATAGTCGCAGGAGCTCTTTACCCACATTTCCCAGGCCAAGTAAAAGTACTTTCAAATTATCTGAACCTCCGAGCTTAATCCTCCGCAATAGGTCTCTAAACAGTTAACCACAGATCTACAGGCCCTTTCTAAAACCTCTCTCCCGATTCCAGGCACGCCGGCAGCCACTACCAATACCTTTTCAGTGCTGGAGGAGATCGAACTAAATATTGAATCTCGATGAGGGTAGAGATGTAGGACCTTCTCATCATCGATCATCACAGGGAGTCCAGGTCTTAACGTAATCTCTTCCTTCTCACCTATCGGTAAGAATTTCTCTTCTCCTTTCGTGAGTGTTATCCTCGGTTTCCCAACTATCTTAGCTAAGTCGTATAAACCTATGGGTACTAGAGTCTTTAAACTAATCAAGTTACCACAATCCACCACGTTATTGATGAAGGGAAAGGGTTTCCCATTGATTATCCTTCTTCTTAATGCCTCGCCACTAGGTCTAACCTTGGTCGGGTCTAGCCCAATCCTCCAATAGAAGTCCCTATACGCTCTTATTATCGGATCAGCGGTTAAATTTTGACTTAACTCCCTACTTTTTTCAACCTCTACTCTCAGTTCATATGGGGAGTCCCTCACTTTCACGTTTGATACAGTGGACGTGGCTATCGAAATGCCTAACGCCCTTGCATCAGCTTCAATGACTATCAATTTAAGAAAATGTTGAAGGGAGGAAAAGATTAAAGTTATTGTCGAAAGCTCTTCCCCAAGGCCTCCATAAAGGACAGCACAAGTCCCAGTGCGTACCCAACATCTGGGTTCCTCCCCGCAGTAAGTAGCCCAAACGTGCCAACCGGCTTGACCTTAGGAACATTGGCAGACCACTCTTTCAGTGCCTTGGATAACTTCTCCAACATTTGGCTGAGAGCTCCGGTGACCTCAGGGGTTCCCAGAACATCTATTAATTTCATAAGGTTATCCCACGATCCGTTGTTCTGCATTTCTACCAATTTTCCCATCAGCGAGAAAAGTGAATTCCAATTAACTTGATTAAGTGCTCTCATGGTCTCAGGGTCAGTAAATTTCTTGATAAGAGGAGCTACTCCTCCCAGTGCATCCATTAGACCAGCCCAATCTATTTCCTCCATCGACTTCATGACGTTCTTGTCACTGAATTTGTTGAGCAAGGGGGAGAGAGCAGCAATGCCCTGTAGGAGTCCTCCTAGATCCATTTCCTGGAGAGCTGTAGTTGTTTTCTCATCTGTTAACTTCTCCAGTAGAGGATAGAAAGCTTGAAGCTTCCCTATCTGGTCTAAGCCGAAACTCACTAATGTATTTATTAGGTCTGCCTTCTGTACCGCCTCATATAGGGACATTCCCTGTTCGAGTAGATTGGAAATCTGATCAAGGTATCCCTTCTTTTCCCACTCACCTAGCCTCTGAAGCGTTTTGTCAAGTGTGGGCAAATAATCCATTAATTTGGTTATAGTCATTAGAGTGGACGGTTGTAAAATCTTCTCCAACGGATCCTCGGTCATTACTTCCTGGCTCACTCTACTTCACATCCTATACCTTAATTTTAAACATTTAACTTTATGGTAGGTATTACGAGTGTATCCATACTGTCCACACTGATTAGGTAAATTAACATATGCCCATCTATCGAGATCTGTTAACTCGCCACAATCCTCATATTCATGTCAGTCACACAATGTTCTGAAGGGAGAGATAATTTATTGTAATAACTGATGACACTATGGTGACGGACTGGACTTCCACCTCCTTAGCCCCCAAGGAGTTAAAAGTAAATTACTAAAAAGGGTATGTATGAGCAAGATAGCCAGTTCTCACAGGGTGAGTACCTGAGATGTCAGAATCTATTATCTGTAAAGTAGTAGTGTCTCCCTCAGCCTATGATCTCATACCTGGATTTCTTAATGAATGTAAATGCTCTCTTATAGTAACTACGTTAGGAGTGGCTGAAGCAATAAAAAAGGGACTGGACGTGGATGGAATATTGGAAAGTTGTTCCGTTATGGCATTCAGTCATAAGGTGCCAAAAAATGATGTACTTCCTCTCTCTGAGTGGGAGGCGCTACTCTTGGCTAAAGACTTAGGTCTTCCATTATTGGCTAAGGATCTCCACATAATTGAGGAGGCAAAGAGACTAGCTATCGAAGTTTGGAGTTCGTGTTAGAGGTTTAGTTCTACCTAATGATTTATTGAACCATAGTTTAAATGCCGGGGCTCTTTTTTTTACCTAGATGATGATTAGCAGATCACGAGTACGAAGCTACGCTAAACTTAGTAAACCAAGGATTGTAGCCCTCTTGGATCTGGCTGCAGTTGCTGGAGCTCTTCTAGCTTACGAAAGAGGGGCCTTTCACCTAATAGCCTTTCTGTCCATGTTGGTAGGGGGGACGTTAGCCTCCATGGGAGCCAGTATGGTAAATGAAGGATTGGAGGCTGATAGGGACCGGATGATGAAGAGAACCTCTTCCCGTCCCACGGCTTTGGGCATAGTATCCGCCAGGGAAATATTAATGATGGGTTCCATATTAGTTTCTCTAGGTTCCATAATTGGAGTGATTGCTAACCTATTAACGGCCTTCTTTATCCTCATAGGAGCGTTGATCTATATATTTGTCTATACTATTTATTTGAAGCCCAAGACCTATTGGAACATAGTTATAGGAGGTTTTGCGGGAAGCGCAGCAGCTTGGGCCGGATATGCCTCGCTTTCTGGCAAATTTGATCTTCCGTCCTTCCTATTGGGCTTCCTCATTTTCATGTGGACGCCAGGTCACTTCTGGTCCTTAGCCTTGAGGTATAAGGACGATTACGCTCGAGTTGGGGTTCCAATGCTCCCAGCAATAACTACAGAAAGAAATTCCGTATTGGCCATAGCAGCTTCAAACTTTCTGATGATTCCTTTTGCAATGCTGCTGTCAATCTATTTGGGCCTTGGATATCTGACGGTATCCCTAGTGGCAAGTCTAGTACTCTCCTATTTCACATTAAGGCTAGTTTCTAGACCAACCAGTGAGGAAGCCTGGCGTTCCTTTAAGTTCTCCTCCCCCTATCTAGCTATAATATTACTGGCAATTGTTATTATAAAGATAATTTAATTATAGTCAATTTTAGATAATTATATAATTCATCTTCCAGATGGTGTTCAGGGAAATATTGAGATAGCTGCCTAACGGCAGGAGGGCGACGACTACATTTACCTTTCCTTGAGGAACAGCACCGCTCATTAGCGAACTCCAACGAGTTCCACCCGTCACTGAGGGACAGGTTAGTCAGGTTCAAGAGGGCAACCAAGCGAACAGGTTGGAAATGGTCAAGTACTCTCTGGTGTTGGTCCTGTGGGAGAGAAAGCTAATACCGGAATTTACATAATAAGTGACTACACTCTCCTTAGTTCTAACAGTGTTTCATCAGCATGCTAATTGCAAATTCTGCGCATGAAATGTTTTTAGAAAAACAATTTTGGATCTATCAATAGGGGAGAGTCTTCCGCTCCAACCCTACAGAATTAAACATGTCCGTTTGACATCATCTTAGACACTATCCATCTTGGTTATTTTCGCATAATTGCATTATTCCGCAGTCCTTTGTTTATACAACTAGTTTTTAAAAAGTTACAAAAACTTTTTAATCCCTGACTAGAATTCCGATTCAGGTGACTCCTTGGCCAGAATTGAGGAAAGCATAAAGGTCTCCCGAAACTATCAAATCACTATTCCCTCAAAGATCAGGCAGAAATTCAAGATAAGTGAAGGAGAACTGGTTAGTGTAGTCTATGACGATAGGGAGAACGTGGTAAAGATCGAACCGCTGAGAATTTGAAGGAATAAGGCTAGCTTGCCTCCTCTCCAACATCGGTTGTAATAGTTATCTTGCCTCCCTTCTCCAGAGCCTCCAATATTTGTAAACCTTTATCGGTTAACTTGTACACTTTGTGGGACCCTTTAGAATAAATAGGTTTAATGGTCTGTAGCCCCTCTAGGACATGAAATATCGCGAGAACCTCGTAACGAGGTAGGCCTGTTTTTACCACCACATCACCTGGATTTAGCGCTCCATCCTTTATTGCACTTAGGACCATCTTTATTTGCTCCATTTCGGTTGTGTGTTTTCATCTCTTCGCCTTTTAACCGGTTAGGCCCAGGTCAAACATGATCTTTAGGAGAAGCTCAAAGTCGATACTCTTATATTGATTAGACGATGCTACACCTGAAGGACGATGGCAGCTAAAAAGTTAATATTGGTCACATCTAATGGTCATCCGTTGGATAAGGTCTTTAGGGAGATAGTTGATGAAGTATCAAAGGAACTTCAATTGGAAAGTGAGGTGAAATTGGAGGACTATGCCTTTCTCTCCGATTATGGGGAGAAAGATGATTTAGGATTAGCTTGGTTGCCTCAACTGTTAGCTCAAAAAACTGACGACCAAATTGTACCCATACTGACTCAAATTCCATTAGATGAGAAACTTAAACCGGACAAGGCCAAGGGTAAGGAAGAGACTATAAGGAAGATTAAAAACCTCTAAGCCTTGACTATGTTGAGGAAGTAGGTTTGAGTTACATTCCACATGTACCATATGTCCCAACCCCTGAACGTGTAGTGAAGCAGATGCTAGAGATTGCCAAGGTGGGTGAGGGCGATATAGTGTATGATTTAGGTTGCGGGGATGGGAGAGTTGTAGTCACCGCAGCTAAGGACTTCGGTGTTAAGAAGGCCGTCGGAGTTGAGATAAATGATGAGAGAATAAGAGAAGTACAGGATAACATAAAGAAAAATGGGGTTGAAGGGAGAGTCCAGGTAGTGAAGGGGAACTTCTTTGAGGTAGACATTTCCGAGGCAACGGTTGTTACAATGTTTCTCCTTACCAACGTTAATGAGATGCTTAGACCCAAGTTGGAAAAGGAACTCAAACCTGGAACTAGGGTAATCTCTCACGAGTTTGAAATGCGTGGATGGACTCCTAAGCAGGTGGTTCGAGTGGAAGATGGTAACATGACTCATACGGTGTATCTATATATAATAGGTGAAAATAAGTGAAGTTTTTAGTATTGAAAAGCGAAAGTGGAAAGGTAACGTGGGAACAATTAATTGACGGTGATCTTAAATCCACAATTACCACAGTAGCTAGGAAGGCCCTAGATGAATGGGACGTAGACAAGTCAGATTTCATTATACTCAAGGACGTTCATGAGGTTAGGAAGAAGTTACCATTATCTCCCTCTGTATATGAAATGATAAGCAGATACTTAAAGGGAAAAGAAGGAGGGGAAGCTTTCGCTGAAGTGCCAGTCTATATCATAAGTTTTGATAATCAGTGGGAGGAGGATGATTTCAAGGATAAGAGAATTTACGTACTCACCCCCTACCTTGACGATGAGTCAAAAAAGGAAATGGTTCAGTACGCCACTGAATTAACCAGTGAGGAAGTTAACGAGTCTGAGGAGTGAAGAAGGAATCTATCGATATCCTCGAAGTAATGTCGTCCCATGTCAGTCCGAAGGCCTTCAATACTTGTTCAAAGGTACTTCGTACCGCTTCAACATACTTTTCCACGTCCACTTCCTTGAGCTTAGCCAGTTGCACTGGTTTCACTCCATCCTTTCCCTTAACCTTGACGAACAGTATAATGTCCCTGGACGTAACGTTAATGCCTGTACTATTCTTTAGCTGGAGTGCCGCTTTGGCATGTTGCGGCATTGTCTTAGTATATTGGTCTATTGACTTTGATAGCATTACTTTGAATGCCAACTGATCAAGGTTGTATCCCTTCTCCTTGAGCCTTGTGTAAATTTCCTTTATCTCCTGTGCCACCTTCTCCTTGGCTGCATTCACGTCAGCTTCAGATTGCATTGAAGCTATTATTGTCTTTACATCGTTGAAGGACGTCTTTAGAAATTCAGGAGTATTTCTTTTTTTCGCTAACATTCCCTTTATCTCTACCTTCCCGTCTTGAGAGACTCCCATATAGTTCTTCTTAAGCCCGGAGAAAAGCACGAGCTTATAGGTCTTGTCTACCTCAAAGTCCAAGTTGAATTGCTTCTTCACCCACTCAACTATTCCCTCCAACTCTTTCTTTGGAGGATTATGAAGGAACAGCGAGTCGGTGTCTCCATAAAGTACGCGTAGTCCTATCTCTCCCGCCTTTTTTAGTGTGCTGGTAATTACAAATCTACCCAACGCCGTTACACTTTCAGCCACGGCTGGAGCATAGAGCGGAAACTTGTCATCTCCAAATACTCCATATGTTGCATTTATGAACACCTTCATTGCACGTTGAACAACTTCATATAGGGCCTTCTGGGAAGGATCTATGTCCTTCTGTTTGGACTTCTTTTTGTATATCCTAACGCGGAAGTCCCTTAACAGTCCAGTGATAAGTGCCGTCAATCCTATTCTCTCCATGCAAACTTTATGAAGAACCTGACCACTCTCATCTATAACGTCCCTCTCCTTACTACACGTTTCAGCATCCACCGTCTCATAGCTTATGTTCCAGTTCTTTATGACGGATGGATACAGCGAGGCGAAGTCCAGAACTACAACGTTGAAGAAGACACCAGCAGGGGGGTCTATAACTATCGCACCTTTGTATCCCTTTCCTTTAATTACAGCAGATGTTCTAATCTTACCTCTTCTTGCTATCTCCTCTTTGGAGGGAATTAGTAATCCTCTCTGTCTATGTTCCCAATAATAGAGATTCTTGATCCATGTGGATACCTCCACCCTTGTCAATTCCTCTAGTCCTAACTTGGATATTCTAGCCAAGAGAATCATTAACTTCCAGACTAACTCATCATTGAATGTAGTCAGTCCTAGAGTTATTTCCGCATCTCTGTAATTGTATAAAATTAGAGTCTTTAAATCTACGAAACTAACGATCGTGTCGAGTTTTATTTTGCTTGCTCCCAGTATGCCCGAGGCAACTGCGTCAAGATTGTATTCACTATACTTCGCTTCGAACGCGTAGTTTCTCACAGCCTTATTAAAGAAGAACCTGAACAGATCAATGTGCAAGCCTAGATTATACTTAGTGGCAGGCTTACCCTCTTGCTTTATTACGGTGAAGGGAGCCCAATCCCCTATCCCCAACTTGACAGCCCTATAGTATATATACGGAATGTCGAAGTCATCGCCGTTGAATGTGAGCACTACGGGATAGTTTGAGACCACCTCAAAGAACCTGTTCATTAAGGATCTCTCATTGTTAAAGAACTCCACATCTAAGCCGTCTAGGGTTCCCTCAAATCCTCCTACGTCATTCCTTCTCAGTACAAGTACCTTCTTCATACCATCACTTCCAGCCAGGGCTATACTTATTATTGGAAACTCGGCGTCCTTTGGATTTGGAACCCTTCCCTTTGTCGGTGTGTAAACCTCTATGTCAACTGCAACCCTTTTAACTGTAGGTATAGGCGTCTCAAAGATTGGAAACCAATCTATTGCTGTCCTTATGGCGACTTCATCAACATATTCCAGGTTCTTGATTAAGGCCTCGCCCTCCTCTTTAGATGGGATCTTGCCTGTTAGAGTGAGGCGACCATCGCTAACCGTATAGGGCATTCCGGGAATGAGTCCGAGATCATAGATATAATTATTGAAATATTTTATATGGGCTTCATAAGCAATAGGAACAGCATCCCTCATCCTACGGACAGCCAAGGGATCCTTAGTTACTATTTTGGTTAGCTTCACTTTCTTCCCGCTAAATGGATCTATTTTCTCGACTATTTCTATTTTGTCAAAAGAAGAATCTTTTACTATCTTGCTAATTTTTGATATTTTATCTGTAGGGACGTCAGTAAGGAAATATGGCATATGTTTCGTATTATCGTAGAGTATATGGACCTTACCCGATATGGGATCGTATAGCTTACAAAAGGCCTTTCCCTCCTTGCCATCGTAATCCACCTGAAGAAGAAGGTAATTCCTACCTTCCTCTGGGGGTGTCATTTCTACCTTTAACTTTCTCCCCTCTTGGTTAATTTCTGTCTTCCTAATGGTGCTTTGCTGGGCAGATTCGGCATGCTTACTCTGTACATCTTTCTTTACGGGGGTGGCTGACAGGAACTCATCAAGGGTCTGCTGTTTAGCCTTTGACATTAAATATAATTTATGCCCACACACTATCTATAAACTTGCCTGCGGACCCGTAGCTCAGCCAGGATAGAGTGCTGGCCTTCGGAGCCAGTGGTCCCGGGTTCGAATCCCGGCGGGTCCGCTACATGACATCCAAGCGTACATAACAACCTTCCATTATGACCTCAGATAGTCATATCTAGTGAACAGAGCATCACCTGGCATATGGTGGAGTACGTAAGAGATGAGGAGACAGAGAAAAAAGTCAAGGAGATAGTGACTAATTTGAACCTTACCTACATCGACGTTAGGAGACTGGCAGTAGTCAAGTCAAAGGGAAGTAAGAGCAAGGCAATAGCTAGAGTGTGGTCAATACCTAAGGCTATCTTAGTCGGCTTTGGCGTAGAACCACTTTATGTAATAGAATTGGTTCAAGAGCGTTACGATAAGCTCAGCGAAGATAACAAACTTCGAACGCTCCTGCATGAAATTCTTCACATACCACGCAGTTTCAAAGGTGGACTTAGATCCCACGGAAAGTTCGTTAATGATAGAGAGGTAGAAAGATTGCTTAAACTTCTCAAGGACAGACCTATCCGTTAACCCAATCGAAAGATAGAAAAGCGTGGAAAAGGTCCTTCACTTGGACATCATGTTGGCTTTGGAGATCCTATCGACTCGAGGTATTGTTGCCGCTTCGAAGGCATTAAAGTTTGCCAACCAGAATGACCTAGTTCCCATGGTTTCTTTCTACTTAGAGGAAGATCTAATTGATCGAGTAATGAAAAAACACAGGGGTACATTGGAAAAGTTCTACAAAGAGTGGGGCTTTGAAAAAACCTTCTTCGTAAGGAAAACATTAGATGTATTAAAGCGGAAGGAAATCCCTTCCATGAGTTTCGCCTACTATGCTACCCCACTTAGCAATGCGGAAGTAATAGTGTATGAGAACAACCAGATTCCCACAAAGGTTATTCCATTAAATGGTAGATATAGACTAACCTTCATGTCCTACACGAGTCTTAACGAGTTAGAGAAGACGGTGAAAGAAGGAAATGAGGACGACGTAATAGCCGAGTTTCAACAGGGTAAGCTTACTAAACTCGAACGTCGAAGAGTGGTATTTATGGAATTGAAGTCAATAGATCAGCTATCTAACTATACTGGAACCGTAGTCATAAACTTCGCTCCCACTTATCCAACCTTTTTGATCATGCCCCTGATAGCTATGAATGTATATCCAGGTGAGAATAAAGTAGCCATCGATTTAGGGGGGGAGGACGAGATAACATATAGGATCCTAAATGGTAAAGCCCCCCAATCAGATGTCTTGGATGGTTCGACCCTTACTCCTAGAGGTTTAGCCGAGCTATATTATGACTGGAGGTCCAAAAAGATCAGCCGGGAGCTGGAAATTCAAGGTTTGACAGCTAGACTTCCCTCGTGAGAGGGGCCACGAGGTAACCCAGCTTCTGTTTTGGTCGGCATTGGACTATGCGTACTTGGGGAGAGTCGGACCCCTCTCATTCTCTCCCTCACTTGCTACAGATAGGACGGTCTTTCAAGTGAAGGACGAGGTCTCTCGTTCACCAGTGAAGTTACCTTCCTGGGTCACGTTCATATTCATTTCCTCGCCCCCCGCGGCTTTCTGTGCCGTTGCCGAGGCTCCTAACCTCACCCCTATTGGGGTTATCCTGGGGTCAGTAGGCTGGAGTTTCCTCAGGGCCTTGAGCCCCGTCAGCCGACTCCGTGGCCCCCCTGTGATGTTATTTTGTAAAGTATAATATCGCTTCTGGTTATGATTCCCAACGGCTGTAGTTTTTCGTCTACTATTAGGACCGCTTGATGTTTATGAAGAAGTTTCATGGCCACGTCCAAAGAAGTTTTTAATGACAGAAGTGGTGGGACAGGGGCCATTACATCCTTGGCCTTTAGTTCCCTCGCGGGATTTTTGAGCAACCTTTTCAATATCATTGAATCGTAAATCATTCCCACAATCCTTCCATCCCCGTTCAATACTGGAAGCTGTGATATACTGTTACTTTCCATCTTGTGTATGATAGAGGATAGTGGTTCTCCTTCCTCAGCGCATATTACAGGATGTTTCATCACTTTCTCCACCGTTTCATGTGTATTGAGTACCGAATATATTTCATCCAGAATTCTCTTCACTAATGATACTTTAGGATCTATCCTTCCACTCTCTACTTTGGCAATCAATGATTGTGATACTCCAACCCTTTTAGCTAGTTCCTTCTGTGTGAGTCCCGCCAGCTCTCTCAGTTGCCTTAGTTCACCCCTGGACGGAATCATCTGCAGCCTACGCCTCAGGGCACTGGAAGCAATTTAGTTATAGCTATCACGGCCGCCACTAAAATTACACTACTAATAAGCAGAACTTTGGGAGATACTTTCACTACTTCTTTCTCTTCCTCGTAGTACCTTATTAATCCAGCCATACTACTCATGGGAACCGTATCCCTTCTCTTCTTCTTACTTGGCATCCTTCCTCACCACCTTAAACTGTGTCACGGCCTCTATAACTTTTATGGCCCTTTCTGGTTCTGTCTCCAAAAGAGTCCCTGTGACTATTATGTTGGCCCCAGCCTCACATAGTGCCTTAGCTGCCTCTGGGCTCCTAATTCCTCCTCCAACTATTACCTTTAGGTTAGTGGATTTGGATACATATTTAACCATGGTAGGGCTCACAGTTCTGGACGACCCTGAGCCAGCTTCAAGGTAAACATACTGCATCCCCAAAAATTGAGCGGCCATTGCATAGGCTGCGCCGAGTTCACTGTTCTCAAAGGGGATCTCCCTAACCCGTCCCACGTGGCCTGCGGTTCCACCTTCACCTATTATTAAGTAAGCAGTGGGAAGTACTTCGAGCTCCATCTGCCTCACCAGTGGTGCACCGACCACCTGGGCACCCACTATGTAGTACATATCATCGGAGTTGAGTAGGGACATGAACAGTATCGCGTCAGCCATCGGAGAGAGGACATTAATATTGCTGGGGAATATGATCTTTGGTATTTCGAAGTCTTCCATATATTCAAGAACTCCTTCCAATTTAGACTGTGTGACCCCTATTGTCCCTCCCACAAGGAAGGCAGAAGTCCCTGCTTTGTAAAGCTTCTCAAGCAGATTGGCGAAATTGCTGTTCAATCCCACCTTGTCTGGGTCTATCAAAGAAAAGTGTAATACCTTTCCCTTATCTATTAATTCCTCTATGTAACTATTCACTTTCCCCTTCATCCTCAATTTTTTCCCCTCCTGAAATCTCCACTTTGCCTTCTGTGTAGAGATCTATAAATCTCCCGTACACATCTACCTGTCCGAACACCGGCGGAACTTCTATTTCTGTGGAAAGTCCACAGCTTCCGCAGTTTACTTTCCCTATTCCATCTTTAATCTTTATGGCTATGGAAACCTTGCCACACCTGGGACATTCGAACGTTTTAGGTAGCTTAGGCTTTTGCCTTACTGGGACTAGCTTTCTTCTTTTTCTCCCTCCCACCTTTTGTCTTACCTCCCTTCTTTTTTTGTGAGGGCCCCATTGGCAGTTCTGAAAGAGCTGCGTAAGCAGCAGCCAATCCGATCCCCGCTACGGAGACTAAGTAGACCAATAGGGGCAAGCTCATTGAAACTCTCATTATCACGACACGTATAAAAAGCTATTACTCTTTCTTCATATAGATAATGAGAATCGTATATGATATGTTAGCCGTAACTCTATTATCTAGATGTTCAAATCGAGGGCATGCTTCAGGAAGAACTGAAGAAACATCTAGAGAACATAGAGGGAAGACTTAGTGATAGATTTGAGGGGAGGGAGAGAGTTCTTCTGCTCTCAAGGGAAGTAATTAGACTCTGTGGGGAGGTAGTTTCTCTTTCTCATAGAAGGGAGAAGGAGAGGGCAGTTGAGAGATATGGTGTAGCACAGGGGAAGGTGGCAGAGCTTAAAACAATACTTAGGTCATTTCCAGAACTGTTGTACGGTGACGTGGGGACTGCTTTTCAGGAGATGGCTGAGGCCTCTGTCGTCTTGGCTCTCTATTTTGATGTGGCCTTAGCAGGGCCAGAAGAGCTCGGGATTCCAGAGATATATTATGTGACAGGTATAGCTGACGCAGTAGGTGAGATGCGACGTACTGTACTGGAGTTTCTAAGGAAGGGGAAACTTAACGAGGCAGAACAGATTTATGATATAATGGAGGGTCTCTATGAGATGTTATGGAGGTTGGAGTACCCTAAATCCCTAGTCCCAGGATTGAGGCAGAAGATAGATGGGTTACGAAAGATATTGGAGGAGACTAACCACGATCTATTCCTAGCTGGCGTGGGCTAGCCGTACTTGTATTTCAAGTATTCCACGAATCTCTCCGCTACATTAATGTTGAGGGCTAACATGAAGCCCTTGAACTCGGGGACGTCATTTATTTCATTTACTAGGTATCCCCTTTTCTCATGTTCTAGAATATCAACTGACATGAACTCACCTCCTACAGTCTTTACCGATTTTAAGGCCAACTTCTCTAATTCTTGATCCGGCTCAATTTTAGAAGGCACCCCTCCAAGCGCTATGTTGGCCCTCCAATCATCCTTTGGTATGTTCCTAGCGTAACACCCTATTACTTCATCCCCCATTACTATGCATCTTATGTCCCTTGACTTAAAGTTCACATACTCCTGAACTATGTGCACTTTGAGTAGACTATTGTTCATCATTTCCCTATGCTCTATAATGGTTTTACCCTCTATTACATCCCTTACTAGCGAAACAAGCCTCCCCCAACTACCTATAGGTGGTTTGTCTATGAGTGGATAACCCCTCTTTTCGTAAGCTTTAAAAGTAGAGTCCGGTGAGAGGGCTATTTCTGAGTCAGGTATAGGTATCCCTTCCCTGTAAAGTAACGAATATGTCAGTATTTTGTCTCCAGCTAGTACTATTCCCGTTGGAGAGTTCACGCAATGAACCCCTGCGGCATTGAAGACTGCAGCAGAATAAAGGGCTCTACTCATGCTAACTGGTCTCACTACGGCTACATCATACCTACCCAATGACCTAGTGAAGGGCAATGACTCCTGTCCCACATTTAATACATCGTATTGGATTCCACTATTGTTAAGTGCATTTATTAACAATTTTTCCTCCTGTCTTACAAGGTCAACTAGAAGAACAGCCCTCAAATTCCACCACCGTAAGCTTTAGTTTCATAGAAGGTTAGTTCTGTGGTTAGAGACCTGGCCACCTCGTACCCTAACTTACCATTTAGAATTAGTGGGACGTTGAAGTCTGCCGCGGTCCTCCTTATTTGGTAGTCCTTATCTATTTCATATCCATCGGTTATTACCATATCTATTTTACCTCCCCTAAGTAAGTCCACTATCTTCGATTCATCCAACTTCTCCGCCCCTCTTACACTCATTCTATCGAGGGTTGCGACTTTCTGGCCGTTATCCAGTAGTTGGGCAACACTTCTCTCAATTGCAGTCAAGTTCTTCCTACCATATGCTAAGATCAGTTTGTCTTTGGAGGGCAGCTTGTTAGGGGCAGCGGAAAGCCAACTTTTCAACAGTGCCTCATGGAAAGTGAGTCCAAAAGCGGCCGCCTCCCCAGTGCTTCTCATCTCTGGTCCCAGGAATGGATAGGACCCTCTTAGCTGAGCCCATGAGAACTGCGCCGTTTTCACTAGCCACGAGGTGGG
>JAFMDM010000004.1 GCA_017857195.1 Methanobacteriota archaeon
TTAAATGAAACGGACCCGCCGGGATTCGAACCCGGGACCACTGGCTCCGGAGGCCAGCACTCTATCCTGGCTGAGCTACGGGTCCGTGTCAATAACTCCATCTTACTTAAAATAAGCTTCTCCAGAGCCTTCATTAGCTTTCCTCTCTATTATCTATTGATGTTAGCTTAGTATATTTGATAAAGATAAATGTTTAGATGGGCGGAAGTCTTTGCAGCACGAGAGGAATAATTTATCGTATATTTGGTAATAAATTTAACCGATGTATTAAGCGATAGCCACGGATTGGTGAACTATAATTAACGCTTAAGCTGAGCTCCCCAAGTCAAACCTACGGTTCAATGGACCACTCGACACTAATACCTGTCTGAGATCATGGGGCCCTAAAATGTGGTAACGAAACTACTTGCGACCTCGCGGATAGTGTCTGCACGGATTAGATAAATCATCTCCCCCTTCAGAATATTATGCGACTGACATGAATTAATGAGGATTGTGACGGGTTAACAGATCTCGATAGATAGGCATGAGTTAATTTACTTAATCCGTGACGACACTATCACCTCCGCGTATGTGTAATTCCCCACCTAGTGTTCCCGAAGAATATATAGTTAGAACGTATAGGGTTGCTACATGGATCTGAAGGAGATTTTGGCAGTTGAGGCCCAATCTTACCTAGATAATGTGGACACATTGGGACTTGGCACCGGAAAGACTGTAAGAACATTGATTAAACATCTACATAAAGAAGGGTTATTGACAAAGTTCAACGTAGTCTGTAGTTCAATAGATACTGAATTAGCCGTTTCTCAGTTGGGAGGAAAAGTCCTTTCCATTCAGAACGGTATCGTTCCGGACGTGTATCTGGATAGCTTTGATACGTTGGTTAGGAGAAGAATTCTCGTGAAGGGAGGAGGAGGGGCTCTATTGAGAGAGAAGCTGCTGGCTGCCCATTCTAAGACAAGAGTCTATCTGGGCGAGGGGTGGAAACTTAGAGAATTCCCTGTCTCTGTTCCTTTAGAAGTAGTCCCAGCCACACTACATTACATATACTCTCAGTTAAAAAGAGAAGGTTACACGGTGTCTCTTAGGGAGTCCACCGGAAAGGCAGGACCCGTAGTCACCGACAACGGAAACCTCCTGATGGATCTCGAGGCACGAGAATCTGAGGATCTATGCCAGCTGGAATCTAGACTGAGGGGAATTGTGGGGATTGTAGAAACTGGTATCTTCTGTCCTAACCTATATGATCATATAGTCATAGCTCACGACTCTTCAATAGAGAGAATAGAAAGGGTATAGCTCCTCTCACTCTTGGAATATTCAACTAATAACTCCAGTCTCAGAGGCTAACCTTTCTGCAGCCTCCCACGTAAGACCCCTATCTCCCAATATCGTGTATCTCTCGGTCCTAATGGTATGGGCAATGGTCAGTGACTTTATTATGACGTCGTCAGGTATTCCCACTTCCTTCGCAGTGGTAGGAATTCCGGCCGAATTCAGGGTTTTCCTTAACTTTTTCCAGTTTATGCCGTGGAGATAGGACATCATTATTGTGCCCAAAGCCACCAGCTCTCCATGTAACGCTCTGTTGGGATAGACCATATCTACCGCATGGGCAAAAAGATGCTCTGACCCGCTAGCTGGTCTAGTACTTCCCGCAAGTCCCATTGCTACACCGCTACTAATCAACGCTTCCACTAGGCTTCTTACTCCTTCCAATTTGTCCCTCTCTATAACGTTAGCACAGCCAAGCGCATGTTTTGCCGACATTAATGCCAGCGAGGCAGTGTAGTCACCATAATACTCGCCTCTCAACTTAGCTGCGAGTCTCCAGTCCCTGACAGCTATGAGTTTTCCAACAGTATCCCCTATTCCAGCATTTATGAGCCGTCGAGGGGCCTGAGACAATATCCGAAGGTCAGCAATTATGATGGAGGGTTCTTTGGCCTTTACTGATACCACTTTACCTAGTCCTTTTAGAGAGGCGAAGGGTGAGGTAACACCATCATGCGAAGGGGCTGTTGGAACACTTACGAAATCGATCTTGGTTCTATGGCTTACGTATTTAGCAACATCAATACTCCTACCGCCGCCCACTCCAAGTACCGTCATTACGTTTCTTGATTTTACCGCACTCTCCACTTCCTCCACCTCACTTACATCTCCCTTGGAGGTCTCCAATACATCTATCCTTCCTTCTATTCCCTTGAGCACAGATTCCATGAATAGAGACTTTACGGTCGAACCTGTGACGATAAGATATGGACCTCGCAGTCCCGCGTCCCTCAAGAACTCTCCAACCCTTTCGGCAAGTCCGACCCCCACATATATCCTCCGAGGAAGGCTAATTACATGTTCTCGGGACTGCACGGATTAGAATAGAAGGCTTAAATATAATAAAGCTACCATAGAGTTGAAGGTCGTTCTTCTTCTGACGACTAGGAGATGGTGAATATTGGCAGTAAGTAATCTGAGGATGAATATAATCGCCTCCTTGATGGGAGGCCTTCCAAAGGAGGCACAGATCTCCAGGATAGAGTTTGAGGGACCTGCGATCGCTGTCTATGTGAAGAATCCTGAGGCAGTGATCGATAAGATGGAGGCCGTAAGGAAGGTAGCCAAGGAGATAAAGAAAAGGGTAGTGGTGAAGGCGGATCCGTCAGTACGGAAGGATCAGAGAGAAACCACGGAGATCATAAAAGCGACTGTCATGCCAGAAGCCGAGATAGTGGATATAAAATTTGACGATGTTATGGGAGAGGTCATCATAAAGGCCAAGAAGCCAGGTCTTGTGATAGGGAAAGGAGGACAAATTCAACAAAAGATATTCATGGAGACAAAATGGAGACCATTGATCGTAAGAGAGCCACCAATAAAGTCAAGGATGCTGGACAACATAATGTCGCATATTGTAAACGAGAATGAATACAGAATGAAGATGTTACGAAGCTTTGGTGAAAGAATACATAGGGAACTTCTCTTTAAGGACAGGTACGTTAGGGTTACCGCTCTGGGTGGCTTCCATGAGGTGGGAAGGTCGGCAGTCCTAGTGGAAACTCAAGAGAGCAGGGTACTCTTAGATACTGGAGTAAATCCAAGCGTTTCCTTTGGAGAGAGGATGTATCCCAAGCTTGATCTGGAGCAACTTAATCTGGAGGACGTAGATGCGGTCGTGGTAACCCACGCCCACCTAGATCACTCGGGGATGATACCCTTCCTGTTCAAATATGGCTATGAGGGCCCTGTTTACGCTACCCCTCCCACTAGAGACATAATGGCCCTTTTACAGCTGGATCTGCTTGACGTCGCATCCAAGGAGGGAAGACCGCTTCCCTATTCAGCGAAGGAGGTGAGAAAGGAGCTCCTCCATACGATCACATTGGACTATGAGGAGGTCACAGATATAGCTCCAGACATACGTCTCACATTCTATAACGCTGGACATATAGTGGGTTCTGCCATGGCTCACCTGCACATAGGGGATGGCATACATAACCTTGTTTACACTGGGGACTATAAGTACGCTAGAACTAGACTCTTAGATAGGGCCGCAGATCAATTCCCCAGAGTTGATACGTTAATAAGTGAAACCACCTACGGAGCTCAATCTCAACCGACAAGGGAAGAGTCCGAGCTACAGATGATAGAGTTGGTCACTAGGACAATAAACAGAGGGGGCAGGGTTCTCATCCCCGTGTTGGCAGTAGGGAGAGGACAGGAGATAATGCTCATAATTAATAATGCAATAAAGAATAAGTTAATACCTCAAGTGCCTGTTTACGTTTCTGGGTTAGTGGACGAAGTCACCGCAATCCATAATGCGTATCCAGAGTCCTTAAGTAGGGAGGTTAGAGACCAAATATTATATAGAGATGAGAATCCCTTCACGTCTGAGTTCTTCAAGAGGATAGAGGGGTATAGGGAGGATATAGCAAAGGGAGAGCCGTCAATTATCCTTGCTACCTCAGGTATGCTAAACGGAGGTTCTTCCCTCGAATTCTTCAAGGATATGGCCTTCGATAGCCGCAATACACTCATATTTGTCAGCTATCAAGCCGAGGGGACTCTGGGAAGGAAATTGAGAGATGGAGCCAAGGAAGTTCAGCTCGTTGATAGAGATGGCAGGGTACAGAACATTAAGGTGGAAATGGAGGTTAATGCTGTGGAGGGATTCTCTGGACACTCTGATAGAAATCAGCTCAAGAGATTCATGGAGAACATCTCCCCAAGACCCAAGAATATTGTCCTGAATCACGGTGAACCTAATGCTATATCCTCATTTGCCCATCTGTTGGAACAAAGGAAAAGGGAGATGGGATTAGTAGGCACTAGAATATTTACTCCAACAGTCCTAGATAGTATGAGATTGGTGTAAAAATCACAATTTAAATGGAAATCTCAGATAGGTTCCACTCTCTGTTAAGATTTCCAGTACATGATCTCCCTTGGTGGGTGTGATACCGCCTATGTCTATTTTGGTTACAATATCCCCTCTCCCCAATGCATTGGGAGAATAATCATAGATAGGCTTTCCATCCACATTAACTGCAACTACTTTTTCCCCCTTGGGAAGATTGGTACGAATGAGTAGGTCCATTGCAACTTAACTTATTGCCTACGTTTTTTAACGTAGTCTACATCCTATTACCATGATATTGCTGCAGTATCTACTTGTCACATTCGTCATTTCCTTTGTGTCTAACGCTACACCGTTCTTTGGCGCTCCATATACTCTAGTGGCCTCCAGTCTATTATTGACTGTGGGAATTACCCCATACAACTTTCTTCTATTTGTATTATCAGCAGGAATAGCCGCATCATTATCCAAAACGATCATGTACTTCATTGGCATAGTCCTTCGCCGTCCCCTACGTAATAGTAAGAATATAAAATTTGTATCTAGATTTATTAACAAGATCTCATTCTACTTATTGCTTTTTATATTTTCTATAATTCCTTTTCTTCCATTAGACGATTATCTCTTCATAGTTGGTGGCGTTAGCGGTGGCAGAGTGGTGGGAATGTTAGGGGTCTCCATCCTCGGAAAAATATTGAAGACCAGCATAGAAATGATCGTCGAGTTGGAGGGATTGAGATTTACAGAAAACCTGCTAAAAGGCTTAGGTCTTTCCTATCTGGATTTAGGTCTAATCGGCACAGTGATCTTCATCCTGCTTGGGATAGGCCTAGCCAAACTCGATTGGGAGAAGTTTTATGATCGCGCAGTTAAACTCAGTCACAGGGATGCGGCGTAATGAGAGTATTTAAGGGGAAGAAATTTGAGGTTTTAGTTGAAAAGAGGAATCTACCAAACGGCCTTCAGCACGAAGTGGAGTTCGTCCATCATAACGGTTCAGCCGTGATAGTGCCAGTGTTGGACTCTGGAGAATTGATAATGTTGAGACAGTACAGACCAGTTTTAGGGAAATGGATAATAGAGTTCCCGGCGGGAACTGTGGAGGAAGGAGAGACACCACTTCAGACGGCAACGAGGGAGTTGAGGGAGGAAACAGGCTATGATGCTGAAGATATTAGAGAGCTGATTTCCTTTATCCCCTCGCCTGGAATAAGTGATGAAATAATGCATGTTTTTCTCGCGCGAGGATTGAGGCCAAGTAGATCCGATCCAGAAGCTTACGAGGTAATCGATGTTATTAAAATACGTCTCACTGAGGCACTAGAAATCTTAAACCGAGGTCAATTGGAGGACGCAAAGACCATTCTCTCTCTACTTCTCCTGAGTCATAGAGGTTTCATGTAGTTGGTCACCATGTAGTTTTCTTCCTCCTTCACCAATAGACCTGAGTAGACCCCCCATTCGGTGAGGGTAACCTCAAGATCGTAAAGCCCAGATGGGGTATCAAATATCTTAACGCCCTTCTTCCTCAACTCATCCATCAATGTCTCCAATGTGAACTTCTCCAACTTTACCGCAGTGGCGAAAGGTTCAACTCTAATTATGGCGTTTCTTATTATCTCCTTTCTACGTCTCAAACTTGACTTAATGAACTCCAGTCCCACGTCAGTGATCACTATGTCCCCCTCTCCTATGGTTACGAAACCCAGAAGGTCAGCAGAGTAAACTATTGGCATCAAATCGTCCAGATCCACCTCCATCTCTTTCTCTAGCTGATACAGATCAGTTTTTCCTTTGAACGTGTTGGCGAGAACGTAGAGGAGACCTACTAGGTCCGCAATACGTGAGTTTGGGTGAATAGAGTCCATGATGAGTGCATATAGCTATCTTCTCCATACTCAATATTTCTTTCTGTTAGCTCCTTCAAACTATGACTTGTTTTTCGCATACCCGAAATTAAATATCCCACCCTGCTAGTATCAGTTAGGGAAGATAACATTGAAGAGACTTCTAGTCCTTGACCTTGAGCAAGATGATCCACAAAAGTGCACTGGAAAGAGAATGATCAGAATGGGCAGAGCGGAGAGGACATTAAGGCCTCGAGGGCTTAGCTTGAATCCTACTTCCTTGAAGATAATAGAGCCTGAGGACACCAATAGGTTCTCTGAAATCACTGTAATAGATTCTTCATGGAATAAGAGCGACGACATGTTCTTCTCGAAGTTTAGACAACACAGTAGAAGGCTCCCCTTGTTACTAGCAGGAAATCCAATTAATTATGGAAAGCCCTATAAGCTGTCCTCCATAGAGGCAGCGGCCGCTGCCCTCTTTATAATGGGGGAAAGAGAACAGGCAATTGACCTCCTATCGTTGGTGAAATGGGGGCACACATTTCTTGAACTTAATCTAGAACTATTAGAAAGTTATAGTAAAAGTCAGGATTTAAAAGAAGAGGAAAGAAAGATCCTTAGGGAATTGTTCGGTTTATCGCTCTAAGTTCCTTGGGTTACAGTCTGCACCCTTTCCTCTGCTACCTCTTCCAGGCTCTTCTGTTTTGATTCCTTCACCAGTGCCACTGTTATTACGGCACCCACTACACTCAGTATGGCCAGCATCTCTAATATGCCTCTAACCCCTATACTAAGCAGGAGCTCTGGGAAGAGGAAAGTTGTAACCGCAGCTCCTAGTTTTCCTGCTGCCGCAGATATACCATGACCAGTTGTTCTATACCTCACTGGATACACCTCAGCCGGAATTACGAATGTTGTTGTGTTGGGACCAAAGTCTATGAAGAAGTAGGAAAGCACGTAGAGTAACATGGCAGCCCATGAGGGTATTATAAAGCCCGTTATTTTTGTTCCAGAGGCTATAGAGGCAGCCACAACTGCCCCATATATTATGGACATCATAATGAAACCCTGCGTTTGTATAGTCTTCCTTCCCAGTCTGTCCATTGCGGCTACCGCCGTGAAGTATCCAAAGAATCCAATTATGTACGGTAATCCCGCGTACAATATTGCTTTTTCCAATGAAGAGGCCGGGCCAAGAATTGAGGAAGTGATAACGCCCTGATATGTACCGGTTCCATAAAGCGCCATATCCACGATGAACCAAGTGGAAGTTGTGCCAAGGAGTAAAAGTCCATACTTCCTTAAGAAGCTGCCCAAGGAGAAGGTTTCAGCTTTTACCTTCTCGTTTCCCAGGTCAGCACCTAGAAAGGAAGCGGCTCTTTGGGCCTCCTTAACGTCTCCCTTCACCAGCAGCGAATATCTTGGAGTTTCAGGGGTCTTTCTCCTAAGATATATTACTGTAGCAGCGGGTATTGCGCCCACCAACGCAACTATCCTCCATGCTATGCCAGGTGGAAACGCGATTACTGAGCCGATTCCTACGGCCAGTGCGGCAAGTGATCCCAATCCTTGATTGGCAAAAACTAATGCTATTAGCTTGCCCCTATCCTTGGTATTGGAATATTCTGACATAATGGTGGCTGACATGGGATAGTCGCCACCTATACCAATCCCCATTATGGACCTGAAGGCAATGAGGTAGTATATGTTGGGCGACATTGCTGAAAGTATCGCTCCAAACATCATCAATAAGGCTTCAACACCATATACTCTCTTTCTACCTACCCTATCTCCTAAGAATCCAAAGACTAGCTGTCCTATGACTGCAGATGCTATTGACGAGGAGGCTAAAGCTCCAGTTATGAATGGGTTGTGGGCTATAATAAAGCCGGGCAAAGAGTTAGCTCCAAATATTATTAATATTGCTGTTATGTTAAATAGGTCGTACGCATCAGTGAAGAAACCCATTCCTGCCGTATACCATATCTTCAAATGATTGAAGGTTAGCTTGAGCGAGTCTATCGCATCAAATGGTCCCTTTCCACCTCTCTCCATTTTTACTCAAATGGTGGAGAGGAGGTGGTTAAATAGATACCTTATAGAGATCAGATAGACTATATAGCAATATATAATCATATATAGTCCGTCATATAGTGTTCACGCTATGAGAAACGGAGCTGAACTTACCCTATCCTTGCGTGAGCTACTCCTCACGGTTTTTTGCTTCATCGTGCCCCCTTACGTCCGTTTCTATGCGAATAGGGGCCTTCACAGGCTTAACGGGGAATAATAGGCCTGAAGATATGGAGTTGCTCATAGGAACTGGTGAACTACCCTGCCCTCACGGACAGGGCTTCCTGTTTTGTTATCCAACCTTGTCTAGCGGTAGAGAGTGAAGATCCACAGACATAACGGACCGTCCCAGCCCTGAAGGAATTGGATTCGAGGTTTGAGTCTGTGTCGCTCTTACTGGCCGTTAGTGGAGCAGAGGCATACTTCATGAATCCTCGTTTCAATCCCGGTGACGCTTACCTCGTCCATGAGTGTCATTAATATGACGTCTCAGAACTCATATTTAAATGAGGGGACTATCCATTCCTACCCTTGAAGAAGGGGTCTTCAGCCCCTCAACCCCCAGAAGATAAAGTGGAGGTTACTTCATGGATCCTCGCTTCAGCCTAAGCGATACTTCCCCATTTATAAGTGTTAGCAGATTGTTGATATATACACTAAAAACAATATAAAAGGGAACTATCTGCCTCTCATCCTGCTAAGGCCTTCTATTCTATTAACTAATAAAGACAAGAAGTTAGTGAGCTATCCATCTCTTAATGGAAGGAATGCGACCTCTCAAACTACTTAGCTAATAAGGTATTACACTATTTGACGACAACGTAAGGAGTGGAGACGCTAAGGGAAGCCACAACAACTACCCACATTCCGCTCTCGGCATGGGTATCTATTCCGCAACATAACCAATAATAGCCTTGCTGGATACTACTGTAAACTCCGTTTGCTGACTGTCCACTCATTAATCCGTTGTATTGATAGTTACTCATATTTGCACCAAGTTGGAATAGTATCTTGCCATTTTGTCCTATGTCCGCGTTATTTGGGGATACAGTATTATTTAACACCAAATTAAGATTATGAGGTAGGGACTGTTGATTAATGAATGTAATATTGAGGTTAGAGCCGACAGGGACATATATTATCATACTTCCGTCACTGGTGCCATTTAAATTGAAAGGATTTTGAATTGATTGAGCCACTAGAACTATTTGCACAGTGTCGGTTGACTTAGAGAAAGGTAATGGTCTTCCTGGGAGAGTTGAAGTGGTATTGGTTGTCGTGGTGTTTGATGTCGTAGGCGGCTTTGTTGTCGTAGTGTTTGGAGTAATAGTCGTACTGGAGTGTTTACCCGCGGTAAGAGCTATATAGCCACCTACTGCAGCTACAACCACTATAACTATTATAATTGCAACGATAATGTATGTTGAAATCGCCCTCATAGAGAGCGATATTACCATAGTTTATTAAACATTTTGCCAAATTTCTCTTTCTAAAGAGAGTTACCTCTTGTATATTTGCTTTCAAATACTATGGCAATATCGGTTATGGCAGATATTATGAAACCCGATAGCATTAATTGCCAGGTTTGAAGCGCCAGTCCTGCGTACAGCATTCCACCTATTGAGGCCATTCCAACCCCTAATAGATTTATGATTGTCATTATAAAGAACATCTTACCTTTAGAGATGGAGATCAACGATAATGCTAACGCTGAGAAAAAGGTTAGGGCACCTAGGATTACGTGGATGAAAAGCGGAATAGGATATCCCTGTAATGACCCGACTACAGGAGAGACCTTAAGGCCTAATCCTCCAGTTACGAGTGAAAGAACCAATGATGCTAAGGCAAGAGGGAAAATCAACTGTTCACTTCTGTAGCGTAATGCATACCTAGTTATACCGTAGAGAGTTGACGTAACTGCAGATACGAAGCCTGCCAGCATAAGGAATGTTAAAGGTAAATTGAATTGCTCAAAGGAAAGCCTCTGTACAAGGAAAAACATTCCCCCAACTCCTGCTGACGCCACTGAGCCTAAGTTCAAACCGGCTGCAATTGTTAACTTTTTGTCTCCTACAGCAGACGATAGTGCTAAGAAAAGGAGCGAACCAACTGCCGCCAGGCCCCCAAGGGCCATGTGGAGGTAAATGAATGGGCTAAAGGCGGACTTTGGGGTCTCATAGGGGATCACGTAAACGGTGGAGTAGACCCCTAGTAGACCAATTAAGGCGTAAAGTCCGAGCATAATTCCAAGGAGGACTCCTATGATATTCCTTATGCTAGTTGCCATAAGCATAAACCCTCCTAGGACCTTTTAAAAATTGGGATAGAGAAATCGTTCATAACTCTAGTCAGGATTGGGAAACGTTCCTCACCCCTTCGGGCAAACCGTCACTTCATCATCCGCCGTGGCTTTAAACTCCCTCAATTTAATTCTTGTCGTGCTCAGTTGGTTAGTGGGATCGAAGTTCACGTCCTGGGAACTTATGGAAGATATCTTTGCTGATTACTTAAATGCAGCCCTTTATACTGATGAAATGGACGTAATTCAGATAGTGAGGGTCGGGGAATTTGACGATTTTCACACTCAATACTCCGTACTTCTAAGTCCCTCCTACCTTACGAAACTTAAAGTGAGATTTATTAAGATGGCTAAGTATGTGGCATTTCCCACGTTTAACGAAGAATTTTATCTTAAATTGGTTCAGCTAAATGGTGTTAGAGGAAGGGCATTCTATGACAATGATGGATTTAGATCGGGCTGGATAGTTTATGATTGTAAAAGATGTAAAGAGGCCCAACGAAAGCATATCGATATAGCATTAAGAGGGGATAGATTACAGTTACACCTAGAGGTAATGAATTCCCGCCATTAAGGTGAGGCTTATGTTTGAAAATCTTAGGGGATTTAGTAAGAGATTGATTACCCCAATGGCTAGAGGCCTGTTGGCAGTTGGCCTTTCTGCAGACGCCGTCACATCATTGGGTTTGATTCTTTCCTTCATTTATTTGGTATTTATAATGCTACACTCTCTTCCTTTAGCCATTTTCTTCATGATCGCATCTGCAGTTATGGACGCCTTAGATGGCGAAGTGGCTAGATTGAAGGGGATGAGCGGACCTCGAGGAGCCTTCCTTGACTCTACCCTCGACAGGGTAGAAGATTTAGTTTATCTCATTGGTCTCCTGCTCCTCGGTTACTCGTCTGTAGCAGTAACAATCGCTGTTGGAGGATCCCTAATAACGTCCTACATAAGGGCAAAGGCAGAATCCCTCGGTCAGACCATGAGGGGTAGAGGAATATTGGAGAGAGGTGATAGATTAATCATCATTTTCATAATATTGATCTTGACTCCCTTTGAGCATATAGTGGCCTCCTACCTTATAGACGTCTTCGCCCTCCTGACAGTAATTACCTTTGTACAAAGGATTTTTATCGGATATAGGTCCATAAGATAGATCATGGAGGATAAATTAATTGCCGCTCTTAAGTCCATGGGTATGGATGTAAGCGATTGGGTCCAGGTATCCGAAAGACCTGGAAAGGAACCGTTCGCCAAGGAAGCTGAATATAAGGCCAATGGATATTGGGGAAAAATCCATCTTAGAAATACAGGGGAACTTTACATCCTGGTAATCACCAAAGCTGTCAAGAACTGGAAGGAAAGTGTATCTAAGTTAGGGCTTAAGGGAAAGGTGGTGGATGCAGTGGGCGGGATACTTTGGCTTAAGGAGAGCCTTGAGACCTTGAATGACGACCTTCAGATCCTCTCCTCATTCTTTGAGAAAAATAGTACTGAAGGGGGTTCTCAGTCCCACAGTCATTGACACAGAGGCCTAGCTCCTTCATCCTTTTACATGAGTAAATGATATATCTACCACTTCCGATTTTGGTCTGTAGCTCGCTGTAAGCTCTTAGAACACGTTCAGCCTCACTCCATAAGTTTACGTTAGCCAAAAATGTTCCGAGGGCTGAGGCCTCAATTTCGTTAAGCTGATCTTTACTATTCACCTCTATGATGCATGGAGGAAATCTCTCGTTCTTGGAAATTGAATGAATCGATGATCCACCCATCTCCTTTCTAATATCGTTAATTAGGCTTGAAATCCGTTCCCTAATTAAATGTTCGATTAGTTTGCTTGCAACCGGCTGATCCAGCCTCACAACACCCTTTCTAACTTGTAGGGACCTCAAGGATAATAGCTCATCCCTGAATTTTGACGTCTCTGTAAGATATGGGATGAGTTGAACCAGAATTACGTCAAATTCTGCGTTGTTCCTTTTCTCATGACTCAATTCGGCCTCTAATCCCAATCCCCTCATTAATTGGATCAGTTCCTCCGAGGACTTAATGGCGGATACAAACATAGATACCTCCTTTGGTAATATCTCATTTCTCAGCTGATCATCATCTACGCCCGCCAACAAAATCAGGAATGCGAGGAATGTCCTTTCAGGATATCTATAGTTGGTGTAAGGAATGCTTTCCCCCCTAAGTCTCCTCTCCACCTGCTCCTTAAGTTCCCCAGTTAGTAGTTCTCCAGGTGAGATACCTAGCTCCTCTAACACCTTTCTCCAATCCATTAGGAAGGGAAATTTAGACCTCAGGGGGAACTCCACATAAGATCTATGGGTACAAGACTTTTAATAAGCAGAGAGGGGGACACCATGAGATGAAGATCCTAGTAGCCTCAGCCTGGCCTTACGTAAACGCCGTACCACACCTAGGAACTCTCATAGGGTCACATCTATCCGCTGACGTCTTCGCCAGGTATGCCCGTCTAAAGTATGGAAAGGAAAATGTCCTCTTTGTAAGTGGAAGCGACGAGCATGGTACCCCGATAGAGATAGAGGCCATAAAAAGGAAGACGCTACCCAAGCAGTTGACCGATCAGGCTCACGAATATGACGCTCATCTGTTCAATGAATGGGAGATTAGTTTCGATAATTATTCGAGGACAGAGTCCCCTACGCATAAGCAATTTGTCAAGGAATTCCTGCTGGGGCTGTCTAGTTATCTAGAAGTAAGGGAGGACGACATACCGTTCTGTGAAAAGGACAAGATGTATCTACCAGATAGATTCGTGGAGGGAACATGCCCATATTGCGGATTTGAAGGCGCCAGGGGAGATCAGTGCGATAATTGCGGAAGACTTCTGAACCCGAGGCTCCTTAAGGATCCTAAGTGCAGCATATGCTCTTCAGTACCCACCTGGAGGAAGACCAAACATTGGTTCTTTAACTTAACCAGATTACAGGACGCCGTCAAGAGTTGGTTGGAGTACTCCGACTTACCAAAGAATGTCAAGTCAACTGCCCTAAGTTGGTTGAATGAGGGGCTAAGGCCAAGAAGTCTTACGAGGGACAACTCTTGGGGAATCCCGGCACCTTTTCCTGGAGCCGAGGAAAAGACAATCTACGTTTGGTTCGAGGCACTTCTCGGCTATATTTCAGCCTCCATAGACTATTTTAACCGTATAGGGCGGCCGAACGCGTGGAGGGAATTTTGGTTCGGTAACGAAGTTCGAAGCTACTACTTCATGGGTAAGGACAATATTCCCTTTCACGCGATAATTTTACCAGCCATGCTAATAGCATCGAACCAGAATTACGCTCTACCTTACATGATCGCTGCATCAGAGTATCTGCTCTACGAAGGGCAGAAGTTCAGTAAGAGCAGGAGAGTTGGAGTTTGGATAGACGAGGCCCTTGAGCTTATGGAAGTTGAGTATTGGAGATACATTTTAGTTAGGCTCAGGCCCGAGGAGAGAGACACCAACTTCACCTGGAGGGAAGCCATTAGGATCATTAACACCGAACTTAACGACGATATCGGTAATTATGTAAATCGTGTCCTCTCTCTTATAAGACGAGGTTTCTCCTCAAGAGTACCCGGCATCGTTAACTTAAACCCTACGGACAAAGAATTCCTTGAGAAGACCAAAGGGCTCATCAAGGAAGCGGAACTTAGATATGAGGAGGCCAGAATTAAGGCCGCTTCTGAGGCAATAGTGATGTTAGCTAGGGAAGGAAATCTATATCTCAATCAGACCGCTCCCTGGGACGCCTTATCTAAAGGACGAATTAATGAGGCAGCCACCACACTAACATTGTCTGTAAACATTATACGAAGTCTAGCCATTCTCCTCCACCCTGTCATGCCTAATCATATGGACAGGCTTTACGCCATGCTGAACCTAGGGAAAGTGGAAGATGACAAATGGGACTCTGTTGGTGACCTTACGATGGGGGAGGGCCATATTATCGGAGATTTCAGACCACTGTTCTCCAAGTTACCTGAAGATTTCGAGAAGGGAATAAAGGAGAAGCTAGCTGGTATGTCAAAAAAGCTTAATGAATCTAGACCTCCTCTCCTAAGATGAAAAAGACCTATACTGTTACTACTTCAAGCGGAACAGTCTGCTTTGACGCCTGCTCCAACTCTACGTAAGCGGAAACGGGGGTAAAGTTCCTTCCTCTTCCTTCATAGAACTTGCTGAACATTTCATAGAAGTGAAGCCTAAGGTCTTGGATGAACACTATGAGTCCCTCCAACGCTATTGCCAGTAGGTTACCTATGAGGATAATTATTATTGCCAGTGGGTTAGTGAGTATTCCTATTACATTAGGAGTTCTTGCCACTAGGAACGCCATGTAAGAGAAAGCATAGAGAATATAGTAGTGCGCCAGTGCGAAAACCAAAATTCTGATAAAAGATACCGTATTCGAGAAAAGTAGAAGCCCTGCCTCAAAGCCGCCCTCCACGAAGGCCAGACCAACAACATAACCGATGGACCCTCCCTCATGACGTCTTAGTAAAATGATTTTTGCTATCCAATTGTATAGTAATGTTATACTGACCCAAAATATCAAAATGTAGCCAAGTATGTTTGCTGGAGTGTTGAGTTCAGGGGAGAATAGATGCTCTAGGCCATTTAATACTCCTGTAAGCACCTGTACTACCGTACCAAAGTAATTACTTGGATCTGTGGCACCATAGGCAAATATTATAATTGGAACCAGATAAAGTATGAAAGTAGGTAGCTTATCATATAAAATATACTCGGGGTCTCTCTTCTTTACGGCATTTAGTAAGCCTAATAGGGAGCTTACGAATAGTGCTATGGCACCTATTAGTATGGAGAGCAGTATGGCGTTGGGCACAGTTTGAGATATATTTACGTATTCACCGAAGGGGAGAAGAACGCTCACAATCGAGCCAGCATTAGTGTATATTGAAGTCGGAATAGGCCAAGGTAACGGGCCGGGTTGACCATTTGGAACGCCGAGTTCCCTAGTCCCACCCACTGGCAGAGGTCCAAAGAAACCTCTAGCTATGAGACCCGTGATCATAGCACCTACACTAGAATAAAGTAACACTAGGGAGATGTCTTTTATTGTCCTACTATTCCTCCTTATGCCGTACTTCCGGAACCAAAAGGCAAAGATGAATATTATTAGGGCGTTGCCGAAGTCGGGGAACATTAAGGCAAAAAGAATCGGAAATGATACTACTAGAAAAACGGTGGGCGAGATCTCCCAATAGGATGGTGTCCCATATATTTCTGTGAGAGATTGGAATACTTTAGTTGCCTTACCTAGGGGAACCAACGTTGGAGGCTCTTCACTCTCTCCAAATCTCTTAGGTCTTTCCCAAACTAACGTTGCTATTCCTGCTAACTCTTTCTCTAATTTTTTCAGTTCTTTCTCTGGCGCGAACCCTTCAAATTGAACGAAGTAATCTGAGACACTGGCCTTGGAAAGAAGGGTCATCGCATCCCTAGCTGTCCATAACCGGCCTAGGACGGCTCTTATTTCCTTCTCTTCCCTCTTGGCCCTGGCTCCAAATTTTCCTTTTAGCTCCTGTGCTCTAGCGGTAAGCTCCTGTGCTCTAGCGGTAAGCTCAGCGTATACGTTCGCAGGAGAGTCCTGTAGTCCTTCCAGTGTTTCCAAGCTCTTGACGCCTAACTCTTTACATACTTTGCTCAATTCCCTTCCCTTTTCTGCAACAAGGAGTACCACATACATTCCCCTTTCCTTGGGTATTGGATATACCGTTAACCAATCATATGACTGCAGTTTTGCCAGTTGATTACCATCAACTATTCCGAATTCTACGTCGAACAATTCCAACTGATAAAGTTGAGAGAGAGGTACGTTGATCTCCTTAAATGGCTCTAGCTCCGCTAATTTCCCTTTGATAATCTCAAGTTCCCCTCTAACTTGACCAAGTTCCTGAAACGCTTCTGAGTATCTCTCCTCAAGCGAGCTCGCTTCCTTCTCCACCTCTTCTGCTGCCATAATCCAGTCTTGGACGGTCATTTTACCCTCAGTTACCTTATCAAGTCCAGCTACCTCCATTATGATCTCAACTTTGTTTATGTGCTCCTGGATGTAGCTCAGTTGTCTCCTGGCTTCGTCTATACGTCCTTCATTCAGTCTGGAGGTGGGCTCCTCCGGCTGGAACATTTTAAACTTCAGCAGTTCGGTCACGACGTCATTGAGAGATTTACGATCAAGGAAAATGCCAACTCTCACCATACCCTCAGGAAATATCAATGTCCTTCACTAGGCACTCAGCCCGTCAGGTATAAAAAAGCTTAATTCTTCTTTAGCTTCCTGAGGCAAATGGGTAAAGTGGTGGTTGTTGGCGATAAGTATACTGCTTCAGCTTTCGCCGTTTTAGGTGCTGAAGATGTAATTATAGACGATCCGTATAAATTGATGGAGGTGTTAAATGAATTAAGAAAAAGGACAGACGTTGACTTAGTCCTAGTGTCTCAGGACCTCTACAACCCCGTTAAAGAGAGTGTGGACACTTTGCTTCTGAATCTGTCGAAACCAGTGGTCACCGTTATTCCAACTCCCTTTAGCGAGGGAGCTCCCCTAGACGTGAAGAAGATAATATTTAAGGCTCTGGGGTTTGGTTGAATTCCGTGGAACTAGCCAAGCTATTGGATCAAGCGTCCTCTAAAGTGAAAGTTAAGCTAGAGGAGGACCTATCGAGGGCAAAAGAGGAGGCACTTAGTTTGATTGATGACGCTTACTCCAAGGCCATGGAAAGGGCCTCCATTAAGACCAAGGAACTGGTGGATAGGTCAAAGGAAAGGGTGGAAGGTGAAAAAGCGAGACTGGATGTGGACAACAAGAGGGCATTCATAGATACCCGTAATTTTTGGCTCGATAGGACCTATTCCAGACTGCTGGAGTTAGTTGCGGATTATTTCAAGACTGCAGAGTATGAGGAAGCCTTAGCTAATATATTGAAAAGGGAAGTGAGTGAGGGAGTAGAGGTAATCTGCTCATCAAGAGACGTAGAGAAAGTAAACTCGATTTTGAAGGAGTTGAAGGGAATGAAAGGTGTGAAGGTAACACCTAACGATAAAATTAAAGGTGGTGTCCAATTGTATTACAAGGAGATATCAATGATGAAGGACTTTTCTATTGAGCTACTCTTAAAACAGATCTTTGAATCGAATAAGGAAAAGGTAGCTCAAATTCTGTTCGAAGGTGAATGAGTTGGAGACAGGCAAAATAGTCAGGATCAATGGTCCTCTAGTTGTAGCTGAGGGAATGAGAAAGGCCCAAATGTATGAAGTCGTCGAAGTGGGTGAGGAAAGGTTAATTGGCGAAATAACTAGGATCGAGGGAGACAGGGCCTTTATTCAAGTATATGAGGACACCAGCGGTGTTAAGCCAGGGGAGAACGTTTATAGGACTGGATCTCCGCTCTCGGTCGAGCTAGGTCCAGGGATACTTGGAAGAATTTTCGATGGGCTCGAGAGACCTCTAGATCAAATCTTGGAAACGGTCAAGGTTCCATTTGTCAAGAAGGGGGTGAAGGTACCCAACCTACCCAGAGACAAGAAGTGGCATTTTGTACCTGCCAAAGGAATCAATAAAGAGAAGCTGCAGGAAGGGGACATAATAGGCTCAGTGATGGAGACCTCGCTTATCGAGCATAAGATCTTGGTACCCCCAGGTATCCATGGTAGAGTGAAGGAGATCAGGCCAGAGGGAGACTATACCATTGAGGAACCAATACTCACCCTAGAGTCCGAGGGAGAGGAGAGAACGGTAACAATGATGCAGAGGTGGCCAGCTAGAATTCCTAGACCCTTCAAGGAGAAATTGGATCCCACTGAGCCCCTAATTACTGGTACAAGAGTGTTAGATACAATTTTCCCAATAGCGAAGGGAGGAACTGCTGCAATACCAGGGCCATTCGGAAGCGGAAAGACCGTAACCTTACAAGGGCTCTCCAAGTGGAGTGAAGCTAAGGTCGTCATATACATTGGTTGTGGAGAGAGAGGTAACGAGATGACTGATACACTGACTTCATATCCCAAACTCAAGGATCCTTGGACTGGGAAACCCTTGATGGAGAGGACCATCTTAATCGCCAACACAAGTAATATGCCAGTGGCAGCAAGGGAAGCCAGTATTTATGTAGGGCTAACCATAGCTGAGTACTTCAGAGATCAGGGGTATGATACTCTTTTAGTGGCCGACTCCACCTCCCGTTGGGCTGAGGCACTTAGGGACTTAGGAGGGAGACTGGAGGAGATGCCAGCAGAGGAGGGATATCCCAGCTACCTCTCGTCAAGATTGGCTGAGTATTATGAGAGAGCAGGGAGAGTGAAGACATTAGGAAATCCAGAGAGAACGGGCTCAGTAACCGTAGGCTCAGCCGTTTCTCCGCCCGGAGGGGACTTCACTGAGCCAGTAACTAGCATAACCCTTAGGTTCGTTAGGGTATTCTGGCCTCTGGATGTCTCCTTAGCCCAGTCCAGACATTATCCAGCCATAAATTGGGTGCAGGGATTTTCGGCCTACGTTGACCTCGTTGCACAATGGTGGACTAAGAACGTTGATCCGATGTGGAGGGAGTATAGGGACGTCATGGTTAAGATCCTCATAAGGGAGGATGAGCTGAAACAGATAGTTAGATTAGTCGGTTCCGAGTCCCTTTCGGAGAGAGACAAGATGACCATTGAGGTGGCAAGGGTCATAAAGGAAGCCTTCCTTAAACAAAATGCGTTCGATGAGGTAGATGCGTTCTCCTCTCCACAAAAGCAGGTCAGAGTTATGAAGCTCATATATCTCTACAACAAGTACTCATCTGACCTCATAGCCAAGGGAGTTTCCGCAAAGAAAATTATGGACACGGTGACCGCCATAACTGATGTTATCAGGTCAAGGTACTCTATAAAGAACAATGAGTTACAGAAGTTCGATGAGCTTGAGAATAAGCTTAGGGCACAGTTTGACCAGTTAGCTAAAGAGGTGAGCTAAGGTGCAGGCATCAATAAGGGAATTCAGTTCTGTGTCCTCCATAAAGGGGCCGCTAATGGTTGTTCAGGGTGTCACAGACGCATCATACAATGAGATAGTAGAGGTTGAGATGAGTAATGGGGAGAAAAGGAGGGGACTCGTTGTAGACTCTCAGCTCGGGTTAGCCATAGTTCAGGTATTTGAGGGTACCAGTGGGATATCACCCGGTGGCTCTAGGGTAAGATTCCTAGGTAGGGGGCTAGAGGTGAAGGTTTCCGAGGAGATGTTAGGAAGGATATTCAACCCCCTTGGAGAGCCAATAGATGGAGGATCTCCCATAATTAAGGGAGAAAGGAGAGACATAAACGGGGAACCTCTAAATCCAGCTGCTAGGGAATACCCAGAGGAGTTCATACAAACTGGAATATCGGCAATTGACGGACTGAACGCGCTTCTGAGAGGACAGAAGCTTCCCATATTCAGTGGTAGCGGTCTTCCCGCCAACCAGTTGGCTGCACAGATCGCTAAACAGGCCACGGTAAGAGGAGAGGAGTCAAACTTCGTGGTTGTCTTCGCGGCAATAGGCATAAGGTACGACGAGGCCCTCTTCTTCAGGAAGTTCTTTGAGGAAACTGGAGCTATCAACAGGGTAGCACTTTTCATGAGCTTGGCCAATGAGCCCTCCGTTGTTAAGACTCTGACCCCTAAGACGGCTCTGACTTTGGCTGAGTACTTAGCCTTTGAGCAGGATCTCCATGTCCTAGCTATCCTCATAGACATGACCAATTATTGCGAAGCTTTGAGGGAAATAAGTGCCTCTAAGGAGGAGGTCCCTGGAAGGCAAGGATATCCAGGCTACATGTACACCGATCTAGCCACAATATATGAAAGAACTGGAAAGGTGAAAGGGAAGAAGGGGTCCATAACTCAGATGCCCATACTCTCCATGCCAAACGATGATATTACTCATCCCATTCCAGACCTAACAGGGTACATAACTGAGGGACAGATAGTTCTGGATAGGTCACTCTATAATAAAGGAATTTATCCACCGATTAATGTCCTTACCAGCCTCTCTAGACTCATGAAGGATGGCATAGGGGCTGGAAAGACCAGGGAGGACCATAAAGACGTTTACAACCAACTTTACTCCTCCTACGCTAGGGGCGTAGAACTCAGGGGATTGGCCGCCATAGTGGGTGAGGAAGGACTTAGTGAGACAGATAGGAAGTATCTTCTCTTCGCCGATGCCTTCGAGAGGGAGTTCATAAGCCAGGGCGTTAACGAGAACAGAACATTGGAACAGACCTTAGACATAGGATGGAAGGTGCTATCAGTCCTTCCGGAGAGGGAGCTCACTAACGTTAGACAAGAATATATCGATAAATATATGAAGGGAGCTAAGTCATGAGCTCTAGGAGGGTCCTACCCACAAAGCTCAACCTCATCACCCTGAGGAGGCAGCTTAGACTAATAAAAACAATTAGAAGAATTCTTGAGAACAAAAGAGAAGTACTCCTGCTCTACCTAAGGAGCTATGCTTCTGAGTATGAAAGTGTCTATGGAGAAGTCTCCAACGCTTTGAAAACAAGTTATCAAGGGATCCTAAATGCAGCAGTGGATGACGGTCTCACTACATTGAGTCAGATCACCTCCTCCACTCCTAGGACTCTTGAAGTCGGTTTAGTCACCAAGTCCATATTCGGAGTCAAAATACCAACAGTTAAACTCAATGAGGCAACTATACCCTATAGAACATTTTCAGGGATAGAAACCTCTCCCCATTTGGTTCAGTCTTACGATCAGATGAAGGATGGTTTGAAAATGTTGATAAGGCTTGTGGAATTAGAGTCTACCATAAGGTCCCTGTCAATGGAATTGAGACGTACTCAGCGTCTGATCAACGCGGTTGATAATTCAATACTTCCTAACTACGAGTCCTCAATAAAATACGTAAAGACGGTATTAGAAGATAGAATGAGGGAAGAGTTTATAAGACTTAAGGTAATGAGAAGGTCATTACAGAGGAGACGTTAATTGAGCTCATCATATGACCAATATATTACATATGTCAGAAAACTATTGGATGAGAAAAGAGCTGAAGTTAAATTACAGATTGAGCGTGAGTATAGGAAGATCCTCGAGGCCAGGCTAAAAGATCTAGAGAAAATAAAGAATGAAGTCTCGACTTAGAATCAGTTAAGCTGTCACTGTTTTCCCATGTGGCATTTTTGTTTTTGTGCTTTCTAAGCTGGGTTTCGGTAGTGGGAGTCCCCTTCTTACAGGTCTAGGAAGAACCTCTTCTTAACGATTGTCAGCAATCAAAGATCCCTTTCCAAGAACTTGTCCATCGTGGAAGGGTACCTAAATCCCAAACATATCAAGGACTTGTGTAAGTCTGCATCGAAATGGGAAACCCTTCAAGATGAAGTGGTAATGTGTGTCAACTTTAAACAAACGCAGTAAATCCTCTCAAGAAAAGAGGAACTGGGATCGCGAATATGAAAATTAACACCCAGGATATCATAAGATATCATTTAAGAGAATGCCAACAAATTATACATCCAACTATCAATAACAGTTAACTTCGGATATGTTAAGATTGATCCTCACCGCTCATATTCTTCTGTCCAAGCGCGGCCATGTAACATATGGTAACTTATGCTTTCTAGCCTCAAAGTGATTAAGGCGTAAATGACTAGTTGTTAAGCTTCTATCTTTAAAGAGCCGAGGAAGATTGATCAGTGAATCAGGTTGCCCTCTTATGAGGGTTATCCTTCATGAAGAAGCGGGCCCGCAACAAATTAATTTCTCAGAATGTAGAGCCTTATCTATGGCTACATATAGGTGTGGAAAATGTTGGAAGACGTTTGATGATTCCCAGCTCAAGGTCCTTCCAGGTATAAGATGTCCTTATTGCGGTCACAGGATAATCTATATAGTAAGAAAACCCATAGTTAAGGCTGTTAAGGCGATTTAGACTTAATAGCAGCTGCAACTTCCAATATCATTTTTGCCCCAAGTACAGCAGTTATTCCAGAGTGGTCGAATGGTGGTGACACCTCCACAACGTCGAAGCCGACAGTTCTTTTATCTATTATTAGGTCTATGATATCTAGAACCGTAGACGGATCAAGTCCCTCAGGCTCTGGGGTTGCCACACCTGGTGCATAGGCTGGATCTATGGAGTCCATATCAAGTGATATATATACGTTCCTGCATCCCGAGAAGTGTGTTAGGATCTTCCTGCTTACTTCCCTAGGCCCAAGTAACTTAACTTGATGAGAGGTTATGAACGGAATCCCGGCTTTATTGGCGTATTCTATTTCCTCCTTACTTATGCCCCTATTTCCTACCTCCATTATCTTGAATCCCATCTCTGAGAGACGTCTCATAACGCATGCATGATCGTACTTATAGTTCATGTACTCGTCTCTAAGATCCAAGTGTGCATCAAATGAGAGTACACATGTATCCTCGGGATTTAGGGCACTCACGACACCAGTTGTAATAGTGTGCTCGCCCCCTATTGATATCAGGAACTTCCCTTTCCTGTATACAAAAGATGCCGCATCCTTGATTCTTCTGAGATTGATCTCTACGTCTGAGGGATGAAGGATCACGTCTCCTACGTCATCGAACCCAAATTCACTCATGTCTACACCAGTCCTCACAGAATAGAACTCTATGAAGCCTGCAGCTTCCCTTATAGCCCCTGGAGCGAACCTGCTCCCTGGTCTATAACTACTTGTTATATCCATTGGTATTCCCATTACGGCGAACTTGGAGTTATGCCTTTTAGAGCCGGCGAATTGCCGACTTCCCTCGTTAACGTAGAGCAACGCTTGTTCATCCATGGGGAGGTAGATTCAATGTTCTTTTATTAAGTCTAATGCATCTCCATTGGCGTGGATAATGTAGATAACGTATTGGACCTAGCAAAGAGACGTGGGCTCTTCTGGCCCTCCTATGAAATTTACGGAGGAGTTGGAGGGCTATACGACCTAGGTCACATTGGGGTCAGAGTCAAGAATAAGATAGTCTCCCTGTGGCGGCGGCTCTTCATTGAAGATCACTCGGACTTAATTGTGGAGATAGAGACCCCTATCATTACTCCCAAAAGGGTCCTCGAAGCTAGCGGTCACGTACAAAATTTCACTGATCCGGTGGTGGAATGTCTGAACTGCCATAGGGTGTTCAGGGCAGATCACTTGGTGGAGGGTGCTCTCCATACATCCGCAGAAGGTCTCTCAACTAAGGAGCTAACTAGCCTAATTGTCAGTAAGGGACTCAAATGTCCACAATGCGGAGGTCAATTGGGCGAAGTAAGGACGTTTAACCTTCTGTTTTCTACAACCATAGGTCCCTATTCCGGAGATGTGGGCTTCCTAAGACCAGAGACTGCACAAGGAATGTTCACCTCCTTCAAGAGGGTCTTTGTAAGTGCTCGAGAGAAACTCCCCTTGGGTATCGCCCAAGTTGGAAGGGTGGCTAGGAATGAGATTTCCCCTAGACAGGGACTACTGAGAATGAGAGAGTTTACAATTATGGAGATGGAGTTCTTCATTGATCCCATCAAACAGGCGGAGCCACCTTTACACAGGGTGAATGAAGAAAGACTTAATGTGTTGTCCGCCGATGCCAAGGTCAAGGGAGATAGGCCTTCCCAATATAAAGTTGAGGAGTTATTAATAGAAAAAATAGTTATACATCCATGGATGGCGTATTGGATGGCCATTTCCAATAGGTTCGTGACCAACATTGGAGTACAGCCGGACTCAACATATTTCGAGGAAAAGCTACCTCAAGAAAGAGCCCATTATTCCTCTCAGACCTTCGATCAATTGGTGATTCTAGGAGAGGACAAGATCGAGATTTCGGGCCATGCCTATAGATCGGACTACGACCTGAAAAACCACATGAAATTGAGCGGAGAAGACATGACGGTATTTAGGAGGTTTGATCAGCCAAAAATTATTAGAAATAAGAAGATTCAAATAAAGTCTAGGGATAAAGCACTCTCCTCAGCTTTGATGGAATTCCTTAAGGGAAAGTCATCAGAGGAAGTAGAGGCAGCAATAAGAGATGGGAAATCCGTAGGTGGAGTTCAGTTAGGTGAGCTGGTTACCGTTGAAAGTGTAGAGGAAAAAGTTTCAGGGGAGAAGTTCATTCCTCATGTGATAGAACCCTCGTTCGGCGCTGAGAGGTGTCTATATGTTGCAGTCCTAGCAGCATATAGGGAGAGAGAAGGTAGGACGGTATTGTCATTACCAGTTAACATATCCCCTTATCATGTGGCCGTATTTCCGTTGTTGAGTAAAGATGAGATGGAGAACAAGGCATTGAGGATAGCTGAAATGTTGAGAGGAAAGTTTGAGGTTCTCTACGACTCTTCCGGTAGCATAGGAAAGAGATATGCCAGAGTCGATGAGATAGGTGTTCCCTTTGCCGTAACCATAGATGGCGATACCATGAAGGATGGGACAGTCACTATCAGGGACAGGGACTCGTGGAGTCAAATAAGAGTGAAGGAAAGTGAGTTAATGGAGACCCTGAACAAGTTATTTAATGGTGAAAAGTTAGAGAGGTTAGGTATACCGGTGAAGGGGGATCGGTAAATGTCGGAGTCAGAGGAGAATAAGGTCAATGTTAGGGACCTGGTAAATGTCATACCACCTGCTTCCGCCCTTAAAGGAGAGAAAAAAGTTGAGGTGAGGGAAAAAAGGGTGAAGCTAAAGAAAAGAGGAGACGTTCAGAAAGGTTTCGTCATTATTTCCACCAAATTGGCTGCAGAGCTTAAGATAGGAGAGGAAGTGGAGATATCTGTTAAGGGTAGTAGATCCAGGTTTAAGGCTATTCTTCAGGATGCTCTTCCGCCCTATGAAATTTATGCCAATGAATCGGACATGATGGCCAAGGGGCTTCAGGACAACAGCACGGTGACCTTGAGGTCAGCCAAATGAATAGCGGCTCAAGGGGCGAAAAGACCATCAGGGATCCAACAGTTCAATATCGTGTAAGCTACGTGCTGGACCAAATGGGAGAGTTGGTAGAGGCCCATTCCTCAAACCTTGAGACACTGGAGAACGGGTTAGTGGCAAAGGACCTTGATTCCATTTCAAAGGCCTTGGTCTCAGCTAGGAAACTCAGAAGGGGAATCAAGGAGAATATCAACACCATTCTACCCATGGTCGAATTGGTTGAAGATGAGACTCTGAAGTCCCAAGCAAAGGGAATATTAGGTTACCTTTATCTAATCGGACTAAATGACGAACTGGAACTGCTTGAAAGGGCAGCTACGCTTCTTCAGTCCTTAGATCCCGTTCAAGGAAAAGATATCGAGAAAGATATCAAAACTGTAAAAGAAATCAGGAAACCATTGGCACAAGTTAGTTTTTAAATAAGCACTCCCTTTCCTCTCCTAATGAGTGAAGGCATAGCTCAGATGAATATTGAGGAACAAATACAGAAAACTACTACGCTCCTTCTAGATGAGATCAGGTTATTCTATGAGATGCTGTCCAAAGTCCCGGATGGGCAGCAACGGGCCATGCAGAGTTACACTAAAATATTTGGGGTTAAGAATTCTGTAGAAGAGAGCAAACATAAGACAATGGAATATATTGTAAGAGTTGGTCCTGGACTAATGGAAAGGGAGCTTTACGTGGATCTACTTAACAGTTTGGAGAAGACCTCTCAGGACGTGGATGCCGCCGCTTATAGGTTTGCCACTCTCATATCTAGGGGAATAGAGATAGGGCCTTCTTTCCACGGGCTGCTCTCCAGAATAACGGAGAAGGCAATAGCGTCACTGACTCACTTCGTTGAAGGTTTTAGAATGCTGTCCATTAATGTCAGAGTTTCATTAGAGAATGCAGTAACCATTTCTAAGATAGAGGAAGAGGTTGACGAGCTCTATAGACAGTTAGAACTACAGTTATTTGATAAAAAGACCGACGATTTGGTATACATTATGTTAATGAAGGAGATAACGGATAGGCTTGAGGACGCCGTAGATCAGCTAAAGAGTGCAGCAGACGACATGAGATATATCGCGATTCAGAGGACGTAAAGTTGCCCTACGTGGGTACCCTTATTGGAGATAAGGTTGTCGTATTTGATTTGGGTCAATCGAAGCAACTCTATGCCCTGGGTTACTTCGGGAAGCCAGTAGGTGAGAGTAAACCTAGGGAGTTCAAGTCCCCCTTGGAACTCTCACTTGTTGAGGCCGTCTATCTTACAAGGAGACAGGATCTGAGAGTTCTATATCAAGGAGAATTTTTGGATCCTGAGGAACTTGCATCCATAGCTCAAGAAAGAGTATCCAAATTTTCCATTCTCAGTCTAGTATATGAAGACCTCAGGGAGAAAGGTTTCGTAGTGAGGTCTGGGATTAAGTTTGGGGCAGATTTCAGCGTTTATACAGTTGGACCAGGCATAGAGCATGCACCCTATTTGGTCATAGGGCTAGACATTGGCCAGGAAATTCCAGCCAGTGAATTGATGGGATTTGGTAGGCTATCTCACAGCGTTAAGAAAAGACTCATACTTGCATTAGTTGATGAAAAAGCGAGACGACTGAAGTACATAACGTTTAAATGGGAAAGGGTATAGATCATTATCCTGCATCAAGAAACGAGGAGGTCGTCATAGTGGATATTGGTGACCCTAGGAGATTCCGTGAATTTAGACCTGCCAAGGAGCAGAGAAGAGAGATAGGCGACGGCGAGCCGAAGCCCATGCCCCTAGGAGATAAGTGTAATTACCTCTGTCCCTACTTCAAGTGCAATAAGAAGGCCCTAATGATAACCATGAAGTATATGAAGGGTAATCCCTACAAGGTTGGCAAGTGCAGATGGGTAGGTGACACCTGCATAACTGGAGACTGTCAATACGCCTACTGTGAGAAAAGAGCTCTCTTACCTGGAAATAAGTGCGCATTTGCCATAAAGAGAAGGGAGGATACGGATAAGGAAGAGGAGTATGAAGAGGATCAGATGGAAAGCAAGGTCAAAGAGATCCTATCAAAGAAGTTAGGGGGCCGTGATATAGCCGACATTTAGGCTTCTAATGTTGTCTTGTCATTAAACTAAGTCTTATTTTGCTTCTTCGCCGGGGGCGGGATTCGAACCCGCGCGCTCGCGTAGAGCAGTGGGTCACTCACCTGCTGGAAATTAGGTCTCGAGCCCACCCCCTTAACCGCTCGGGCACCCCGGCTAGATAAGATAGTTTTACCTTGTTTTAAAGTTAAGCAGGGACAGTTACTGGGTCACTCTCCGAGGATATCTTTCTTTCCATTTCTAGACCCTTTCTAAGCGTCTTAGGTAGGTTAAACATGGAGGAGTGTGTTAGACCATCATAATGTCTAAGCTCACCCGTAATCTTTTTTCTTATTTCGTCATCCACATTCCCCATTAGAGGGCCTTTCTTTCCCTTAAATGCCATGACGAATCCCCAAAGTCCATCGAAGGCGGGAATGTAAGTCATGTATGGATAAGAGTTGCCCAATGAAGTTCTGCAAGTATTGTTAATAACACTGAAAACTTCTGATGAGAAAGATGGGGAGGTTGCCTGCGTCACCATTCCACCACCGTCACTGAGCTTGGACTTTATTAAATTATAGAATTCGACGGTGTAAAGTTTGTAGGACGTTGATTCCTTTATTGGATCTGTGAGATCTAGTATTATGGCATCGAATTGTTCTTCGCTTCTCCTAAGGTAGTTGTAACCGTCATCTATTATTAGCTTGGTTCTAGGATCCTCGAAAGCACCAGCGTGCCACTCGGGCATATATTGCTTAGCTATGTCGATGACGGTGGAGTCTATGTCTACCATTGTTACCTTTTTCACATCCCTATGTCTAAGAACTTCCCTTAGGGTCGCTCCCTCTCCACCACCTAAAATCAAGACATTGGAAGCCTTTTCCAAGGAAAGTAGTAATGGATGCACCAGTGACTCATGATAGATATATTCGTCCTCTAGAGAGGATTGAATTTTTCCATCTATTATTAATGTTTTCCCAAACCTATTCATTTCTGCAAGTATAATTCTTTGAAACTTAGTTTGCCTATCGAACAGGATCTTAGTTATCCCATGGCCGTGGAATTCGTAAGGTGTTTGCCACTCGATGTGCCAACTCCAGTTATAGTACATTTTTACCTTAACCTTATACCATTTATTTTCTTATTTTGCCAACTAAATCTTTTTAGTTTAGAGCTTCTTCCGAAGCCACAGGCAGAACAATATTTCTTAGCAGCATTGTAGGAGTTTCTTCCACATCTGCGACATCTTATATGAGTCCCTCCTTTGTTCATCTTTCCAAAGGATGGTGTTCCCTTCAACTACATCCACCTCACTGGGGAATCGGGGAAATGAGTACTACGTTATCTCCTCTAATAACTATAGTCCCTAATTTCTTTCCATTTCCATCACTTTGAATCTCCTCAGAATCAGCCAAAACTAAGTTCATGTGTTGGTCGTAACTTTTGAGTATACCTCTTACTTCCTTGTTTCCCTTCAACTTTACCAGTATGACGTTGCCTAGGGAATCCGAAAGCATCTTATGGGCAGTTTCCGCCAAATACGTGCACCTTCTCCAGAGATAAACCTAGACAATTTATAAATGCATTGACGACCTTAGAAGGTCCCGCCGCGGGGACTTGAACCCCGGACCACCCGGTCCCCGCGCCCCTATCTACAGCCGGGCGCTCTACTACTGAGCTACGGCGGGACAATCACTATTCCGCTCTATCCAAAATATAAGTTTTAGCTGTTAATCAGAACTGTGTTAGCCATTGTTCTTTGAGGGACTAGGTCAGCATGCTGTTATACCTTTAACGTTAATTTAGCTCAGGTTTACATATAGTTATGGAATGTTATACCCTTTATGATTCTCGAAAGTGTGTGGACATATGTGGAAAGCTTGTCTGTGACAGTGAAACTGTAAATGATTACCAGGCACTTTGTGAGGGTTGTAGTAAAGGAAATAAGAGCTCATGCAGAGAATTATTATCGAGATATGGGTGCTGGAGCTCCACTGGTTGGTGGCTTTAGAATCTAATACTCAAAAACATTTAGCTAATATGGACATCTGAGCTTATCTCCATGTGAAATGGAGGGGGAAAGATTTAAAGGAAGGATCTTATGCCATTATGAATGATAATCGATGAAGCTAAGGTATAGGCTATCTGCCTTGGGTGTATTTCTCTCTGCACTCCTAATACCTCTGGTCGCGGGAGCACAGGCAGCGTCAGACACTGGAACTGGATTTGAAGGCTTGAACATAGGAGCAGGTCTCGCTGTAGGATTAGCTGCAATAGGAGCCGGAGTTGCGGTTGGAATGGCGGCAGCTGCTGGTATAGGTGTTCTAACTGAAAGGAGGGATATGTTCGGAACGGTGCTCCTGTTCGTGGCAATAGGTGAGGGAATAGCAGTCTATGGAATCCTGTTCGCTGTCCTAATGTTATTCGCCAAGTTTTAGTGGAAGAAGTTTTAATCCCATACAGTTTTTCAACGATTCGTGAGGGTCACCAGGTCTAAGATTACAACTAATTTCAGTGAATGGTACGACTGGGTACTGTCAGAGGCAGAAATCGTAGACTATGGCAGATATCCAGTTAAAGGGATGGGGGTATGGATGCCATATGGTTTCAAAATAAGAGAAAAAGTATTGAATATTCTTCGTACTTTACTCAATAATTCAGGACACGAAGAGATACTATTTCCACTCCTAGTGCCTGAGGATCTCATAAGGAAAGAAAGTAAGCACATAGAGGGCTTTCAGGGAGAAGTCTTCTGGGTTACTAAAGGTGGAAACGATGAACTTGACGTCAAATTAGCCCTAAGACCCACTAGTGAAGTTGCCATCACTTACATGGAAAGCTTGTGGATAAAGGGCTATACCCAGTTACCTCGCAAATTCTATCAAGTGGTCAGTGTCTTCCGTTATGAGACAAAGGCCACTAGGCCTCTTCTGAGAGTTAGGGAAATATCCACCTTTAAGGAAGCCCATACCATACATGAGACCTTCGAGGACGCTGACAGACAAGTCAAGGAAGCCGTATCCATCTATCAACAGTTCTTCGATAGTATTGGAATTCCATATCTCATCTCAATAAGGCCCGAATGGGATAAGTTTGCAGGTGCTATCTACACTGTTGCCTTTGACACCGTCTTTCCAGATGGTAAAGTAGTGCAGATAGGTACAGTCCATCATTTGGGTCAGAACTTCACTAAGGCCTTTGATATGAAGGTTCAGAGGGCCAACGGCACGCTGGATTATCCTCATCAAACAAGCTACGGAATATCTGATAGAGCCATAGCGTCCATAATAGCAATTCATGGGGACGATCACGGGGCGGTTTTACCACCCGCTGTGGCTCCGATCTCAGTAATCGTTGTTCCAATTCCTTCAAAGGAAGATAACGAGAAGGTGTTGGAGTATGCCAGGAAGGTGTTAGAGCAACTTTCATCCAGCGGTATTGCTGCGAGACTGGATGCTGCAGAGAAAATGACTCCAGGAGAAAAATATTATTATTGGGAGTTAAGGGGGGTACCGATAAGAATAGAGATAGGTAGAAGAGAGCTGCTTAAGAATACTATTGTAATGAAAAGGAGGGACACACTTGAGGCTACGGAAGTAAAGCTCCCTGATCTCATCGACGCCGTCAAATCGTTGTTAAATCAAATAGACAAGGACCTCAAGGAGGCCAGTTGGAGCAGAATGAAATCCATGGTACGCATTGTGCATACAATGGGTGAAGTGAAGACTGAGCTGGAAAGTAAGATGGGTATTGTTGAAGTTCCATGGTGTGGGAATGATGCTTGCGGATTGAAAATGGAAGAGGAGTCAGGTGCTAGAGTATTGGGAAGGCCCTATCATGATCAGGAAGTCACAGGCAGATGCGCAGTTTGTGGAAGTACGGCAAAGACGATCTTAAGGATCGCAAAAACTTATTAAATGTCCTCCATAGAAGGGCAGCAAGGTGTAAATTTGCCAAAGAAGAGAGAGAACAGGGGAAGACGGAAAGGAGATAAAGGACACGTAGGTTACATCTCATGCGATAATTGTGGTGCAAGGATTCCTGAAGACAAGGCAGTATGCGTTACTAGGATGTATAGTCCTGTTGATGCCGGACTTGCTGCTGAGCTTGAAAAGAAGGGTGCGATGATTACAAGATATCCAGTAACTAGGTGTTACTGCGTGAATTGTGCCGTACACTTCGGAATAATAAAGGTCAGATCTGAGACTGAGAGACGTACACATACAAACCTTAGAAGATAAGGTTATCGCAATTGAAGGTTATTTGCCCAGTGTGTAACAGACTGTTTGAAGCTGAATGTTCTCCATATAGAGAGACTGTAGGTGAGAATCTCTACTATTTTGACACTGAGATATGTCTACTTACCTTCAAAAGAGATCCTACTCACTTCGTTGCTAACTGCCGAAATTAAGAGCTACGAGGGTCCTCCTATGGCTTTGCTAAATATTTCTGCGCAGTAGTTGAAGTCTTTCCTCATTCTTTCGAATAATTGCTCTAGTTGCATTGGCTTGTATAAATACCTTGGTCTACCTCCCTTAGAGTTTGGATCCTTTAACCGTTCCACGAAACCTAAAGAAGCCAACTTGTTCACGGATCTGTTAATGGAAGCTTTACTTAGCTTCAGGGCAGCAGCTAGCTCATCTTCTCCCTTAGTCCCACGCTGTAGAAGTTCCCTAAGTACAGAGATATCTGTGTCGGAGAGATCGTAACAAAAACCTATAGCATCTACGACTCTAGCCTCTCTTCCCGAAGGAAGTCTCACTCTAACATTTTGAAGTTCTTCAAGACCCATATGTAACTCTCTAGAGAATAGCATATATAAATTTTTGTATATTAAATCATATTACGTTTCTTGTGTGTATGGATCTGGAGTGAACTTCTCTTCGCCTGTGAGTTAATGAGCAGAGAATGAAGGTTATTCGGTCCTCTGTTAAACTTTAATAGAGAGCCCACTAGTGAAGTAAATGATTAATGATGCGAACTACTTTAAGTGTTATAAAAGCAGACATAGGAAGCCTAGCTGGCCATCATACGGTTCATCCAGATACCATGGCTGTGGCAAATAAGGTCCTCGCTGAAGCTAAGAGGACAGGTATCATAGTTGATTACTATATTACTCACGTGGGAGACGATCTGGAACTAATCATGACTCATACTAGAGGGGCCTTGGATACTAAGGTTCATGAGACAGCCTGGAATGCCTTCAAGGAGGCGGCTAGGATTGCTAGGGATCTCGGATTGTATGCAGCTGGACAGGACCTACTCTCTGATTCCTTCTCTGGTAATGTGAAGGGGTTGGGTCCTGGAGTTGCAGAGATGGAGTTTGAGGAGAGGCAATCTGAACCAGTGGCCATATTTATGGCAGACAAGACCGAACCTGGAGCATTCAATTTGCCAGTGTATAAGATGTTCGCTGACCCCTTCAATACTGCGGGTCTTGTCATCGACCCTGCTCTCCACGGCGGGTTCAAGTTTGATGTATTGGACGTCTACGAAGGAGAAGGGGTTACTCTAAACACCCCTGATGAGCTTTACGACCTTCTGGCACTAATAGGTACGGTGGGTAGATATGTTATACGTAGGGTTTGGCGGAGACAGGACGACCTCTTAGCATCAACAGTCTCAATAGAGCGACTCAATCTCATAGCTGGGAAGTATGTGGGCAAGGATGACCCAGTTCTGGTGGTGAGACTTCAACACGGCCTACCTGCATTGGGTGAAGTGCTAGAGGCCTTCTCCTTCCCCCACTTAGTCGCCGGTTGGATGAGGGGAAGTCATTACGGCCCACTGATGCCAGTTTCACAAAGGGACGCTAGGGCAACCAGGTTCGATGGACCTCCCCGACTTATTGGTCTTGGCTTTAACATAAAGAATGCTAGGCTAGTGGGCCCAAGCGACCTCTTCGATGATCCTGCATTCGACGGTGCTAGGAAGCAAGCAGTTGAAATAACTGACTATATGCGGAGACATGGACCATTTATGCCACATAGACTGGAACCAGCTGAGATGGAATATACAACCCTGTCGCTGGTATTGGAGAAGCTTAAGGACAGATTTAAGAGGGAGGAGGACGTAGCTAAGGCCAAGCAGAGTATATACTCCAAGGAAAGTAATGAGTAGGTGAATAAGGATGGGGAACGTATATACAAAGGATATGAAAAGGATAGCTCAAAAGATTTTTGAAGAGCATAGGGGAGAGGTAACTAAGGATTTTGCCCAAAATAAGGAGTTGCTTAAGAAATATCTGGATATACCCTCAAAAAAGGTGAGAAACAGAGTAGCTGGATACCTTACACGTTATATTAAGAATATAGAAAACGCCGAGAGGATAAGGCAAGAGAGGGAGAAGGAGTTAATAGAGGAATAAGGATGGTAAGGCTGGTTTTTAAGGGCCCTCTCAGCCAAGAAGTTGGCCCCACCCTAGATATTGAGGGTGGAGGGAACCTTACGGCTATTTTGAAAAAAACTGGAAAGGAGCACTTATTGCTTAAGGATGGGAAACCAAGGCCTGGGGTCATTATCCTAGTTAATGGGAAGGACTGGAGATTGACTTCAAATATCTTATCTCCTGAGGACACAGTCGAAATAATTCCTGTTAATCACGGCGGTTAATTTGTTGATAAAGAGGACAAAATTCGACTCCTCCCTGATTGGATATGATGGGGAGTGTGTTACTCAAATCATAAGGGAATTACCTGAGGAGATCATACTAAGGCAAGCTTGCAGCCTTCTTTTCAGAAGAATTGAAGAAGGAAAGACCATACTTAGGAATCCCGCCTTAGAACTTCTTCTGCTTTTGACAGGAGAGAGAGAGCTAAGTCGTGCCAAGAAATTGATAGGAACCCCAGACGAAGGATATCTTTTTACATGCTGTAAGGGTGAGGTCCTTGATTCTCCAACTGAGATAAAGAGGAAGGAGACCAGAATTGTTCTGACTAGGAACGTGGTAGAGACGTTGTGAATTGTGGCTAGAAGTTGAAAAGGTCCTCCCTAACGTTAGGGCGAAGAACTTTGCTAAGAGTTAGGGATCTCTTCAGGTGAAGATGAAGGTCAAGGTCTTCAGTAAATCCGATTCCCCCGTGAACCTGTATGGAATCCATTATTACCTTAGGTATTCTCTGCACTGCCAGGCTGAGCGCCACCTCAGCTAATTTTGGCTCCATGGAAGCCTTTATGGTAGCAGACTTGACCATCTCCACAGAGACTGCATCATCTACCAGTTTGTGTTTTATGGCTTGGAATGATCCAATAGGCTTTCCAAAGGCAATTCTTCCCCTACTGTAATCTACTGCCATTCTCAACGCCTCTTCTCCATGTCCTATCATCTGGGACGCAATCGCGACGGCCAGCTTAGCCCTATTCACCCCTATTCTTCTGGCTCCATTAAGTTCCACCTTACATATGGGCATCGAGTCATCGATAGAATCCATAACAGATATGTCTGCTCTATCCTTTCTTCCTAGCAGGTCTCCAATTACTATGTAGTCAGCCTCTGACGCTGCAGGAACTAAAGGGGAATCTGACACAGTTACCAACGGTTCACTTAGTATTTCATTAATCTCCTTTTCATCCAAGGCCGGTAGGGCTGCCACGGAACTACTTATCACGCCTGGGAGCAATCTGGAGCCAACCAGAATATTCATCTCCACAAGTGCCCTTCCTTTGAGCTGACTCGCATACTGAAAAAGCCCCAAATTCGATAACTCCTTGAGTAATAGCTTGAGGGGCTCCTTTTCACCGTTTCCATACTTTCTCAGTTCCTTGGTAGACCAAGATTTCCTTAACACTTCTTCCGTAGAGGATAGTATGAGGCTAGTATCCTCATCCAAGTAAGCGTCTCGAATCAACATCGTACTTCTTTATCATAATTCATGTACTTATAGCTGACTTATGGTCAGGAAAACTTTTCATGAAGGGATATGTAATTGCGAGCGTATTTTTTATTATATTTTTAGTAAATGATAATATCACTCTTAGTATAACAGGGCTTGATGGGACCCAGAAAATCACTGCAGCTCAATCCTTCGCAGTCCTTGTTAATAATTAGTTGTCATTGAACATCGCTTTTTTATAATGCCCTTCTTTCCGTTCCACATGGGATCTCAGAGATTCAACTTTGTTGGTGCATATTTCTCGTGGCTCATGGATTCTTATGACTTGGGAGCTGTTGTAGTTACTTCTGCCTTATTGGGCAAACTTTTCTTCCCAGGCCTAGGCCTTCTTGGAGCTGCTATACCAATAGTCTTCACAGTAGCCTCTAGACCTTTGGGAGGCCTTCTCTTTGGTCTGTTGGCTGATAGTCGAGGTAGAAGATATACTCTAATATTCACTGTCCTTGGATATTCAGCTTCCATAGGTCTCACTGCTCTTCTCCCCACTTACGCTCAAGTGGGAATTCTTGCTGCCATTTTCTTATCCTTGCTCAGACTAATACAAGGACTTTTCATAGGCGGGGATGTCTCATCCAGTTTCACCATAGCCATGGAAAGTCTCTCATCCCGTAGAGGATTATTATCCGGCCTCATGCAGTCTGGCACCCTAGCGGGATTCGTCCTGGTTGACTTATTGTTCGTCTATCTTGCCGGACAACCTTGGTTCATCACCTATGGTTGGCGCATAATTTTCCTGGTTGGGGTATTACCCGCTGCTCTGGCCGTAGTCATAAGGGCTAAAGCAACTGAGCCAAAGGTCTTCCTTGAAAGGGAAAGAAAGCCCATAATTAAGGGGCTTAGACCACTGGCTCAGGCGCTACTTGTAATGATTGGGTTTTGGTTGATGATATACGCAGGTCCACAATATCTTCCCATCTACTTTGGTACAGTCCTCCATTATTCTCCCACATTCTATGGGCAATTATTGCTATATATGAATCTAATTGGGATTTTTGCCATGTTGGTTTCTGGAACACTAGCTGACGTTATAGGTCGTAAGGCAATGGGTATAGCAGGTTTAATTATTGGAGGTATAGTTGGCTTCCTTTTGTATCGAGATGTAATTTACTCTCCCCTACTCTATGTGTTAATCTTTGGATTTGGTATCAATCTGGCCTCAGCGATATCGCCAGCTTACCTAGCGGAAAGGTTTAAGACGTTCAGTAGGGCCACTGGGATCGGTTCGTCCTATAACGGCGCATTTGCTGTGGCAGGCTTTACCCCTCTCATTATTTCGTCCTTATCCTCTCTATATCAAGTATCTGAGGCAGCCACCATTGTTCTCGTAACAGGGGTGGTTATAGCCCTCATAGGTTTAGGATTAGGGCCTGAAACCCTGAGAAAAAGCGAACTTCAAGTATAGGAGGCCCCTTCCCACTTTCTGTATAGATTATGTGAAACATTCAACATGTCCAGTGTTTTCCCCACAACGAAGTCTATGACATCCTGTATTGTCTTAGGTTTGGAGTAAAATCCAGGTGAGGCAGGCAATATTATGGCTCCAGCCTCGGCAGCTGTTAGAGCGTTTCTCAGTTCTATTACACCAAGCGGAGTCTCCCTTATTACTAAGACCAACTTTCCCCGAGTCCTTAACACGTTCGCCGCTGTTCTGCTCACTAGGTTATAGGTCAGACCCGAGGATATTTCGGCTAAAGTTCTTATACTGCA